>VFJO01000018.1 GCA_009886045.1 Verrucomicrobiota bacterium
CGCGCTCGATCCGTCTTTGAAAAACTTCAGCCCGCCAGTTCAGCTTTCCGTGATTGATGGCAAGCGGTGGCAGCGTCGTTTCTGGCACAATGCTCTTGAGCGTGAGCAAGCCCGCACGGCCTCGCACGTCTATCTTTCGCGCACCGATTCGATTCCTCCCGAGCGCATGGATGCCGTGCTGGAGTCATTAAAGGAGTGTGGCGTCCGGGGTATGAGGACGAATCCGGCCTCCTTCGCCAAGGATCTTTCTCTCATTTCGGAAGCGGCTGAGTCTCCCCGCTTTGAGCCTGAGCGCGAGGGTTTGGATCACCATTCGCACTCGCATGCCTCCCACCACTTTGCCTCCTGCGAGATTCTCCTGCCGGAAATTTTGGATAGAACCGTCTTTGAAGCTTTTGTGGAGGAGCTTCCCCCGGAGGTCTTGCGTGCAAAGGGACTCGTTGTCTTTCACGATGCGCCGCAGGAGTTTTTTGTCTTTCAAAAGGCGGGACCTGATGACGATCTCCGCCTTTTTCCTGTTGGTCGCGAGCCTCGCGTCAAGACGCCTCTGCTGCTCCTCATCGGGCCAAGCCTCCCGATCGAGGAACTCAGAACGCGCGTGGCGAAACTCGCTGCCGCTTGCTGATCACCTAGATCAGATCGGCAGCAGGGTTTGCACCATGTTGTCGATCACGCCCGAGGAAATCGCGTATCGAGTCAGGCTTGCTGTGTCGTGGATTCTCAGTTTGTCCATGAGGTTTTGCCGGTGCTTCTCAACCGTTTTGATGCTGATATTCAGCTCGCCAGCGACCTGCTTGTTGGCGGCGCCTTCGGCGATGAGCTGAAGAACCTCGATCTCTCGGTTTGTGAGTTTCATTGGAGGCTTGTGTCCATTTCCAGATGGAATTTCATTGTAGATCGTTCGCATTCTTCGCGAGATCGCAGGGCTGTGGAATGTGTTGCCCTTGGCCACCTCATGGATCGCGTGGGTGATGAGGCTCGATGGCGAGTCTTTGAGGAGGTAGCCATGGATGTCTCCGTCGATGACTTGCTGGATGTATTGGTCCGTGCCAAAGGCGGTGAGGAGAATGATCCCGACATCCGGTGCGAGTTGGCGGATTTGGCGTGCGGCTGCGAGGCCGTTGAGTCGGGGCATTCCGATGTCCATGAGTAGTAGGGTCGGGTGGAGCTCGGCAACCATCTCGATCGCCTTGCGGCCGTTGTCGGCCTCACCAACGATTTCAATGGTTTTATCAAGATCAACCAGTGAGCGCAGCGACTCCCGGATGAAGGCATGGTCATCCACGATCATGAGACGGATGGATGTCGTGGCCTTTGTCTTGGATGGTTGGTTGGCGGGGGCGCTGCGCTTGGTTAGCACGAGAGGCTTGGACTTTCGAGGAGAGACCTTCAAGACACGTTTAGAGAGGGTGATTTTTTTCATTGGGGTATTTATTAGCAGCAAGGAGGCTAAGAGGTAATCGGGGCTGGGCAATCTTCAGAAGTGCGGTTGTGGAGGACAATCATCGGAGTAATCCTGATGCGTGAGCTGTTTTGTTTATTGAACTGCTAATTTTGTTTCCTGAGCTTTGTGAGTGCGTGACGCAATGGCCGAGCGCTCCATGGCAGCGAGAGTGCGGCCTTCGCTGCGAATCTTGCTGTCGGCTGTCTTGCCCGCATTCGTGGGTGCGCGGTCCTCCCGTTCAATGTGAATGCGGGGTGTGAGTGATGTCGTTGTTTGCTGTGTTGTATTTTTCATTTGAGGATCGGCGTGAAGCCGCTTCGGGGCACGCTCGGCCGAGAGCGCAAGTGGCGCGATGGGGAGATGACCTTATTGGCGGAGATGCGCGTCGGGGATTGATTGCGAGCGAACCCATCACTCACCCAATGAACTCAAAATTCGCAATCAGCTACACTGTCTTTCCCGAACACAACAAACGCATCGACACGCACCACACGGGTGATCCGGTCGAAGCGGAGACATTTCTTGTCCAACTCCTCACGAGTGGCGCACGCATCCTAGCGATCACTCATGATGGGCTGCCTGTTGAGCCGCATCAGTTCGACCATCTCCTGCGTGTCGCAGTCACTCGGCTAGTCGCAGAGTTGCTCAGCCGGTCGCTCCACATGGACTACGCCGAGGTCAAGCATCGCTTCGGCTTTGCTTCGTAAAAATGTCCAACCTCTTTCAAAATTACCATGCTCAAACCAAACTATAAAAAGCCTAATGGCCCTAACCGCACGGTGGAAACCTTCTCCGGAATTGTTCAAATACCAGTTGATTCGAATTATCTTGAGGCCGAGTGGATCATGCCACCGAGAGCATCAAGTATCGTGATCTTTGCCCATGGGAGTGGCAGCAGTCGGCATAGTCGGAGAAACCAGTTTGTCGCTTCGATCTTGCACGAGTCTGGAATCGGGACGGTGCTGCTGGATCTCTTGACTCACCAAGAGGAACGAAGAGACGCCGCAGATGGTCAATTGCACTTCGACATCGAGATGCTCACGAATCGTCTGATCTCGGCTGTAAGATGGGTCGAAGACCATCCGGGCACCCATGAACAACCCATCGGACTCTTCGGTGCCAGCATCGGCGCTGCAGCCGCGATGGCAGCCGCAGCAATTCTTGGCGAGAGGATCGGGGCCGTGGTTTCGCGCGGCGGGCGCCCGGACTTGGCTTATGAGCACTTGCGCCATGTGGTAGCTCCCACATTCCTCATAGTTGGTGAGCGTGATGACGCCGTGATTCGACTTAACAAGGAAGCGAGCCAGCACCTGCGCTGCATAAAAAAACTTTCGATCATCCCGGGGGCCACCCATCTGTTTGAAGAACCGGGAACTCTTGAGAGGGTCTCGAGCCTCGCTGCCTCTTGGTTTAAAAACTACTTGGCGAGCGAGCGTCGTGAACACCAAAAGCAACGGGAGGCTGTCGAGGTATGAACGCACGATTTCAGTGTCGAGAAGAGGCTGGCAGAATCCTTGCGGCGAAACTGATGAAGTATGCCAACCGGCCCGATACCATCGTGCTTGCACTCCCGCGCGGAGGAGTTCCAATCGGCTCTGAAATCGCAAGGGCGTTGAATCTGCCTCTCGATGTGATGATTATCCGCAAGCTTGGAGTCCCAGGTAATGAGGAGCTGGCCATGGGAGCCATCGCAAGTGGAGGCGTGCGCGTCTTAAATCGCAGCGTTATCGAAAGCCTTCGTATTCCACCCGACTCGCTCGAGGCGGTTGAGAAGCGCGAAGCCCTTGAACTTCTGCGGCGCGAGGCAACCTATCGAGGCAACCGACCGGCCATTCCTGTCGAGGGAAAAACAGTAATTCTGGTGGACGATGGTGTGGCTACTGGATCGAGCATGCGCGTGGCGATCAGCGCCCTTCGGGAACAGCACGCACGCTGTATCATTGCCGCTACGCCAGTCGCCCCGCCGACCGTGCGCTGGGAAATGGAAGCGTTGGTCGAGGAATTTGTCGCTGTTGTTATGCCGGAGGATTTCTTCGGTGTCGGCCAGTGGTACAATGACTTCAGGCAGGTGTCCGATGAAAGCGTCTATGAGTTGCTACGAAGGGGGGCAAAACTTCAGAAAAAGGAGGCCGTATGAAAGCCGCAGTCGAAACGATCCGCCGATGTGCGGACCCGCTTTCGGGTGGCCACTCAGACTATGACGCCCTCATGGAGCGTTGTGCGAAGGCAAAAATCGTCATGCTTGGTGAGGCCACACATGGCACTCATGAATTCTACAAAGCGCGAGCGGATATTACCAAGCGCCTTGTCGACGAGCTCAGTTTCAATGCGGTGGCGGTCGAGGCCGACTGGCCAGACTCATGGAGAGTGAATGGCTTTGTAAAAGGCTTGGATGAGGATGCAGCAGCAGCAGACGCCCTCGCTGGGTTCAAACGCTTTCCACAATGGATGTGGAGGAATAGCGACGTGCTGGACTTCACGGGATGGCTCCGACAACGCAATATTAAATCCGCTGGCGAGGCGGTCGGTTTTTATGGCTTGGATCTCTACAGCCTGAACGACTCGATGAAAGCGGTCTTAGACTATCTTCGAGCCAACGATCCTGCTGTGGCACGCACGTTCACCCATCGCTACGCGTGTTTTGACCATTTCGGCGGAGATCCTAAGCGTTATGGGCTCTTCACCGGTAGTGGAATATCCAAGACGTGCGAAGAAGAAGTGATCTCTGCTCTGGCCGACATGCGCCATAAAAGAGCCAGCCTGCTGGGTCTCGATGGGCATCGGGCGGCGGAGGCATATTTCTGTGCCGAACAGAATGCGACCGTGGTTGCAGATGCCGAAAACTACTACCGCACGATGCTACGGGGGGATGTCGAGTCATGGAACCTTCGCGGCCGACACATGATGAATACGTTGATGGCCATTGCCTCGCATATCGAATCCTTGCATGGCGGAGCAAAGATTGTCGTGTGGGCTCATAATTCGCATATCGGCAATGCTCGAGCGACTCAGATGGGACAACGCGGGGAGTTTAATATCGGCCAGCTGGCAAAAGAGCGATTCGTAGAAGAGGCTGTGCTGATCGGATTCACCACGCACAATGGCACAGTCACCGCCGCGTCCGATTGGGATGCTCCTGCTGAGCAAAAAATCTTACGTCCTGCGCTTTTGCACAGTTGCGAGAAGCTCTTCCACGAAACGGAAATTCCGCGCTTTTGGCTGGACTTTGCGAAGCACAAGGATGCTGCCGATCAGCTTCAACATCCCCTACTCGAGAGGGCGATCGGAGTCATTTACCGGCCAGAGACCGAGAGGCAGAGTCATTACTTTACTGCCAGCGTGTCAGCGCAATTTGATGCGGTTTTTCATTTTGATGAGACGCGTGCTGTCGAGCCACTCGAGCGCACACCGGCATGGGACGAGAAGGGTGCCGCTGAGGTCGATGAGACTTACCCGAGCGGACTTTGAGGTAACACGCATTTTACCCGTATCTCTTCTGGAGGCGGCTCAAATTTCGATGTGCCGGATCAGCTCCTTGTCACCTGCAGACCCGTATCCGAAATGTCCATCCGTACAAAGCGAGCCCTCGCGTTCGGCGGGCGGGCGGTGAGTTCGCGGCGAATGCGCAAGGCGGCTTCTGCGTCCTTTGCGAGAAAAAGAATGTATCCACCACCTCCGGCTCCTGGGAGTTTTGCAGCTGCGGTCCAGTCGGCGACGCGCTCGAGTATGTCTTGCACGGCGGGCGGGTTGGTGCCGGCATCCAGCGCGCAGTTGAGTTCCCATGAGCGCCTCACCACACTGCAGAGACCGTCCCACGACTCGCGTTGTAGGATATCAAACGAATCGCGCGCGTGGGCGGCGATTTCGTCCAGACGTGCCATAGTTTCCGGCCGGTTGAGAAACATTCCGCGTACGATCTCGCGGAGGATGCCCTTCGCGATGCGGGTAATTCCCGTATAGTAGAGCAGGGCCATGCCATTGGCGTTCGATGGGCCGAAGAGGTGCTGGGGAAGCCAACGCACGAGACCGCGCTGGGTAAGACCGGGCGCGGATTCGATCATTTTCAGGCCGCGGTAGATTCCCCCCGCTTGGTCCTGCCAGCCTCCGCCAGTGGTGAGAAGTTGCTCCAGCGCGAGGGTGCGTAAGGAGATTTCCTCGTGATCCCAGCCAAGGCCGCAAACTTCGGAGAGTGTTCCAAGAAGCGTGGCAGCGAGGATGCTGCTGGTGCCAAGGCCGGAGCCTTTCGGCGTCGCAGCGAGGAGAGAGATTTCGAGGCCGCCGCCGAATTCGCGCAGGAGGCCATCGAGAGTGTCCGCGCGGGTGTGGGCTGTGAAGCGCGGATGGAAGCCAGCGAGTGCAAGAGCAGCCTTGGCGAGGGAAAACTCGGCACCTACATGTGTGAAGTCCGCCAGTTCCTCAAAGGTGCGGATGCGGGTCTCTGCACCCAAATCAATCGAGCGGATCACAATTTCGCGGTGCAGCGGCACACGGGCGAAGACCTGCACGGGCGGTTGCCCGTTGAGATCAAGAGCCACATTGACCACTGCGCCCCCACGTTTCAGGCAATACGGCGGCGTATCCGTCCAACCCCCGGCGAGATCGATGCGGATCGGGCACCGGCCCCACACGATCTGGTCATCGATTGCAGTTCGGATTGGTGCGCATTTTGTCGAAGCAATACGATCGACCACTAGGTCGCTCAGGAAAGAGAAGGCGCGTTTTTCGTAGTCTCCAGATAAACTTCTTTCACCACGGATCTCAGCCACCTGGGCGCAGAACATGGCCTCGGCGAGAAAATCTACCGGAGAACCGGCGGGGGTAGACAATGCAGGCGTGAGGGCACTGGTATCGGCAAAAAAGCGTGCCGTGCTGTCGAGATCGAGGCGGTAAAAGGGATTGTTGCCGCGCTGCGCAAAAAGACGTGGCGTGATCGAGGCAATTTGCAGACGCCGCCCGCCAAGAAGTCGTGCCGGATTAAAGCGCTCGGTGATTTCCTGCGCGGAGAGGCGCTCGCTGTTTTTCCAGATCGTAAGAGATTCGGAATCCGTCTCGGGTTCCCGTGAGGACATCCAGGAAACGATTTGCGCGTTCAACGCCTCGCTTTCAAGAATCGGAAAGAGCCGAGCTTCCTGGATATCTGTGTTTGGCGAGAGACCGCAATCCGCCGGAGTTATGCCGCGCCTCTCGAACCAAAGCTCGCAGGGCTCGCCAAGCCAATGGGTGGAGATGTCGCCGATTGCGCCCTTGAAGGAATCGTCAAATCCATACACGCGCAGGCAGCGAGCGGATACGCCCACAGGCGGGGTGTCCACACAGACTCCAGGCGCGAGAGGAATCGAGCCGATTTCCGCAGGAAGATTGGTGAGAACATTTTCGGACGTGAGCGGAAGCGCTGCCGGAAGAATGCAATTTTCGACCCAAATGAGTTTGTTGGCGCTGGATCGTGAACTGAAAGCGAAGTCGGAATTCAGGACGTACATGTCCGGATGAGGCTTCAGCGAGAGGTGCGACTGGCCGCGTTGGTCGAGGGTTCGGTTTTGGAGCGCGGAGACGGATTCGATCATCTGGCGGCTTGTGCCAAAGTGGTAGAATTCCGCATCCGGGAGAGAAACGACCGCGCAAGTGAGGGAGGCTATGTCTTCATCATGTTGCGATGGATGGCTGCCCAGACATGGCCCCATGCCAGCGTAGAGTTCGTAGAAATCCGGCACGCCATTGTCAAATTGGCTTGTCGTGGCATTCCAACCGCATTTTTTGAAAAGCACGGAAATCGCCTTCGTGCTGAGAAGCCAGAGGCCGGTATCAACGAGGAAGAGATGGTCGGCGGCGAGCCGAGCGATCTCATCCGGCTTGGGTTTTTGGAGGAAAAAAGCGAGCTCTTCGGGTTGCGATTTTGGAGTGAAAAAAACGCCAAAGTGCGAGGCCGTCTCGGCATCAACCCACATGCCAAGGCCGAGGATATCGGCATCCGGCATGGTGGGAAGTCTCGGGGGGAAGCGCAGGAGCACATCTCCGCTGGCGACCATGACGCGACTCTGCTGCGGCGCGCGTGCAGCGATGTGGCCGAAGCCGGGCATCTGCACATCCAACAGCGTCTGGTCGAGGCGCTGACCATCCGCCCAGCGGAGAGCAGGAAATGGCATGAGGATTTTTCCCGTTGAGGCATAGGCGGGCAGGCGACGGCTTTGTCCACCGGCCATGAGGGTGAGTTTGAGCGAGGGTTCTTCACACCACTTCTCGAATGGGGCATTCCCGCCTTTGCTACGCCATGCCTCGGCTAGCAGATGGGCAACGCCGCCGCCTGAGCCAAGCTTGATGCCGGCGGGATCGCAAGCGGCAAACCATCCCTCTCCCTCGGCCGTGCTGGGGAAATAAACCGACATGGCAGGTGGCAGGGAGATGAGGCGCTGGATTTTCATCCTAGAGTAGTTCGGCGATCTGGATGGCGTTGAGGGCGGCGCCTTTCAGCAATTGGTCGCCGCAGACCCAGAAGGCGATGCCGTTTTCCATCGCGCAATCGCGTCTCAGGCGCCCGGCGAAGCAGTCGTCCTTCCCGGCGCAGTCCAGTGGCATAGGATAGCCGTCTTCGACAAATTGGAGTCCCGGCGCATTTTGGAGTGCGGTGCGGGCCTCCTCCAGCGAGATGGGTTTGGAGAACTCGGCACTCACGGCGACTGAGTGGGCGCGGTACACGGGAACACGCACGCAAGTCACCGAGGCTTTGAAATTGGGCAGGTGCATGATGCGGCGGCCTTCATTTTCCATTTTCATTTCTTCTTTTGTGTACCCGGTGTCCATAAACGAATCGACTTGAGGAATGACATTGAATGCGATCTGGTGCGGGAAAATTTCCTTTACGATAGGACGGCCTTTGGCGACGGCTTCGGTTTGGCTGCGGAGTTCCTCGATGGCACGTGCGCCAGCTCCGGAGACGGCTTGGTAGCTGGATGCAAAGAGGCGGGTCACTCCAAACGCACGGTGTAGCGGATACAGAGCCATGAGGGTGATTGCTGTGGTGCAATTGGGATTTGCCAGGATGCCTCGGTGGTTTTTGACGTCGCTCCCATTGATTTCCGGAACGACGAGTGGCACGTCGGGCGACATGCGGAACGCGGAGGAGTTATCCACTACCACTGCTCCGCTAGTTATAGCGGCGTGGGCAAAGTCGCGAGATATTGCGCCTCCAGCACTGAAAAGGGCGATGTCGATCCCCTCGAAGGAATTCAAATGTAGAGGCTCTACCGTGTGTTCCTCGCCTCGGAAGGCAAGTGTCTTTCCGGCGGAGCGGGGCGAGGCAAGAAGACGGAGGCTGGCGACGGGGAAATTACGACGTTCCATGACGCGGAGCATTTCGACTCCGACAGCACCGGACGCGCCGACGATTGCGACTCTATGGGATTTTGACATACTGGAAGATCATGACACCGGACAAGCCTGATCGGCAATCCTTGGAAGACTGGGAGATGCGAGTGGATATCGCTCGGCAGGTTGTGGATTTGTGCCGGGGTGGCGAGTTGGTCAAATCATGGCCGATTTCAACGTCCCGTTTCGGCCAGGGATGTGAGCCAGGCAGCTTCAAGACGCCGACCGGGCGTTTTGTGGTTTCAGAAAAAATCGGCGAGGGAGTTCCCTTATGGACCGTATTCAAAAGCCGCGAGTCTACCGGCGAGATTGCTGCACCTGGTGGAGAGCAGGATGGTGTCCTGACGCGAATTCTGTGGCTTGCAGGGTTGGATTCGGAGAACACCAACACGCGCGATCGCTACATCTATTTTCACGGCACAAATCGCGAAGATCTCATCGGAACGCCAGCCAGCCATGGATGTGTCCGGCTCCGCAACGCCGACATCGCCGAGCTTTTCGAGCTTGTGCCGGAAGGCACAAACGTGGTCATCGGCTAAATTTTTGAGCGTTGAGAAACCCCTCGGCGACAAATCCCTTTTTCCCCATACGAATCTGGACGGCACCTGTGTCATCTTGACGAAAGAGGCATATCCCAAGCCCCTGAACCATAGCGGCCCATTCTTCATCAATCGGCTCATTGGAAGGGAATCCTGCAGCCGTTGCCACGATAAGTGAGGGATTCACGGCACGCAGGAACGATGCTTCGGGGGCGGTGCCGGAGCGGTGACGACCCAACACAAGGATATCAGCTGCGATTTCCGCACGCTGATTTTCCAAGAGGCGCTCAAATGTTGTCGGTCCGGCATCGGAGAGAAAGAGAATGCGTGTGCTGGAGGACTGTAGCAGGGTGATGAGGGCCTTATCGTCCGATGTAGCCGCAATGAGATTCTCCGGGGGATCGAGGATTTTCAGCGAACTTGACTTACTGATTTCAAAACAATCGCCGGCGCGCGTCACGGATCTCTGATTCGCAGTGGCACCCATCGCGGCATGAAGGCGTTTGCGAACGGGTGATCTATCGGCTAGCGCGGAGTCGATGATGCGTGGAGAGGGATTTTGGTCCATCAGCATTGCGACTCCACCGATGTGGTTGGCATCTCCGTGTGTGAGCAAGACGGTGTCTGGCGTCCACTTGCCGGCACTGCGCATCCATGGGGTGAGCGTGTTTTCAAAATTCCACAGCGACCCGCAGTCGAGGAGCCAAAGTCGCCCGCCACTTTGAATAGCTGTGGCCGCGCCTGGGCTGAAATCGAAAATCGTGAGCGCTACGGGAGCGGTCTGCCAATTTCCAATTGGCAGAAATGAACCGGGGAGCGATGCGGAGGCCTGGATGATCACGAGGAGGATTTTTGTGAAGGCGAGATTGGCATTATTAAAAACTATCGCGATGGCTCCGCTGATCACGCCGCCTGCCAGTGCCAGAGCGGCTGTGGCCATGATGAGAAATGAGAGGGGTACAACCACCAGGTTTGCAACCAAAGCGGAGAGCGAAACCATGTGGAAATAAAGAATAGATAGCGGAAGCGATCCGATCCAGGCCGCGAGGGATACGGACAGCAAGCCCGCGATGTGACCCGCTGTCTCGTGGCGCTTCTTTTGCCAGTACGTCCAGAGCGACACAGGAATGAAGGAGTCGGGCTCCAAGCCTTGTCCGATGCGCTCCTGAAGCGGCCCCGCTACAACAAGGATCGCGGCGACTACGGTGAATGATAATTGGAATCCGGGATTGAAAAACTCGTTCGTTGATTGGGCAAGAATCACAAACGCTGCGGCGCAGAGCGAGTTCAGTGCGACCGGCTGTCGCCACGATGCCATGCCAATTAGAAAAATAGCGGTCATCGTCGCAGCTCGCACACTTGAGGGCTTCCAACCCGTAAGCAGCGCATAAAAAAAGAGGGTCGGAATAATCACGAATGTCGATGCGTTGCGGCCGATACCAGCGATTCGGAATACCTGCCAGAGGATCACGGCAATCATGCCCACATGCAGGCCGGATACGGAGAAGAGGTGGAATGTGCCTGTTTGTCGGAACTCATCTTGCAGCTCCTCGGGAATGTCGGATGTGACGCCGAGAACGATTCCAGCGAGGAGATTGCAAACGAGTGGGTCTTCGGAAATGCCTTTGTGCAGAGTGGCCTCCATCCACATTCTGCAGGCGGATGCCATCCGTGGGAGCGAGAGGCCGGCCGCATGCGCCGTGATTTCCATATCTCCCAGCGAGGCCGTGACAAGTTCGCACGTGATGCCCCGTTGAGCCATGACGCGTTGAGCGTCAAATTGGCCGGGATTCCGAGGCGGGGCGATCGGCCGCAGGCTGCCCATGAGGCGAACTTTGTCTTCGAGACTTGCGGTGCCTGAAGGAACGATGGCGAGGACATGGCATGAGAGGGCGAGTTTCTCCCCATCGACTTCGATTTGTGTGGTCTCGATAACGAAGCGGGATTTTCCGGTGGATCCCACCGTTGGCTCAGTACGAACAATGCCTTCGATGAAGGCGGCGCGTGGCTTACCACCCAAAAAATGAGCGAGCTCTGCGGCTGGCGATTCGAGTGTTTGAGAGACCTGCAGCGCGGCAAACAAAAATCCTACGGCTGCATAAACCCACGCGCTGCGGTGGAGAGGAATCCATGCTGCAAGGCAGATGGCGGATAGAAGTAGAAACGTCCCCGACCCTATCGGGCTCAAGTAGGCGCCGAGGATTCCGGTTGACGCTGCCAGAGCCAAGCCAGCGAAGGGCAAGCGCTGATGCCAAAGCGGAGCTTTGCCGGTCACACTTTGGAGGGCCTTTCGGCTCGGTTAATTAAACGAAAACGGGCTGTAGAGGGATTCCTCGTAGCCTGAATTGTAGAATCCATCGATCGCCGGCTCGTTGTAGGCGAAGGGTTGCTCGTTTTGATAGCCCCGTGAGTTTGTTACTTCTCCAGAAGGATGCATTGCGGGTCCATTTGGTGGTGCTGGACGGCGGCCGTAAAATCCTTGTGTGTTCGATAGGAATGAAAGCAACTGGGCGTCGGCTCCGGCAGCTTTGAGGCTCGACATCTCGCTGGCGGAGAAGTTGCACACTTCGCGTGTGCTATTGAGATAGGCGATGATTGTTTCATCCGGCACATTGGAGGTGACCAAGTTGCGGATATCGGATGCGTCGAGCTTCGAGCCTGACGACATTTTCGATGTTGTGGAGGAGGCGACTCCGCGTGTTGTGGCTGCGGAGAGCACGGCTGGATTCACTTGCGAGGTGCTGGAGCACGCCGAGAGGATGATGGCAAGAGGAGCAAGAAAAAGCAGGGTAATACGGTGCATGATATTTATGGTGCCACCTTCGGGCGCAGAAGCTCTACCCCAGCATTGCCGCGTTGGCAATGACTTCGCGTGGTGCTCTTGAAAACTTCAGGATCCCGCGTTCTTCCTTCATTGTCGTAATCTAGGCCACTACCGATCGCCTTTGCTCACGCGCGTGGGTGGAATTTTTTGATCACCGCCTGCAGGCCGCTTTTCTCGATGTGCGTGTAGATTTGCGTGGTTGAAATATCAGCGTGGCCGAGGAGTTCTTGGATGACGCGCAGATCGGCTCCGCCGGCCAGCAGGTGCGTGGCGAAGCTGTGACGCATGAGGTGCGGATAAACATTTGCTTCAATGCCGGCACGTGCAGCGTATTGTTTGATAAGCTGGCGGATGCGTGGAGTGGTGAGTTTCTTGCCCCTGATCGAAAGAAAAATCTCGGCGCCGGTTTTTTTTGAGACGAGTTCGGGACGTTCCTGCTCGAGGTAGTTTTGAATCGCCTTGCAGGCAGGGGCCCCCAGCGGAACGAGGCGGGTTTTTTTTCCTTTACCGGTTACGCGAATGAACGAGGCCTCGAGGTCGATGTTCTCCAAACGCGCATCACAGAGCTCGGACACGCGCAGTCCGCTGGAGTAGAGCAGCTCAAAGATCGCACGGTCGCGGAGCCCGAGAGGATCGGTCGGCCCGATGCCCTCGATGAGTTTTTGGACTTCATCAACGTGTAGGGCTTCGGGGAGGTGTTTCTCCGGGCGGGGCAGATTAAGTGTCTCTGCGGGATTTTCCACCCATCGGTGGCGGGTCACCAGAAATCGGAAAAAAATTCGCACCGCCACGGCATCGATGCGTACCGATGAGGCTTGGAGGCCGCTGCGCTTGCGATGGATCAGAAAGTCGGTGATCTGCTGGGGCTCCACTTTCTGCCACTCGCGCGTTGAGGTGTGCTTTTCAAGCCAAGCTGAGAATGTCTCCAACGAGCGCTGTACAAGCAATTGGTAGCTCTCCGAAAGGCCCCGCTCTGTGGCGAGATACATAAGAAATTCCTCGACATCTTGTGGCATCCTAGACAGTACACTCTTATTTTCGCCGCACTGCTGCAAGTCGTGTTCAGCACCTCGGCGAAGATCTTTCATCCTAAAAATAAATCTAACACAAATCATATATACGCTGCAGCATGCCCGCGAGTTCAAAGAAAACGCCTTCGCGCTCGTGGAGAGCGGCAGAGGAGGTCTAGATTCATTTTCATGGCAAAAGTTAAAGCTCTCCGATGGTTTTTTTCACGAATGCTAGTTGCTGTCGTTTTTAGTGAAGTTCAAGTTAACCGGAGAAAGCTTTTTGCACTCCAGCAGCGGACATCTTGGAAGCCGACTCTGTCAAGCTGATCGGCATAAAAAGTTGTGTACGAGAGTTTATCGATTTTTTTGTCTTATTTCGCGTGTTGGCGATTGATAAGATTATCATGCGACTGCAAATAAGTCTTGTGCCAGCGAGCCAAGCCTTGAAAGTGCTCCGATCGGTAGGCGCGGTAAATTTCATTTACATTCCCGGCGCCCTCAGGGACAAGTACTCTTTGGAATCGAAGATCACAAAAATTTTGATGGCGGCTGTTCAAGAAGAGCTGAAACCTTGGTTGGATCAAGCTTTGGAAAGGATCCGCACGATACAGTCCATCGCGAATGCGATGGCATGTGGCATGTGGCAGGAGTAGCTGTCATTGCTGCTGAAAAACCTCGGGAAATAAATCCACGGCGCGCTGCGCGGCGAACCTGTGAAAGACAGGAAGACATTTTGTTTGGGATGTGGACCAGTGGAAAAATTTCTGCTGACGACCAAAGGCGGTAGCTTGCCCCTGATTCGCGTCGAAATGCGCTGTGTTCATTTTACCAAGCAGATGAGCTTGCCGCCCGGCAGATTTTTAATCTAAACTATGAGGCAGCGGGTGGGGGACATAAATGACACACAAAATTTTAACTTTTGCCACTGCGATGACCTCTGGTCGTTTTTAATATCAATTCGTTCATTATGAAATTTCAAGTTCTCTTTTCTGCAATTTGTCTCTTGGCCATAACTGGTTGCACATTTCTACCCAGTTCCGGGCCTTCTGGTTTTCGCGTCAAAGGCGCCGCTGGCAAGGAAGCCAACGGAATTTGCTATGAGCTGCTCGAGTTGAATCAAAACGTCCTGAGTGCCATCAAATCAAATGCACCGAAGGCCTCTTACCTCTCAGCTGGCGGCCGTAAGTCGGATGATCTCTTTGGCAAACGTGGTCTCGAGGCGTTTGGATCGGTTTCAAGCCATGCGATCGCGATGGGCGATGTCGTGAGTGTAGCGATTTATGAGTCGGATTCCTCGCTCTTTGGTCCATCACTTGCCGCTGGGACTATCTCCGTGAGTCCCATGACGGCCCTGCCGCCGCAGGCTGTGGATCAGACCGGTGAGATATCCGTGCCATTTTTAGGGCGAGTGCGAGTTCTTGGGCGGAATCTTGGGGAGGTAGAGGAAGAGATTCGCGAGGGATTGAAAATGAAAACTGCGGATCCCCAAGTGGTGGTGACCGTTTCCGAGAGGCATGGAGGGGATCTTGTGAGCGTGGCTGGCGATGTGAAGGCGCCTACGCGGGTGCCGGTTTCGCTTGCAGGCACTCGGTTGATAGATGCCATCGCCTCAGCTGGAGGCAGTCAGTCCGCTCCCTACGACACCATGGTCACTGTGACTCGTAATTCAGAAATTCGCTCCGATTTACTACAAGACGTATTTGATATTGCGAAAAAAAATATCCCTTTGCGGCCCAGCGACACGATCGTTCTCCGCAAGAGGCTGCTGAGTTTCCTTTCCTTTGGTGCCACGGGCAGGATTGCATCCCATCCTCTTACAGTCGAGGATGTGACTTTATCAGATGCGGTGGCGGCCTCTGGAGGGCCTAGCGACCTACAGGCCAATCCGTCCACGATTTTTGTTTACCGAGTGGAGCCAAGCGCCATGCTTCGTGCCTTAGGTAAAGCTCCATCCGCAGGTCCCACGACGCCAGTTGTATATCAGCTGAATCTCCACGATCCGAGAGGCTTCTTTCTTGCGAACAGCTTCACCATGCGAGATCGCGACGTGATTTACTATGCGCCTGCGGGAAGCGCAGGTTTATTGAAATTCATGGGCTTGATTAACACATTCATCGCGCCCGCAGTGTCCGGTTTAGGGGTTGCAGGCTCAGCTGCCACACTAGGGGCATTCTAACTTTTGATCTCTGCAAAAAGTTGACTTGGCATAGCCTGCCAGTTGACTCCATTGCACGTTCCTAATTTTCTTATTGTATGAGTTTACCGAGTTATCCCAAGGAAGAAGACCAAGCTTCCTCTCCTCCAGATCACGCAGACTTGTCAGCCCAGCCCGATCAGGGAGAGAGCCCTAGAGCGGACTCTTCAGCCCAGCCTCATCTGGAAGCCGACGTGCCAGAGCAGCCCGGATCCGAACATGCGGAGACATCAGCTCCGCATACCGCTTCGGATCAGGCCGCCGATACCGACAAGAATTTGACGCTCGTTGACAATGAAGCTAAACGCCAGCACGGTCTGGTATTGTTTATTACGAAATACTTTGGGCGCCAATCTCCGAAGCCCTCGCGGGCTCTTGTTGCCAAGGAAACCCAGCTTTTTGTTCCAGCCCCCGTAGCATCTCCTCCAAAATCCCCGGCTACTTCCTTTCTCCGCCGGCGTGGATTGTTTTTGGCCACTGTGGTCCTGCCAACATTTCTGGCCATCCTGTACTTTGGTTTCTACGCGAGTGATATTTATGTCTCGGAATCCAGCTATGTCGTTCGGAGTCCCAATAAAAAAAGTATGGCCAGCGGACTTGGCGCCATGCTGGAGGGTGCTGGTTTTAGCGGATTTAGCAAAGCACCTGACGACGTTTATACAGTGGGCGAATATGTTCGTTCTCGGGATGCTCTTGAATATCTTCAGAAGGAGCTAGATTTGAAAACAATCTGGTGCAATGGAAAGATTGATATCCTCCATCGTTTCGATCCCATTGGTTTGGATGGTAGTAAGGAAGCCCTTTACGAATATTATCTTAAGCGCGTCGATGTGCACGTGGATCCCATGTCTGGCATTACCTCCCTGAAGGTCTCCGCCTTTGATGCAGACACCTCTTTCCGGATCAATACGCTCTTGATTTCAGAAGCGGAGCGGTTGGTGAATGTTCTTAACGACCGAGGGCGTAATGATCTCATTCGCTTTGCAGAAAATGAAGTGCGTAATGCTGAGCAAAAAGCTAAGAATTCGGCACTTGCGCTTTCCAATTATCGTAACGAGCACTCAGTTATGGATCCTGTGCGTCAAACCCAGCTGCACTACGAGCACATTTCCCGATTGCAGGAGGAATTGGTGAAAACGCGCACGCAACTCACACAATTGAAAGTTTTCTCGCCGCAGAGTCCGCGCCCACCGGCACTGGAATTACGAGAAAAAACGCTTGAAAACGAGGTTTACAAGGAAATGCAAAAAATCACCGGTGGCGAGAACTCCCTTGCAAGCAAGGCAGCGGACTACGAACGTCTCACCCTCGACCGTGAGTTTGCCGACAGGCAGCTTGCCTCCGCCCTGGCATCTCTTGAGATTGCCCGCAATGAGGCTCAGCGCCAGCAACTCTACTTGGAGACAATCGCAAAACCCATGCTTCCTGATGATGCCATGCTCCCCAAGCGCACCTATGGCGTTCTCACGACTATTGTCCTTGGCTTTATCGCCTGGGGAATTCTCTCCATGCTCCTGGCGGGTGTGCGTGAGCATCAATACTAATCCGCAATCGTTTGAAATGAGTGAGACTGCTTTAAAGAAGCAGCACAAATTGTGAGCTAATACCAAAAGCTGAATGCTTTTGCACTCTACTGTAGCGGCGGTCTATGACCGCCGATGGTTAACCGCCGATGGTTAACGACTCCGGCGCTCATAGAGACGCCGCTACAAGTTAAAACGTCGCGCTAAAGTCCAAAACCTAATAGATATTGGTATAAGGAATCCGCAGATTACGCAGATGGACGCAGATTAAAGTAGCACGGCAGCAATGAGAATCATTTCGACAATTGTTTATTCCGTAAAGTTCGATTTTGCAAAATAAAGTTTGACGGGATAATACGGCAATTTTAATAGCTATCCATGAGCACAATCACTTATTTGACTGCGCGCGATCACTTGGCGGAGGTATGGGATAAAACGGTCTCGACCCGAGAACCTGTGGTTGTTTCCAGACAGGGATCGGAATCGATCGTCATGCTGCCATTGGAAGAGTGGGAAGGCCTCCAAGAAACGGCCCACTTGCTTCGCTCCCCGGCCAATGCACGGAGACTTCTTGCCGCGCTCAATCGCTTGGACAGCGGCGAAGGCGATATCCTTTCTGTGGACTCATTGAAAGCGCGTTCCGGTTTTTAATGTGCTCTGGGGAAAGGCTTTTGGTCTTCGACAGGGACTTCCTAGAGGACTTGGCTTTTTGGGTTTCCACAGATCGCAAGGTTGCCCTTAAAATCTTAGAACTAATCGAAGCGATACGGCGTGATCCTTTTGTCGGCTTAGGGAAACCGGAACCCCTTCGCAATCTGGGTAGCGGTATTTGGTCAAGGCGAATCACTCAAGAACACCGCCTTGTTTACAAGGTTGAAGATGGTAGAGTGCTATTTGCACAAGCAAGATACCATTATTAACCTAAACTCTCTGAGTAAACCAAGGGACTAGGTTTCAGTTGCCCTCATTCTCATTAGATAGCCAGCAAAGACAATCAATGAATAAAAATCTGTGAAATCTGTGCACTGCTTTTATTTTAAACCATGACTAATACCGGTTTAGCCGAGTTATCTCTTCTGGAGTCCTTTCGTATGCAGTGTCGGGTTATCGGCGCTTTGCTTATGCGGGAGGTGCTCACGCGTTTTGGCCGGCACAATATCGGATTTATGTGGTTCTTCGTGGAGCCGATGATTTTTACGCTTGGGGTGACATTTCTTTGGAACATCATGGGTGGCCATGGGGGGCATGATATTACGATCACGGCCTTTGTCCTCACCGGCTACTCCACCATCCTTCTCTGGCGCAATATGCCCGGGCGCTGTGTTCTAGCCCTCCCGCCGAACTATTCGCTCATGTTTCACCGGCAAGTGAAGCCTATTGATGTCTATATCGCCCGCCTTATCTTGGAGGGCCTTGGGGCGACGACATCCTTCGTGATGCTATGTATCCTCTTCTATGCCATGGGCCTTGTTCCCCTGCCTCAAGATCACCTTAAGATGTGGGCGGCTTGGTTTCTCTTGGCTTGGTATGCCGCTAGCCTCTCGCTTCTGGTTGGTGCACTCAGTGAGCGGAGCGAGGTTATTGAGAAAATTTGGCATCCGCTGATGTACCTTCTTGTTCCCCTCTCCGGTTCCTTTTTTATGGTGGAATCCCTGCCGCCTGCTTTTCGCGATATTGTTTTATTCAATCCTACTGTGAACTGCACGGAAATGTTTCGAGCGGGTTACTTCGGCCCGGGTCACGAGTGGTATTACAGCGTCGGCTATGTGGTGGTTTTTAACATGGTCTTGATGTTTCTTGGGCTCGCCCAAGTGCGTTATGTCACGAGAAATCTGGTCCTTGCCGAGTAGTCCGCAGATTACGGATTAGCCCGAATCCAGCAGGATTGACCACAGAGGACACAGAGAGCACTGAGAAAATTTAGAGTTGGTTTCCCGTAGCCGAGCCTAATGCATGGTCTACATTGATACGGGTTATCTGGTAAAACTCTATTAATCTGCGTCTATCTGCGTAATCTGCGGATCCCCTTGCTCACACTTCGTGCTTCTTCTTTGAAGCAGTTTATCTTATTTCATTCGATTACAGATGATTCAATTAAGCCATGTCACCAAGCGCTACCCCGTCCATGGCGGGGAGAGGACGGTCTTGGAGGATATCAACCTGCAGGTTCGTCCTGGCAAGAAACTAGGCATCTTGGGACGGAATGGCAGTGGCAAATCCACGCTCATCCGATTGATTAGCGGAGCGGAAAGACCCACCAGCGGAACTGTACACCGCGGCATGAAGGTTTCGTGGCCCCTGGCCTTTGCTGGAGCGTTTCAAGGTTCCCTCACTGGTCTCGACAACCTGCGATTTATCTGCCGCATCTACAATACCAGCATTGAAGACAAGATTCCCTATGTGCAGGATTTTTCCGAGCTCGGCCGCTACTTGGGCGAGCCGGTGAAAACTTACTCTTCCGGCATGCGCGCCCGCCTCGCCTTTGCGCTCTCCATGTGTATCGAGTTTGATTGCTACCTCATAGACGAGGTGGTTGCCGTGGGTGACGACCGTTTTAAGGAGCGCTGTCAAGTCGAGCTTTTCGAAAAACGCCGTGATCGAGCCATGATCATTGTTTCGCACGATCCCAATTTTATTGGCACCCATTGTGACGATAGCGTCGTCCTCGTCCGCGGAAAAATGCACACCTTCCCCACCGTACAAGAAGGTTTTCATTTCTACCACGCACACGCCGCCGAGCAGTAAAACTCACTTCAGTCATCCTACTCGGATGTCGAAGCGCTAAACATTTGAACCGCGAATATCACGAGTAATACCAAAAGCATAATGCTTTTGGACTCTACTGTAGCGGCGGTCTATGACCGCCGATGGCCAACGACTCCGGCGCTCATAGAGACGCCGCTACAAGTTGAAACTGATCTGTAGCGGCGGTCTATGACCGCCGATGGCCAACGACTCCAGCG
>VFJO01000336.1 GCA_009886045.1 Verrucomicrobiota bacterium
AAGCCTGAGGCCAGTTCGAAGGCCAGTTCGAAGGCCAGTTCGAAGGCCAGTTCGAAGGCCAGTTCGAAGGCCAGTTCGAAGCCTGATTCAAAGCTGCCCGCCAAGACGAAGCCTGATTCAAAGCTACCCGCCAAGACGAAGTCAAAATCTCCTGCTCAAAAGGAAACCAAAGCAAAAGCTCAGCCTCCTTCTAAGCCAACTCCTCCCCCCATTTCCACAAATAAAAAACAGCTGACACCAAAGGAACTCGGCTCGGACAAGAAGAAACCTCTCAAGCAACCGACCAATCCAACTTCCAAAAACGAGCCGGTGTCAGAGGCCTTGCCCTTGAGCATTCCTAAAATGATTCAAGAGAAAGTCCGCGATCTCATCCGCCTCGCCAAAGAGCAGGGATATCTCACCTACGAGGATCTGGATGAACATCTGCCCGAGGGCGTCAGCAACCCCGAGCACCTCGATGCCATCATCAGTCAGCTTCGAGGAGTTGAAATCGAAATCATCGAGGCATCAGACGTCGATCGAGTCAAAGAAATCCGCAAAGACGACGATGACGACGAAAAGGAAGAAAAAGAGGAAAAAGAAGAAAAAGCCGATTCCAAACTCGACATCCTAGACGATCCCGTTCGTATGTACCTCAAGCAAATGGGCCAAGTCCCCTTGCTGACACGCGAGCAAGAAGTAGAAATCTCCAAGCGCATCGAAGACGCCGAACTGAAGGTGCAAGAACTTCTCTACGGATTTGGATTTATCGCGCGCGCTCACATTGATTTGGCACAGAAACTCATAGACCAGCGCGAGAGATTTGACCGAGTCATTCTCGACAAAAAAATCGAGAGCCGTGAGCGCTACATGAAAGCCCTCCCACGCCTCTGCCAGCAGGTAAAGCGTCAAACCGATTCGATATCAAAAGTTTACATCGAGATATGCCAGTCCAGCGGCAACGTGGAAAAGAGGAAAAAATTTGATCGCGGACTCAAGGCGCTCCAACAATTTTATCCCAAATTTTTCTTCAAGCAAAAGGTCGTTGAAGATTTTGTTATTCTCGTCGAAGAAAATACTCGCGCCGTGGTGAATGTTCAGAAGGAACTCGCCAAGCATGCCAAGGACGCCAATCCAAAATTGCGCCGGCAGCATACCGCCGAACTCAAAGATATGCAGGCTCGGTTCTGGCTCGCGCCAGATGAACTCAAGTCACAGCATGAGGAACTCAAAGTCTGGCACCGCCGTGCGCTCAAAGCGAAAACCGAAATGGTGGAGGCAAATCTTCGACTCGTCATCTCGATTGCCAAAAAATACACCAACCGCGGTCTCTCGTTCCTCGACCTCATCCAAGAGGGCAACATGGGCCTCATGAAGGCCGTCGAAAAATTCGAATACCGCCGCGGCTACAAATTCTCTACCTACGCCACGTGGTGGATCAGGCAGGCCATCACGCGATCCATCGCAGATCAGGCACGCACCATTCGTATCCCGGTGCACATGATTGAGACGATCAACAAATTGATTCGGGTCCAAAAGCAACTCGTTCAGGAATACGGACGCGAACCTTCTCCTGAGGAAATTTCCGACGAAATCCAACTCCCCGTCGAACGTGTGCGCGCCGTTTTGAAGATGGCCCAGCAGCCGATTTCACTCCAAGCCCCGGTGGGTGACAGCGACGACACGAGCTTTGGCGACTTCATCGAAGATAAGGGCGCTGAAAACCCGGCGGACATGGCAGCGATCGTCCTGCTCAAGGACAAAATCAAAGACGTCCTTGAATCCCTCACCGAGCGCGAACGCCAAGTTCTCGAACAGCGTTTTGGACTTGTTGACGGCTACAGCCGTACGCTCGAGGAAGTCGGTCGCCAATTCAAAGTCACCCGCGAACGCATTCGTCAAATCGAGGCCAAGGCCCTCCGAAAGATGCGCCACCCGACCCGCATCCGTCAACTCGAGGGCTTCCTCGATGCGCACGAAACTTAAAAGTTTCACGCAACTTTACTCACGGACTTAGGTTTCATCTGATATGAACGATCTTCCAGAAAATGATGCCCTGTGGAGTCTCCTCGGCCATGCCCGCAAAACCGAGCCGTCACCATTCTTCCCACGCAATGTGTTGAGGACAGTCAGGCACCTGAGTCCTCGGAACGCAGTGCCAGCCCACCTTCTTCGTTGGATTAACGCCGCTGCATTTGCCACCCTCCTTATGGGCTTCAGCGTGACCCTCCTGCAATCAACACGCAAGCCCAGTATTCCCAGCGATTTAGTTGAGTATTTTGATCTCGCTGCTGGACTCGATCAGCTTACATTAGTTGAAGATGTGACCCCGGCAAATTTTGTCCATAACTCGCTGTAAAAAAAGACCTTCCAATCCTCGCTAACGAGTCATCAGCAACAGGGCCGGCTCCGTCTCAGAATAAATCCGGATCACACTGGGCTATTCAGATTTAGCCAATTTCTAAGCGCTTTGAACCTGCCGAACCTCCTGAGTGGTCCGTCGTGATAGTGCCCAAACAGCGCAGAGGATGGAACCGAATATCACATCCGACACAAGAGAATTGCGGTAGAAAATCCACGATGGGGGAAACCCAGGCAATCCAGTAGTCAGCGACATCCAGAGGCCGCCCGCTCCCCTTGGATATGCAGGATTTGCGATCCATGCGGCCGTATTGGTCGCAAGATAAAAAAACAGCCCGCCACCGAGCAGAAAAGAAAAAAATCGAGGCATCGAAAAAGAAAACTGAGCGGCGAGACGACCGAATCCAACAATTCCCAAAATACAAGCCCAAGATACCAACTGCGCGGAGCTCAAGGCTGGGTAGCCGATGAGAAGTGAGAGAACAAAATCCGAAACAAAGAGAGCGCCAATTGGAACCATCCAGGCCAAAAGACCGGGCAGAAAGAGCCCGCCGCAAAATGCTACCGCAGCGATCGGGGAAAAATTCGGCAACTCAGGAAGAAGGCCCGCCCGCAGAACTCGGAAGGCTGCAAGCAAGAGAATCAAAGTGGCAACAATGGCCACTGCCTTGGTCTCATTCACGCTGGTGCGGTGAGTAGAAGAAATGTTCATACAACAAGGCTCTATCCCTGCAACAAGGCCTCTGCAAGTCCTGTCTTATGCCGAGAGAGTTTTAGTTTGATAGGGCAACGAGCGACACGGTGAACTTCAAATGACGAACTGCAGGGCGCTACGCCAAAAAGAGCGTGGCTCTCACATCGCTCATCTTCAACTCGCAAACGCGGTCTGCTTTTGAATAAACTACAAAACCCATGATCCATGTCACCATCCTCGCCAGCGGCAGTTCTGGAAATGCCATACTTGCGAGAGCAGGCGATAGTTCGATTTTAATCGATGCCGGACTGAGTGCGAAGCGACTGCAAACGTTGCTCGCCGACCTTGGAACTCCTCTGGAAAAACTCTCAGCCATCCTGCTCACACACGAGCACGTGGATCACACGCGTGGGCTGAACGGCCTATGCGTGAAACAACAGATACCCGTTTTCACAAATCCCCTCACTGCAGATAGCCTCCGCAAAAACAACGCTCATGTGAATTGGCGTTTGTTTTCAAGTGGAGCGGCCTTCGACCTCGGAGACTTTCAGATTTTTCCGTTCTCTGTCCCTCACGATGCAGCCGATCCCGTGGGATTTGTGCTCAGACACGCTGCCTCATCGTTCGCCATTCTGACAGATCTCGGCCACGCCACGCGCCAAGTTATGAACGCGACTCGCGGTGTGAACGCGGTTCTTCTGGAAGCCAACCACGATGAGGTTCTTCTTCAAAACGACCAAAAACGTCCTTGGTCCGTGAAGCAGCGCATCCTCTCACGCCACGGACATCTTTCAAATCAGGCCGCTGCCAACCTGATCGGAGAAATCGCCAGCCCGGATCTCAAGCACGTCTTGCTCGCACACCTCAGCGAGGACTGCAATGCGCCGTCGCTCGCGAGCGGCACCATTCTGGAAAAACTCCAAGCCACTGGAAACGGCCACACTCAGGTCCATTGTCCGGGAGCCGAGGGATTCCCCCTGCCCCACACGATCACGGTTTGAAGCCTTTCGCGAACTATCGCGATGCCGCTCGGCAGCGCGAGGTCACTCGTGTTGGTTGAGAAAAGCAGCCATGGCGCTCGCGACTTCTTTGGGCTTTTCCATGAGAAGTTGGTGGCCCGCACTGGCTATGCTGTGGTGCTCCGCATTTCGGAAGGCAGCCTGAATGCGTTGGGCAGCGAGAGCATATTTACCATCGACCTCTCCACTGAGCAAAAGGGCTCGTCCCGAATACTCGGGTAGACCAGACCATTGCGGCTTCATCCGACCAGGGCTCCAGGTCTCAAGACACGCCGCCATGCGG
Organism: Verrucomicrobiota bacterium; assembly: GCA_009886045.1. Lineage (GTDB taxonomy): Bacteria > Verrucomicrobiota > Verrucomicrobiia > Chthoniobacterales > Terrimicrobiaceae > UBA967. The sequence continues at coordinate 4,337 of VFJO01000336.1, forward strand.
ACAGGATCGCGCCGTTGGCGAGAGGCCACAAACTCTTCCATATCGCCGCCCACTCGCGCGGGAGATGCAAAGACCGGTTGATGCCACCACTCGCGCAAAAACCCGGAAAAATCGGCATCCGAGCGGAGGCGCGAGGCGACGGCTGAATCAGAATCCACGCGGCGCGCGCGCTCCGCTTCATCCTCCATCCCAGCCGTGGTAGAGATTCCGAGAAAAACAGGAAAGGCCTCGGGAAAAGAAAGAGCCGTGTGAAGCCCCAGACGCCCACCCAAAGAGTATCCAGCAACCACCGCTGTCCCCCACCCCTCGGCAGCCACCAAGTCACGCAAGGATTGAGAAAATTCATCCCCTGTCGGGCAAATCCAGCCAACCTCTTCGCCGGAATGGCCCGGCAGATCGATCAGGACGACCTGCCATTCCGGCGAGTGCACGAGGAATGCATCTGCGATTTTCTCCCAATCACTCCCCTCACCTAAAAATCCGTGCAGGCAGAGCAAGACGCGTCCTCCAGTGCCACGAGTATGAAATTTCAATCGCCCCATGACAGTGAGAGCGCCCTGCAAGCCTCGACGATACGAAGGTGGAGCGCGTGGTTTGCCCCGCGCTCAGTGCGGCACTCGAGAATTCGCGGCGCAACATGGCGCTCTGCGAGCAATCCGCGGAGCTCCGAAAGCGAGGCCACTTGGTGATATTCCATTCCGAATTGCTGTGCACCTCCGCGAAATTCCCAATCATGCGGAGTTTCCAGCAAGCGCTCTTCCACATCGATAGGCAGAAAACGGAAAATGCCGCCACCGCCATTATTGATGATCACTAGCGTGACGGGCAATCCATGCAGGAGCGGAAGGGAATTCAAGTCGTGCAATGCGGCGAGGTCACCCATGACGGCCAGAAGAGGAGACGCGCAGCCCATCGCCAGACCAGCCACTGTGGCAATATTCCCGTCGATTCCACTGGCGCCCCGGTTGGCGAAAATATTCACCACAGCACTCGAAACCGCAGCTACACAGGAATCAAAATCCCGGATCGGCATCGAATTTCCAAGAAACACAGGCACCGATGACTGTGCCGCCGAATCGGCAAGCGCCCGAAGAATCGCAGGCTCGCTAAGCTCGCCTCCATTCAGGTGGGACTCAATGACTGACGCCACCGCTTCATCCGCTGCAGCCAAGGAGTCAGTCCAAGAAGATTCCCTAGCAGGCAGCTCGATGCGATCGAACGCTTCACAGAACGGATGAATTCCGGCGCGCATCACGGTGGGGCGCTGTTGCCAAGGATCAAGAACATCAGGATAAAGACGCACTTGCAGGCAATCGTTATCGCGACAGCTGGACAACCACTTTGCGACCCTCTTTGAAACAAGCGGGCCGCCAAAATGCAGCACCCGATCTGGAGCTGGTACATCGGTGCGAGAGAGAATCCAATCTGCGTGCCGGACCGTTCCCGGCATCAAACGCGCTCCCGAGGTGGCATCAGCCAAAAGCGGCCAACCCAACCTCTTTGCAAGATGAAAAATGGCAGCGACCTCGCTCTGGTCGCAAACGGCTAAACGACCGATCACAACAATGCCCCGACCGGATACAAACTCGGAAATATCAAATCCAAGCGGCCAGTCACATTTCTGCGAAGCTGAGGCGGGAGAACAGACACTCAGCGGGACACTCTCGGTCGGAGCATCAACAAGCAATGGCTCGCGAATCGGCACGTTCAGATGGACTGGGCCCGGCTGCAAACCTTCGGCTGCGGCCAAAGCCTGCGTTAAAAGGGGACCGAGTTTCTGCATGGCTTGAGCATCTTGCGCGCACGGCAAATCAATGGCATAGCGAACAAACCCGCCAAAAAGACCGGGCTGCTGGATGGTTTGGTTCGCACCAGTCCCACGAAGCTCGGGGGGGCGATCGGCCGTGAGCAAAACAAGCGGCAGATTTGAGTGATAGGCCTCCACACAGGCGGGAAGAAGATTTGCTACGGCAGACCCACTGGTTGTAACGCACACGGCGGGACCTCCCGTTGCCATCGCCCACCCAAGAGCCGCAAAAGCGACTCCTCGCTCATCGTAATGCGTGGTAACGTTACGACCGCTTAGCGCGGCGGCCAATGGGGCACTCCTAGCACCAGGACTCAAAAAAAATCGATCCGCACCAAGTTCGCAGAGCCCATCAATAATGACCTGCCCCCAAACGCGGTTGGACACCGTCTCACTCATGCCGAAAGAACATTAAGAACACCTGAAATCTTGTCCTCCAACTCGTTCCACTCACGCTCGGGCTCAGATCCCTCAACAAGTCCGGCGCCAGCAAACAGCTCGACTTGCGAGCCCTTGGCCAACATCGAACGAATCGCCACAGCAAACTCAGTGGAATCTTTTGACACACACCCAAACGGACCGGCATACCATCCTCGATCAAACTTTTCGTGATCCATAATAAAACGCATCGCTCCTTCCACAGGAAACCCGCAGGTCGCAGGAGTGGGATGAAATGCCTCCAGAATTGTGGCCTCATCAACCGCCCCGCTCAATGTGCCCGAGATGGCAGTACGCAGATGCTGAACCCTGGAGAGCTTCAGCACGCCTGGCTTCTCATCTCGGGAATAATCCACGCACAGCTCTCGAAACGTTTCCTCGAGGGATTCCACAACGAGTCGGTGTTCCAACTGTTCCTTGGACAACTTCAGAAGCTGGGACTCCAACCGCTCGTCCTCAGCTGCATCGAGGCTCCTAGGCCGAGTACCGGCCACGGCTTCACTTTCGAGATGCGATCCAATGCGCCGGTAAAGCAACTCTGGGCTTGCCCCAAAAAATGCTCCCGCGGACTCAGAGGGTTCGAAACAAAAGTGGAAGCACGCCGGAGCGGCCCCCATCAGAACGGTGAACAGAAGATAAGGCGAAACTTTCTCTCCCAGATCGAGCGTCGAGCGACGTGCTAAAACAACTTTGCGCAGAGAACCAGCATGAAACTCCTCCAGAGCGGCAGTCACCGTTGAGGACCATTGATTGAAATTGGGCTGATCCCACCGTGTCAGAATCGAAGGATGTTGCGGCAAGGCGAAATTCCCAAGACCAGCTATCCAGTCCTCGACTTCATCAAGCGTTGCATTCCCTGCCTCCAGATTCACCGCAAGCTGGGTGCGACCGCCAGCATGTACGATCTCCGCCCGAGGAATAAAAAAATAGCGTTCCGGAAATCCCTTCCATCCCTCAGATGCCTTTGCAGCTTTGGCGAAGCGCTCTCCACCAAAAAGCCTCACGCCCTTGTCCGCGTTTTCCAAAAGAGGCAATACCTCTTGCAAACTTCCTCCCTGCAACTCGCCAATTGCTAGAGTTTGAGCTGCTCCGGAACGAGATCTCCAAAAAACCTTGGGATAAATCGCAGCTGCATCTAGCCACAATGGAGAGAAGCCGCCTAGGTCCTCAATCTCCCATTCAAATCGACGTATGCCAGAGAAAAAGATTCTTGAGGCAGTTACCCCCGCCCGCAGATCGGGACGGACTCCCACGCGAAGATTTGAGCTGTGATTAAAGACCATGAACGACAAGGATTCTTTCAAAGACCGAGATCGGATGCGATGGGAAATCCTCCCGTTGGAGACTAAACGCACATTAATTTTACGCTGAACAGATCAACTAGGTTGTGGTTTCCTTTCCCTCGCAGACCAAAAAAGATAGAAAAAATAAGATATGTCAGCCCCTACCACTCACAGTTACAGGCGACTCATCCGCTTTGCCGATACCGATGCCGCTGGAGTCGCCCACTTTTCACGCCTCCTAGTGATTATCGAAGAAGCCTTGCACGATTTCTTTCAACATTGCGGAGTATCCATTCTCGACGAGGCATCAGCTTGGCCATTTGTTTCGATTCACGCCGACTACAAGGCGGGCTGCCGATTTGGCGATGAAATCACCGTGGCGTTGAGCCTAGCTCAAATGGGCACCTCTTCACTCACTGTCTCATTTGAAGCGACAAGAAAAGGCGGCCCGCTCTGCTTTTGCGGTACGGCGACACTCTGCCATGTGAATCCTTCGAAAAACACACCAACTCCCATCCCCAGCAAAACAAGGGATGCGCTTGGCCCACGCTGAGAGTAAGCCTAGTCTCGACCCATGCCGAAAAGTTTCAGTCTTTTTCTCGCTCTGCGCTATCTCAAACCAAAGCGCACATTTCTCTCGATCATCACCCTCGTTTCAATTCTCGGAGTCACACTCGGAATCATGGTATTGATCTTGGTCATTTCTGTAATGACCGGCTTCGAGCAGGAACTCCGCCGGAAGGTCATTGGCTTTGATGCCCATGTCATCGTGAGCAACGGCGGTGTTTTGGAAGATTGGGAGTCCACTGCCAAGGAAGCGATGAAAAATCCGCACGTCAAAGCAGCCGCGCCATTCGTTCAAGGACCGGTCATCGTGGAATACCAAAACCGCCGCCTCGCGCCTAAAATCCGTGGGGTGGATGCAGAACTGGAGCGCAAAGTCGTGAACGTCGCAGATTTCATTATCGATGGTACTTACGACCTGGCTGGCAGTAAGACGGTGATCGGCTCGGAGCTGGCCCGCGAACTCGGTGTGCGCGTCGGAGAAAATGTGACGATTTTTTCGCCGGGCAATTTTAATCAAATTCTCGAGGAAATAGACCGTATCCAGCGCTCGGGCGACAAATCCACCGACGTCTCAACTTTAAAGGAAATGATCCTGCCAACCGAACTCGAGGTGGCTGGGATTTTTGAAAGCGGACGCTATCTTTACGATAGCGAGTTTCTTCTGGTGCCGCTCCACATCGGCCAAGAGCTCTACAATCTCGGAGGAGGCGTCCACGGCCTCGCACTGGCCACAAGCGACCCCTACCTCGCCAACTCCGTGCGCGACGAGCTCAATGCCACTTTGCCCCCGCCGCAATTTGCGATGAGCTGGATCGATATGAACAAGCAAATCTTCGACGCGATTCGCATGGAACGAAGTGTCATGTTTTTTCTTCTCATGTTCATAATCCTCGTGGCTGCCTTCGGAATAATGAACACGCTCATCACAGTCACCGTCCAAAAAACCCGAGAAATCGGCGTCATGAAAGCTCTCGGGGCTCAAACTCAACAGATCATCGGAGTATTTGTCGCTCAAGGAATGGTCGTGGGTATTTTCGGAACCCTCACGGGACTGGCCTTGGGCATCACGATGGTCCAATACCGCAACGAGGTCAGCCGCTTCCTGTCCTCCGCTTTGAACGTCGAGATTTTTCCCGCCTCGGTTTATCAATTTAGCGAAATCCCAGCCGAGATCGTGCCATCGGATGTGGCCTTGATCTGCATCAGCGCCTTTGCCATTTGCTCACTGGCCGCTCTCATTCCAGCATGGTTCGCCGCGCGACTCGACCCGGTGAAGGCCTTGAGGCATGAGTGATTTGACAAAATCCGCTCCCTCTATTTGAATCAACCCATGCCTGAAACTGCCTCCGATCCTCAAGATCCACTCATCCGCGTCCTTCTCACCGCCGCAGCTGTGGCAGTGGCAGGTGGCGTTCTCACAGTCGCGTTGGTGGTGGTGGCGATGATCTCTGAAAATTTCAGTTTCTTGAATTGGATGGAGTAGTCTTCTCTCCGCCATCCGCAGCGGAGCAGAAGCAGCTTCCGAGAAGAATCATCGCTCCCGCAATATTCGCCCACATGGGTGCTTAAAGATTCTCTCAGTCGCTAGAATCACGGAGACCGGATCTACAAAAACCGAACCCGCCGTGAGCAACAGCGCATGGAGCGGAAACAAAGAAAACAGCGCATAGTAGGCAAAGGAGGTCGCCCAGAAAAACAAAAACGCGGGCGATCCGAGGACCACCCGCGCTTTTCGTTGGAAGGAAATTTTCCTAAAACTTTTTAGAAGGAAACTTCAACAGTGAGAGACTTTTTCTCACCATCTTTAGCGTCATCTTTTTCCTTGGATTTGTCACCGCTACCACATCCACCGCCGGGGCAGGATCCAGCCATCACGGAGGAGGCGGAGAAAGCAACGACGACTGCTGCAAGAATGAATAATTTTTTCATAAGGACTTTAGGATCGCGCGGACGAATAAGAAGTCAAATGGATTTTTTAGGTCAACCCTAAGCTCGGCTCATGTAGGTGCCCTCAACCGTGCTGACCTTGATCAGTTCCCCTTCTTTGATGAAGAGAGGGACGTTAATGATCTTGCCAGTCTCCAGTGTGGCGGGCTTCTGAACGTTATTCGCAGAATCCCCACGAATGCCATCTGCGGATTCCACCACCTTCAAAACAACTGAGGAAGGAAGCTCGATCTGAGCGGGACGGCCCTCGATGCTGAGCACTTCCACTTTCAGGTTTTCAACCAGATACTGTTTGGAGTCACCAATGAGAGACTCGTTGAGAGTAATCGTCTCGTACGTGGCAGGATCCATGAAATGGTATCCTTGGTGATCGCTGTAGCTGAATTCCAGCGGCTGACGATTTACGTCAACAACATCCACTTTTTCCGTTGACGAAAATCGGATATCTGCTGATTTTCCGGTTCCGATGTAGCGGATAATGCACTGAACAAAAGCCCGAAGGTTTCCAGGTGTGCGGTGGTGGATGTCGAGAACGATGGCTGGGTTTCCGTTGTAACGGATAGCCATTCCTTTGCGGAGATCATTAGCAGCGGGCATAAAATTAAGAGTTATTAATAAATCCACCTAGGCTTTTGACAAGGCTCGAAATCATCCTGCGGACAAATGCTGGCTGACGGCATTTGTTAAAACGTAATCTTTCATCTGTCTATGGATAGGATTTTCCAGCTTGGGGTCCTCACCCAGAACCTGCCATGCGATCCCTCGAGCCTCGGCCATAATGTCAGCATCCCGCAACAGGTCACCAAGACCGAGGGATGGCAGACCAGTCTGAGCAGTACCCAGAAGGTCGCCTGGACCCCGCAATCTGAGATCAGCCTCGGCTATCGCAAATCCATCGAGCGTATTTTCTAGGACCTGCAATTTTTCAAGAGCTGGGCCGGTTGCACCATTATGAAGAAGAATGCACCATGACTTCTCGGGACCGCGTCCGATACGACCGCGAAGCTGATGCATCTGAGAAAGACCGAAACGGCCAGCCTCTTCGATAATCATGATAGTGGCATTCGGCACATCCACGCCGACCTCAATGACAGTCGTCGCCACAAGCACGGAGAGGCGCCCTTCCCGAAAATCACGCATCATGGCATCCTTCGCGACAGCATCGATTCTGCCATGCAGAAGACCAACAGTAGCTGGGGCCAGAAGAGCGCGCCATTTTTCAAACTCGGAAGTGGCAGCTTTCAGATCGAGCTTCTCGGATTCCTCAATCAGCGGATAAACGATGTAGGCTTGCCTTCCTGCAACGAGCGCACCTCGCAAGAAATCAACAATGGCTGGGAGTTTTTCAACCTCCCGCACAACCGTCACGATTCGTCCGCGCCCGGCAGGACGATCTTTTAAAAGGGAAATATCCAGGTCCCCGTAGAGAGTCTGAGTGATAGTGCGAGGGATGGGAGTCGCGGTCATAACCAACACGTCCGGAGCGTCCGCCCGCTCAATAAGTTGGGCGCGCTGGAGGACACCAAACTTGTGCTGTTCGTCAATCACCACCAAACCAAGACGCTCAAACTCTGCTCCCTCAAAAAGCAACGCATGCGTGCCAACAATCAGGGCAGGACCGGTTGTATTGGATGCAAATAAATCAGAGGACGGAAGGGACTCCTCACGGCGAGATGAGGTCCGCAGTACAACTGGAATACCCAAAGGGTCGAGAATCCGACGGAAATTGAGATAGTGTTGATCCGCCAAAATCTGGGTGGGAGCCATAAGAGCGGCTTGCCAGCCTGACTCATGGGCTTGGATCATGGCCCTCAAGGCGACAAGCGTTTTGCCCGATCCCACATCGCCTTGAAGAAGCCGATTCATTCGGGACGGCATCGCCATGTCAGTCGAAATCTCTTGCATGACTGCGCACTGCGAGTCGGTAAGCTCGAAGGGTAAAGCCTCGGCAACTCTGCGCCAAATAGAGCCGGTTCCCGGCCGCTCAAAGCCTCCATTTTTTTTGATCGCAGCGCGGCGAAATCCGAGAATGAGCTGGATTCCAAAAAAGACATCGCGAACCAACTGCCGTCGAGCGGCCTCACATTCGGTCATATCAACAGGAAAGTGAACCGCTCTCCAGACATCCGGAAGCATAGCCTCCTGACTCATCCGCTCAGGCCATAAGCGGGGAATTGCGCCAAGATCAGTGACCTCGAGCGATTGGTGGATCAATTCTCGCAGTACATCCACAGGCAATCCATCGCCTGCGCTGTGAACGGGAGTGATGCGATCGAAATGCAAAGAAAGTAAACCGTCGTCCTCAATGACCTCAAACTCAGGATGCTCGATCACCATACGCTTCGAGCGCTCGCGGGGCTTCCCAAAGACAACAAGCCGATCCCCACCTTGGATCATTTTTTGAATCCAAGGCATGTTATACCACCGCAGCGTGAGAGGACTGGAAAGCACGCCTGCGTTTTCATCCTCCAAGATCGCCTCAAAAATTCGGCGCGGACCAAAGCGCTTGTAGTTCGTCTTATTTACTAGGCCATAAAGGCAGACAGGCGTTTCCGATGGCACGTCAGGAAAATGATCGAATTTCCTGCGGTCCTCATAACGCCTAGGAAAATGACATAGCAAATGCTCCAGCGTGAGTATCCCCAAACGCCGCAAGGCAGGCTTGCGGTTGGGAGGAACCCAGGGCAATCCATCGAGAAGCGTCGAGGGCGGCAATAAACTCATTCGGCGTGTCGCACTTCTACGATCCTCAGTTGGGGCTCGGCTCGACCCTGCCAAACATTCCAGTCGAGCGTGTAAGCAATATCCCATGGCGGGCGGGGCAGTGCATTCACCGGAGCGTTGAAGAAGACAGCTGGCACACGACGGCGTCCGCATTGCAACTCAATCCGCAGATGCTTCTCCTTCATAATTCGCGGTTCTCCCGCCGGGACAATGGCACGCGAAAACATGATCGGCTGGGAATTGGAATTCCCAAAAGGCTCAAGCAAATCCTGCTCTTCAAGGACGGAAGAATCAATATCACCAAGCCCAAGTTCGAAATCCAGACGCAGGCAAGGCGTTAGGATTTCCTCGTTGGAAATTGCCTTGGCGGATGCCTCAAACGCCTCTCGAAATGCTACTAGGCTGGATTCCTTCAAGGATATACCTGCGGCCATATCATGACCGCCAAATTTTTCGAGATGACCGGCACATTCGCGGAGCATCGCCACGAGCGGCAACCCCTCGATGCTGCGTCCGCTTCCTTTCCCCAAGCCAGATTCGTCGAAGCCAATCACAAAGGTAGGTCGATGATATTGACGCATGATGCGCGAGGCGACCACGCCGAGAACACCAATATGCCAGTCACGGCTGCCAGCCACGATCGTGGCATGGACTCCGAGCTTGAAGTTTTTGGAGACAATCGCGGATTTTTTATTGAACGATTTAATAAATTATTAGATGAGTTGGCTTTTTTTGATCGGGTCGATGCTGAGCGGCGGACCCTTGAGGTGCTTAATGGTC
>VFJO01000120.1 GCA_009886045.1 Verrucomicrobiota bacterium
AATCCGTCCTGCCGAAATCCTGCCGCAAACGCGTCTCGAGCGAAGCCGGTATTTCCGACCCGTGGTTCCGCTATGTCGGCCTCGATGGCAAAACCGTAGCCATCGACCGCTTCGGCCTCAGCGCCCCGGGCAACATCGTCATGGAAAAGCTCGGCATCACCGCCGCCCATGTCGTCGCCGCAGCAAAAGCACTCTAAAGCTGGATTGACCACAGAGAACACAGAGGACACAGAGATGGAATGCAGGCGGGTTTTCAATACGCCTGCCCAGGAGCATGGCAAATCGCATTTGTTGCCAGTCCTTGATTTTTCTCCTCTGTGCTCTCTGTGACCTCTGTGGTTAATTTCTCAACCGATGCCGTCGAAATTCGATCCCGAGGAAATCCGTCGCAAGGCTGAGGAGTTGGAATCCGCCAGTCTGTGCGAGGTTTTGTCGTGGGCGTGGGAGAAATTCGGCACACGCGCCGCAATCGGCACCAGCTTCCAAGGTGCCGGTCTCGTCGTCATGAACGAGGCCTTCTCACACGGCCTGAATTTTCCCGTCTTCACTATCGACACCGGCCTCCTTTTCCCCGAAACGCTCGACCTGAAAGCCGCTATCGAGAAACGCTTCGGCATCACCATCGAGCCACTCGTCCCCGAGCAAACCGTCGAACAACAAGCCGCCGACCTCGGCCCCGAGCTTTGGAAAACCAAGCCCGACCTCTGCTGCTCCCTGCGCAAAGTCATTCCCCTGCAAAAAAAACTCTCCACGCTCGATGTCTGGATCACCGGAGTTCGCCGCCAGCAAAACGACGCGCGCGAGAAAACCAAAATCGCCGAACTCTACCACTTCGATGTCCTCCGCGACCTCTACATCGTGAAGCTGAATCCCATGGCCGCCTGGACCCGCGACCAAGTGCAGGACTACATCAAAAAACACGACCTCCCCGTGAACGCCCTCACCGCCCTCGGCTACCGTTCCATCGGCTGCCAACCCTGCTCCCGCCCCACCGCCAACGGCGAAAACGAACGCGCCGGCCGCTGGACCGGCTTCGACAAAAGTGAGTGCGGCATCCACACCTTCCTCGGCAGTAATATTTGAGGTTTTTTTTCAAAAAAATCAGAGCGCCTCGAATCAAGGCCGCATGCGCTTCCGAGGACCATTCCTCCGACATGCGCCAAATTTCAAACACCGGAGGATATCGGAAGTCCCAAAGCTTTTTCCTTCGGAAGTTCAATTTATAAAATTAGTTATGATTTTTTCCGCGCCCCTCTGAATGATCATGGTTTTCGCAACAATCAAATTTTTGAATTGAGGTTGATAATATTCGTGTGTTGACAAAAACCCCAATTGAAATCACCTATAGCAGCGGTTCGGATAGCGAGACTCCAAGTCAAAGAATTTCGAGCTACTACCTCGCAATTACGGATTTTTAGATAAATATCAAAATGAAACCTCCCAAACTTTTTGTCCCGCTCTGCATTTTGAGTGGAATCATCATGCAAGTAAGCAGCCTTTTTGCAGACGGGAAATCAGATTTTACAATCGAAACTCTAAATCTAGAAAAGGCCCGCGTGGAAGATGCAGTCTACTTTTTGCAGACAAAATTGGAAGCATTCAGGGCTTCAAATCCAAACTACCCTATCAAGAACATTGAGTTCGCAAATAATCTCTTACGCCTAAGATCACCGCTGGCAATTTCAAACTATGATCTGATTGCATCGAATAATCTTTCCCATATTTCATTTGAAGATGCGCTAAAAATTATTTCCGAAACTTCGACTATAAAGTGTAGGAAAGAAGGGAAAACTGTTTACATATCTGATAAAAATGATCCTGGGCAATTGCAAATCCGAGTATTCTCTGTGCCGAAGGACTTTTTTTTAAAAGGAAGAACACCAAAAGAATCTTTAGAAAACATAGGAATATCATTTCCGGATAAATCTTGTGCGATTTATGCCATGGGAAAGGGTCTCTTAGTGTGCATTAATTACGAAAATGAGCTAAATAACCTTTCTAATTTTCTGACTTTAAGTAAAAAAGGACGTCCAGTAGGCGCTGCTATGCAAGCCTATGTGTCAAAGCAAATTTTACTGGGGGAATTTGCTGTGGGAAATGACGTTACAAACCACGAATTTTTCCTCGATGAAGAGGACGGTTCATCTCCTCTTCACAGCACAGCGAATGTAATGAACTTATTAGATATACCGGTTCAGTCGTTTCATTACGATAAATCGAAATCCAAACTATCAATTAGGGCCCCTTATCACATTATTCAATTTTTTGATAGTTATATAAGAATTATTAATGGACGCCCAGCTCAAATGCCTGGAACTCCATTAGAGTATTTACAAGCAGCATCAAAGTCCGAGAAAATGCAGCCTCAAGAGATTAAAGATACATCTGGAGGGGCAATAAAAGAATTTCTCGTTGAATCATCAGGTAAGACATACAAAAATCCACTGAGAACAAGGCAAACTACTTCAACGCTGAGTTTTATTCACGATGAAGGGGCTGTAAGCATTCCGATCGCCCAATTGCATCCCTCCATGCAAGCAATATTGGGATTCAACGCTTCAGATTCTCGACCTGACATCATTGAAAATGCTGCATATAAGAATTTTAATTCAACAGAAAAACAGAATGCCCCGGCTGAGCAATTAAATGAAGGATTAAACCCTACGCAGAGCGTGGCACTTGTGCCGCCTAACCTTACAGATAAAAAATTATTATTCAATGGCTTTTCAATTTCCGATATTCTTAATACCGGTGTTGTTGCGATTAGTAGAGCACCGGTTTATGAACTTCAGCAGATAGACGAAGGATTGTTTAATATAGTTGCGCAACTAAAAGAAAGAGATAAAGATAATAATCCAAACTTCAGTTCCAAATCTCTCGAGCGCTCACTATATGAAAGCCCTTCTGTCCAAAATCCAAGGCCAGGTGCGTTACTGGGGCATGTAAGATCAGGATTTGTTTTGAAAAACCTGAATTGGCGTGGAGATGAATATGCTGCAGTGGTCTTTCCTAAAAATATCGGCGGGTTTAGCATAGGCTGCATTAAGGTCAGTGATTTTGCACAGATAGGCGGGTCAAATTGGTGGAGCAATTCTTCAGTAAGCTTGTTGCAAAATTTCTCACCTAATAAAATTGGGCAACCTGTTGAAACAACAAAAAACACTACTTTACTCAGCCCTTTTCTACCCGAAAGAAATTCATATCACCAAAAAATCTTATCAAATTCGAGTCTGCTAATTAAAGGCTTGTGGTTTATCAACACTACATCAAATCAAATACAAATTGCAGATTCTAATATCACGGCATCACAAGGAATAGCAGAAACTCCAGCAGGATTATTCTTAGGTTATTTTTTTGAAAATGATAGCTCTACGGAAACATCATCTATAACATGGGAGCAAGTTATTAATAAGCAGCAGGCAAAATACAACCTAAAAAAAGAAAAGTCAGCAATCGAAATAAAAAATGGCGATATTATTTTAACAGCTTTCAAGAAAGATCGTCGTAGTTTTCAAGGCCTTTCTTTCGAAGATCCAAACGAATTAATTATTGGCCCGTCGCAGTATGCACGCCTATTAACCAAGGGACAATATACTCTTCTTGGAAGCCTGGAAATACCTAAAACAGATGGCTTCGAGTTGGTAAGAGAGTCAACAGACGATCCAAGATTATCAAAGTCAACAGGTCCTCAATTGGAAATTCAGAAGCAACTCGAGTCTGTTCAAATTAAATTTAATGACTTGGAATCATCTTTACTTAGCGTGACCGTGTCGAAGACTTACAAAAAGCGCGAAGTCGAGCGAATTGGCGGAAGTTTACAATATGGTTTCTCTTACAGAACAACACCATGGAAAGATATAAAAGAAAATTATGCTCACGAATACAATCTCGGTGTTGACGGAGCACTCACGATCACAGATGGCGTAAAAATATATCGAATCGCAGAAGGCTTTATGAAGAAGCCAGAGATGACAATTTATTCTATTGCAGAAAATTAACGCTGAAGCAGACACAGCATAACCGTTAACTCCTACAACCTCGTCTAATAGCAATAAGGAAGTTTTAGAAACAAAAGGCGGCTTCTATTTTTTCATAACCAAGGCCAGAAAATGCTTAAGATCTTCGAGAAAAACACGCCCTTTAAAAGTGTCTCCTGCCCGCAGACAAGAAGACCGAAGACATGTCCAAACGCCGTAGCCTTGCAGAGAGAGGAATACAGGAGCCTGTCCTGTGAATGAAGCATTTGATACGGTTTAAAAGAGGCCCTGCCTGAATAAAAGATATCCAGCGTCTGCACGACCGGGCGGCCATGCCCCCATCTTGTCAGTGCAACAGCCCTGCGACCTATCAAATCGCCGGCGGCTGGATGCCCTTTGCAGCGAAACATTGGCGGAGGAATTCGATATCGCCGCGATCTTTTTCACGGCCGGCGCGGCACTTCATGCGCCAGAGCAGCTCGGGGTTGGCGAAGGGGATCGGAACGCCGTCGATTTCGTGAATGACGAGACTTTGGGAGGCTTCGTGGTAGTCGATGCCGGAGGCTTTTGCCATGAGGTCCACAAGGATTTCGTCTGCCACACGCACGACGGTGTATTTTTCGACATCGCCGACTTCGAGTTCCCGCACACAGCCGTCCGGAAGCGTGGCGAGAGCCTCGTAAACGCGTGCCTCATTTTCCAAGTCGGCGTCGATGATAAGATTGATGTCTGTGGTGTGCCGCTCATATCCAGCCGCCCGAATGGAGAAACCTCCTCCTACTATAAATTTTGCGCCCTGAGCGTGGAGTTAATGGCAAAGAGAGACGAGATCCTCTACAGAAGGATCACGAGGGATCAATTCGCTGGTTTCGGGATCGAATGGTCCATCAGCCATTGGTCGGCCTCTTCATGGGATTTAAATCGGTAAACGCCCTTTTTGACGCGTGGGAAGAACCCCGCTGCTGCCCATTGCCGGTTGGCCTCGGTTTCTTGAGGTGAAGAAATGAGTTTGCTCGGTGGTCTGCGCTTGCCAACGACCTTCCCAACCGGATCATCGATATTCACCACGGGATGCATAGCCGAAACTTAAGCCTGCCCGAGATCACGGGCAAGAGGCAAGAGGCAAAAAGGAGACCGCACCCGCTCAGGTGCGGCCATTCTTTGGAATCGCCCATTTTTGAGTTCAGAAGGCGCACTACTCTGCCGGTGCGGCGTCTTTCGCGCAGCGGAAACCGACATGGCTGCTTCCAGTATCCGGCGGCGTGCCACGCCTCGCCGAGGGGCGATAGCTTTCATCCTAAATTCGGCAGTTGGCGATTTGGAATAGGCGTGGAAGTTGCTTGCGGTATGGTTGATGAAATCAAAAGCCTTGTTTGAAACGGCTCACCCTGTGGGTGAGGAAAATCTCGAGAGTATTTCGCCCGAAAATAGCAGCAAAGCTGCGGGCCCAATGCCTGTTGATACAGGAGGAGGGCGCTACCATGTGCAGTGGGATAACTCGGCTCCGATGACTCCTCTGGGGCAAATGGTGTTCTTTGCGCAGTTCCTGCACGCCGGCGGGCGATGGGAGGATTTCTGTAAAGATGCACCCTTTGGATTTACGAGTCCGAACGCTCCAAGTCACGAGGACGTATTGGGCTCACTGGCCTTTTCCATTTTATGTGGTCATACCCGCTACGCCCATGTGAACGCCGTGCGATTTGATGCGGTGAGTCCGGCGATGCTCGGCATGAATAAAGTCGTGAGCGAGGATAGTGCACGGCGCAATCTTAAGAAGTTTGATCCCATGGAGGCGCGCCAGTGGCAGCGCAAGCATCTACGGGAAACTTGGGAGCGGTTGCTTTACGAGCCATGGATGCTGGATATCGACACCACAGTGAAGACGGTTTTTGGGCATCAGGAGGGCGCGGAGGTCGGCTACAACCCGCATAAACCCGGACGCCCCAGTCACGCCTACCACACTTACTGGATCGCGCGCTTGCGTTTGTGTCTGGATGTGGAGGTGCGCCCTGGAAAACAAAGTTCCTCATCGTATGGAATGCCGGCACTGTGGGAGTTGATCGACTCCCTGCCCGTCGAATGCCGCCCGCAAGGCATTCGTGGGGACTGCGGCTACGGGAGCGAGGCCAATATGCTCGCGTGCGAAAAACGAAACATCCCCTATCTTTTTAAGATCAGGCAAACCGTGAAGATCAAAAACCTCATTGCCTTGATGGAACGGCAAGGCGGATGGGTGGATTGCGGTCAGGGATTTGAGGGCATCGAGGGCGAAGTGAGATTGAGCGGATGGAGTCGCCAGCGCCGCGTTATCATAGCCCGCAGGCTCGTCAAAAAGGAGAATCCAGAGGCGACAAAAAATGCCACACCTCTCTTGACGCACTACGGCATGTTGCCCGTGGAATCCGAGTCCCATGAATACATTGTCCTTGCGAGCACCATGCCTTACGGGGTTGATGCTTTGGTTCGCCTATACCGCGAGCGGGGTGACGCCGAAAATCCCTTCGATGAGTTGAAAAACCAGTGGGGATGGGCCGGATTTACCACCCAAGATATAGACCGCTGCCAAGTCACGGCACGCCTGATAGCCCAGATTTACAACTGGTGGAGCCTCTATGCGAGACTTGTGGACAACGAGAGACATCGGGAAGCCGTCACAACGCGACCCGAACTTCTGGGCGGGGTGGGTCGCCAAACCCGCCACGCCGGACAAACCCAGATCAACATCAGCCTCACCCACGGCAAAAGTAAGAGCATCAAGGCAAAACTCGCCGAGTGCAGTGCCTTTTTACAAGGCTTGATCTCGACTGCGGAGCAGTTGACCAACCCACAACGCTGGGAACTCATCCTGCTGCGGATTTTTGAGAAATTTATCCAACCCAAACTCCAAAATGCCAGCCTGCCGACCCTGGCAACGGGGTGACCGTCGCCATTTTCGTTTTTTCAACTGCCGAATTTAGGTTCATTGGTTAGGCATTGGAATCGATCTAACTCATTCTGCAAATTTTGTTCATTCTGTCTAAATGTCTTTCAAAAGCTG
>VFJO01000295.1 GCA_009886045.1 Verrucomicrobiota bacterium
AACTAGGTTCATTGCGCTTCCTCGAAAGCGGTGCACACCTCCCGAAGGTCAGGATGTCTGAGATTAACAAAAGCAAACTGACACCCGAATAAAGACAATCTCTATATTTGGTAAGTTTATGTTCAAACTCCTTTCCAAAATAATCTGCGTTAATCTGCGCAATCTGCCGATAAATTTATGAAAAAAGCACTCATCATCGGAATCTCCGGCCAAGATGGAGCCTATCTGGCTGCTTCGCAGTTGTAACGGGGCCCAGTGGAATAAGCAGCCCCCGTGGAATATGCTTCGCCTTCCGCGGGGTAAAAAGACTCCACGGGCAAACTGGCGGAAGGCGTCTACGCGGCCGTCGAAAAATTTTAGCTTGTTTTATAAATTCATTCTATTATTTTTTCCCCTTGACAACCATAGTTACCTCGAAAAACATGATCACCATACCAATGGAAATTGCAAGGAAATTTGGGGTAAAGCCAGGTTTTTCTTTTGACTGGTTTGATACGGGAAGGCCTGATGAAATTGCGATTCGCGTCATTCCAGACCGTAAAGAACTATCGCGCCGTCTGAAAGGAGCTGGCAAATCCTTTTCGCCGTTGAGGGATTCGGTGCATGAGCTGCTCCAAGAACGCTCCGAGGAAATGGCATGACAGTTGTATTGGATACTTCCGCACTGTTGGCACACCATCGCGATGAACAGGGCGCAGATGGCGTGCAATCTCTATTTGAGGATGCCAATCTAGAGTTGCTTATAGCCAGTGTTACACTCACGGAGTTCGGAAGGCGCATGCTCGAATTCGGAGCGAGTTCAGAAGAAGTCCAAAGAATATTGGCGGATTACAAGCATCTACTTAATGGCGTCGTATCAATCGATGAGGAAATTGCAATGAAAGCTCTTTCTTTGGCTCAGCAAGCTGCCAAGCGAATTCCCCTGGTGGACTCGCTCATTGCTGCAGTGGCTTGTCTGAAAAAAGCAACACTGCTCCATCGAGATCAGCATTTTGAATCCATTCCCAAGTCGTTGCTTAAAACCGAAAGCTTGTAGCACGGCGTAAAAGATGGTTGAGGGGTCAAGCAACTGTCTTGACGGTTTACCTCTGGGAGGGTGACGGATAAACGAGGCAAATTCCGCAAAAAACTTCCGAGGTGGTTTCAACATGTTACACAAAATTGCGGTGATTAAGCTTGATTATTACCGCTAAATATGCGGCAATTGTGAAATGTTGTACGTTTGGCAAAATGCTTCTTGGCCGCAATGGCGGTGTGATTTTGAGCGTTTGAATCCTCTTTTGCAGGATTTAAGGATGGAACTTGGTCTCCTTCAAGGAAGGATGGAGATGATTGGGCTCGAGGCTCGGGGGCGTGCGCGTTTGGAGACGGTTGTGGCGGAGGCGATGCAGACGAGCGCGATCGAGGGGGAGGTGTTGAACCCAGCGGCGGTGAGGTCTTCAGCGGCGCGGCGTTTGGGGTTGGAGACTGCAGGTTTTTCGCCGGTTGATCGTGTTGCCGATGGGGTGGTGGAGATGGTATGGGATGCGATGCGGTACACGTGCGAACCTTTGACCGAGGAGAGGTTGCTTGGTTGGCATGCGGCGCTTTTTCCAACCGGATACAGCGGGACTTCAAAAATCAAAGTGGCCGCTTGGCGTGATGATGCAATGAGTCCGATGCGAGTGGTTTCCGGGGAGATCGGAAGGGAGCGCGTGCACTATGAGGCTCCTCCGGCAGACCGTATCCCAAGCGAAATGCGCCTTTTTTTGGAATGGATCAACTCTAACGGAGAAAATCTTGATCCGTTTGTGAAGGCTGGTCGCGCGCATTTATGGTTTGAGGTTCTTCATCCTTTCGAAGATGGCAATGGCCGGATCGGGCGGGCGATTGTGGAGTGGCTTCTGGCGAAGGCGGTGGGCGAATCTGGTTCAGGATTTTTTAGCATCTCGCGGCAGATGGAGAGGGAGCGGAGGGATTATTACCAGCAGTTGGAAATGTCTTCGCGCGGAGACTTGAATGATGATTTGTGGCAGGGCTGGTTTTTGGGTTGTATTAAGCGAGCGATCAAGAATGCCGATGAGATCTTGGATGGTGTTTTGAAAAAAGCCCATTTTTGGAGTAAATGGGCGGGCGTGGCATTGAATGAGCGTCAATCAGCCATGCTTAATAAGTTATTGGATGGGTTCGATGGGAAACTCACTTCATCAAAGTGGTCGAAAATCATGAAATGCTCTCCGGATACGGCGCTGAGGGATTTGAGTGATTTGGTCGCGAGGGGAATTCTTTTGAAAGCTGAAGGTGGTGGACGGGGCACGAATTATGTTTTCGGGACATCGGGACATTGAATTAAAGTTGGCAATCTGAAAAAATGAATGAGCAA
>VFJO01000079.1 GCA_009886045.1 Verrucomicrobiota bacterium
CCGAAGAAGGAAAAAAAGAAAAAAAACCCAACACCCGCCGCCACACCCGCGCCGACGAATTAACCCGCCATGCGAATCATTGCCGGTAGTGCAGGCGGCCGACCGCTCAAAGCCCCACCTGATGGACTCCGCCCGACGATGGATCGCGTTCGCGCTGCCATCTTCTCGAGCCTCGGCGACCGCGTTCCCGAGGCCCGCGTACTCGACCTCTTCGCCGGCTCGGGCGGCATGGGGATTGAGGCCCTGAGCCGGGGCTCGGAGTCCGCCGTGTTTGTTGACGAAAACGAACGCTGCGTGCGCTGTATCCGCGAAAATCTCCGCATGGCCAAGGTGGAAGGCGTGGTGCAAACGATGGATGCCTACCGCTTTCTTGATCTGTATACAGAGGAAGCCACTTTCGACCTCATTTTTGCGGATCCCCCGTATTCTAAAAAGCAAGGCGACACCGACCACTCGGCCATGTTGAGTTCCTCGCTCAAGCTCGCGGCGGCGCTGAAGCCCGACGGACTCTTCGTACTCGAAAGGCAATCCGGCGGGCCTGCGCTGGTTGATTCCGTCTTTGAAATTCTACGCTCCAAACGCTATGGGGGCAGCGAAGTCCTCTACCTTGTCAGAAAATGATCGCTCCGGTTCGCTTTCTCTACAACCTCCTCTTCCCCGTAGCCGTGCTGCTCATGCTCCCCAGCTTCCTTGTGCGAATGATCCGCCGGGGAAAATACCGCCACAAATTTGGCCAACGCTTCGGAATCTACTCACCGGGCGTGAGGGAAAAGATCGCTGACACTGGCCGTATTTGGATTCACGCAGTGAGCGTGGGCGAGGTGAATATCGCCCTTAAGCTCATCCAAGCCCTCCGCGATGCCGACTCCTCATTGGCCTTCGTCCTCTCAACCACGACCTCAACCGGTTTCAAGCTCGCCGCCTCCCGCAAATCCACTTGGTTAGAGCCGATCTACAATCCGCTCGACTTCCTCCCCGTGGCGCGCCGCGCCGTGCGTCTCATCAAACCTCGCGCCCTCATTCTGGTGGAGGCAGAGGTCTGGCCGAATGTCGTTTGCGAGGCTCGCCGACTCGGCGCGAAAGCCATCTTGGTCAACGCCCGCCTTTCCCCACGTTCGGAAAAACGCTTTCGCGCAGCCCGACTCATCGCCGCGCCGTTGTTCAACCAACTCGACGCACTCTGCCTGCAAGAACCCGAGGACCTTGCACGCTGGACCGCTCTCGGCGTAAAGCGGGAAAAACTCCATGTCACCGGCAGCATCAAATTCGACGACTCGGCAAGCGCCCCTCGTCCCGTCCGGAATTTTCGACCCGTGCTGGATTTACTCGGCATCCCGCCCAACGCACCCGTTCTCCTCGGCGGCAGCACATTCGATGGTGAGGAGGAAATCCTCGCCCGTGTCTTTTTGGAAATCCGAAAATCCAGACCCGACCTCTTTCTCATTCTAGTGCCGCGGCATCAAGAGCGGGGCGACTCCGTGGCGCTTAATCTCGAGCGTATGGGCCTGAAGGTAGCCCGCCGCACACGCTTGGAGACATCCATAAAACCGGATGTCCTCCTCGTGGACACGACTGGTGAGTTGGCGAGTTGGTATCACTGCGCGACCGTCGTCTTCATTGGAAAAAGCCTCTGCGACCGCGGCGGACAAAATCCCGCCGAGCCGATCACTGCTGGCGCTCCCGTTATTTTTGGCCCTCACATGCGGAACTTTGCCTCGCTTGTTCAGGGACTCCTCCGCACTCAAGCCGCCATCGAGATTCGCGACGAAGCAACTCTCCAAGCCGCTGTGGAGTCCTTGCTATCAGCCCCGGAGACCCGCTCTGCCATGGTGAAACGTGGCATCCAATGCCTTGAAATCCACCGCGGGGCCACGGCTCGCACAATATCCTTGCTGCGCGAGAATGCTTTTTCTTGAAGAGGAGGCGCCAACCTCCGATAAATAACTCCCATGATAGACACCACTACGCGCCAGGCGGATGCCATCACGCCCGAGTTCGTTGCCGAGGCGCAGGAACTCATTTCCCACTATCCTGTCTCGAAGCGAAGCGCTTCCCTCCCTTTGCTACACCTCTGGCAGAACCACTTCAGCTACATCGACGACACCGGTATCGAATGGATCGCCGCCCAACTCGACCTCACGCCGGTAAATATTCTGGAGCTGGTCACATTTTATCCCTGGTTCCGCCGCGAGCAGGCTGGCAAGACCGTGATCCGCGTCTGCCGCACACTCGCCTGCGCCCTCGCTGGCAGCTACGAGGTGAAGGAAAAGTTCTGCCAAGCCGTGGGACTCGATCCCCACGAGGAGCACCACGGGTTCGGCTGCGCGCCACCCACGACTGCCGACGGCAAGTTCAGCGTCGAGTTCGTCGAGTGCCTTGCCAGCTGCGGAAGTGCCCCCGTCGCGCTCATCAATGACGATCTTGTCGAAAACATTGCACCCGCCGGCGTGTCCGCAATCGTAGAACAATACAAATAACATGGCCTCCCTTCTCCAAACTCCGCACCCGAAAGAGCGCCGCATCATTTTCGGAAACATCAGCAAGCCCGGCTACGCGCCGGACATCGACACCTACCTCACCCACGGGGGCTACGAGTCGCTCAAAAAAGCCCTCACGCTGAAACCCGGTGAGATTATTGATATGGTGAAAGCCGCCAACCTGCGCGGCCGAGGGGGAGCCGGTTTCCCCGCTGGAGCCAAGTGGAGCTTCATCAAATACGACGACGGCAAAGACCACTACATCGTTGTCAACGCCGACGAATCCGAGCCCGGCACCTTCAAGGACCGATATATCCTCCACGAGGACCCTCACCAGCTCCTCGAAGGCCTCGCCATAGCCGCCTTCGCCACGAATGTCCACCTCTCCTACATCTACATCCGCTGCGAATTCCCCAAAGCGGCCAAGATCGTCTGGAACGCCATCAAAGAAGCCCGCGCGAAAGGTTTCCTCGGCAAAGATATCCTCGGCTCGGGCTTCGACCTCGACATCTACGTCCACCAAGGTGCCGGCGCCTACATTTGCGGTGAGGAGACCAGCCTGCTGGAATCCCTCGAAGGCAAACGCCCCTACCCTCGTATCAAGCCCCCTTATTTCCCAGCTGTGCTCGGCCTCTACATGAAACCGACCATCGTGAACAATGTGGAAACCATCTGCCATGTGAAGCACATCCTCGCCATGGGCGCCGAAGAATATGCCAAAATGGGCACTCCGGGCGACGGCGGCACCCGCACCATGTGCGTGAGCGGCGATGTCATGCGCCCCGGCTTCTACGAAATCCCCTGTGGCGGCGTCACTCTTGGCGAGCTGATCAACGATGTCTGCGGCGGCCTCAAACCCGGACGCACCCTCAAGGCCGTCATCCCCGGCGGCAGCTCGGCCAAAGTCCTCCGTGCAGGCGAGGTTTTCAAACTCAAGGTCAAAGGCCCCGATGGTCAAATGATCGACAAGGAAACTCCGCTGCTCGACCTCACGATGGATGCCTCCACACTCCAAGCGGCTGGCACCATGGTGGGCAGCGGCGGCGTCATGATCATGGACGACACCCGCGACATGGTCTGGGCCCTCAACAACCTGAACCAATTCTACGCCCACGAAAGCTGCGGCCAATGTACCCCCTGCCGCGAAGGCAGCCTCTGGATGTCCAAGGTCACCACCCGTATTATGGACCAAGGCGCACGCCCCGACGACGCCAAGAACCTCAAAAACATCGCCGACAACATCGCCGGTCGCACCATATGTGCCTTCGGCGAAGCTTGCGCCTGGCCCACCCAGAGCTTCCTCGCTAAATTCCCCGACGAATTCGAGAAACGCGTCGGATAATTCATAACACCGCACGTCCTCGCAGAGGCGAGCGGGCAACCCATCCCCCCGACGCGCCATTGGAGGGACGGCTTGTGTGTCATCCGATTTCTGAGAGCCCCCAATGACGAATTTCCCGCTGTCAGCACCTGCAAAAAATCTTCTCGCCTGAAAAAACCAAGAAACCTAAATTCGGCCATTCAGCCTTGTCAGGCTGTATTAAATGCTTGTAATGAGATATCCGGTGCTGAGATATCGCAAGCCGCAAGCGCCCAGGTGGTGAATGATTGGGAGACTTGGGAGGGTTCAAAGCTTGCGATCTCGGGTATTTCGTAGGGGTGCAGAGCTCGGAGATCGGCTTCAAAAGAGGCTGCTGCGGACTTTGGAATTTTAAAAACGACGATGACCTCTTTTGCTTCTTCGATTGCACCCTTCCAGCGGTAGATCGAGTGTGCGCCGGGAATAATGGTGCCACAGGCGGCAGCTTTTTTCTCAACGAGGTTGCGGATGATATCCGCTGCAATTTGTTCGTCAGGGAGGGTTGTGACCACGAAAAGGATCATGCCACGACAGGAGCCGGTTCGCGTGTGATCCATCCCCCACCTACGACCACATCGCCATCATAAAAGACGGCCGCCTGACCAGGCGTGATTGCACGCTGGGGGGTGCTGAGTTGGATGCGGGCTTTGCCTCCGGGAAGGGCTTGCAAGATGGCCTCGGTGCCGGGATGCGCGTACCGGATTTTGACAGTGATGTGCTCGTCCCCCTTCGGTTCGCCACGAAGCCAGTTTGTGCGATCCACTTCAAAAGTTTCACGCTCGAGATCCTCTTCATCGCCAACGATGACTCGATTTGTCTGCGGGTCGATATCGATGACGTAGCGCGGACGCGGGGATCCGCCTGGCAAACCCTTACGTTGGCCGATGGTGAACATCTCAATGCCTTCGTGATCGGCAATGAAATGGCCTTGGGTGTCGTAGATACCACCCTTGTGAAACTCCTCTTCTCCGAGGTGGCCTCGGAGAAATGCTTTGTAGTCATTGCCTGGCACAAAGCAGATTTCCTGACTATCCACCTTGTCGGCGACTTTCAGACCGAGTTCGCGGGCGATCTCGCGGATTTCAGGTTTTTCCATCCCGCCAAGTGGAGTGAGTGCGTGCTGGAGTTGGTCTTGGCCAAGGCTGAAAAGAAAGTACGACTGGTCTTTGCGGGTGTCACGGCCTTTGCGGAGAACGGCATGGTTTTCTTGGTGTTCGATGATCGCGTAGTGGCCTGTGGCAATGAAGTCTGCTCCGAGCGAGCGGGCCTTGGTGCGGAGATTGCCGAATTTGAGGTGCTCATTGCACATCACACAGGGATTGGGAGTCCGTCCCTTTTTGTATTCGCTGGCGAAGTAGTCGATGACGATTTTTTCAAAATTGTCCGCCTCATCGACGACGTAGTGAGGAATTCCAAGCTTGTGCGCAACCCCTCGAGCATCCGCGATGGCCGAGGGCCCGCAGCACTTGTCCTCGGCGCGAGAGATGCAGTCCTGCGGCCAGACTTTCATTGTCACGCCGATCACGTCCCAGTCGTCGCGCAACAAAAGCGACGCTGCGACGCTTGAGTCCACTCCTCCGCTCATTCCGAGCAACACCCTTCTGCCATTACCTTTCATGGCTCCGACAATAAGGAGTGTCGGCGGCGGCGTCAAACCGCCTACGTACTTAGGTGACAGGATTCTTGCGAATGCTCTAGCTTGCGTTTAGGAATAAGGAGGCTCTTGTGAGTACGACATAGCCACCTTAACGCAGATGTTGCGGCTTCCATATGGCTACGGATTTCTCGAATAAAAACAATTTCATCAATCGCGAACTGAGCTGGCTTGAATTCAACCAGCGGGTGCTCGACCAGGCATTTGACGAATCAAATCCGCTTCTCGAGCGGCTGAAGTTTCTTTGCATCGTGAGCTCGAATCTTGATGAGTTTTTCGAGGTCCGTGTGGCTGGTCTGAAGCAGCAGCAACAAACAGGTTCAACGGATACGGGACCGGACGGCCTTTCTGCAGCCGAAACCCTTGCGAAGGTGAGCGTGCGGGCGAGAAGAATGGTCGATGACCAATATCGCTGTTGGCGCGAGCACATCTCTCCAGCTCTCCAAGAACAGAGAATCCGCTTTCACAACTACCCCGAGGTTCCGGAGTCGGAGCGCGCGTATTTTGAAAAATTTTTCTCTGAGACAATTTATCCCGTCTTGACTCCCCTTGCAGTTGATCTGGCGCATCCTTTTCCACAGCTTTTAAACAAGAGTTTGAATGTGATTGTGGAGCTAGAGGGCGAGGATTTGAGCACCGACATTGCTGTGGTGCAGGCTCCGCGCATCTTACCGCGCTTGGTTCCTTTTTCGTCAAAATCGGATGGTGATGACTATGTTTTTCTTGGAAACATCATCCAAGCGCATGTGCAGTCGCTCTTCCGCGGGGTCAATGTGAAGGGAGCCCATCTCTTCCGTGTAACCCGTAATAGCAATCTGTATGTGGATGAGGAGGAGGCCAGCAATCTTCTCCACGCCATCGAGGAGGAATTGCGGAAGGTGAAGCGCGGAGCTGCTGTACGACTGGAAGTGAAGGATGATTGTCCCGAACATGTGCTGCGTCGCTTGCTCGAGATCTTCAATCTTGAGGAGGAAGATGTTTTTCGCATTGACGGGCCGCTGAATTTCTCCCGCCTCATGCCGCTGGCCTTGCAGTTGGACCGTCCCGATCTGCGCCACAAGCGCTTCACCCCTTGCTCGGTGGTCTCGCTTGACACCGAGGCGGACCTATTTTTTCACATCCGCAAGGGCGACATCCTGCTGCATCATCCGTATGACAGCTTCCAGACGGTCGTTGATTTTCTCGCGCAGGCGGCGGAGGACCCGCAAGTGCTCGCGATGAAGCAGACGCTTTACCGTACGAGTTCGGATTCTCCAATTGTACAGGCTCTGATCACGGCGGCGAGAAATGGGAAGCAGGTGACGGCCGTCATCGAGTTGAAGGCGCGATTTGACGAGGCGGCAAATATCCAGTGGGCCCGAATGATGCGCGAGGCCGGCGTAGACGTTGTGTATGGGGTGACCGGACTCAAGACCCATGCCAAAGCGATGTTGATTATTCGCAGCGAAGGCGAGCGCATTCGGCGCTACGCTCACATGGGAACTGGGAACTACCACCCCTCGACGGCAAAAATTTATACGGATCTGAGTTTGCTGACCTGCCGAGAAGAGCTTACCAGCGAGCTTGCGGAGACATTCAACTGTCTGACCGGCGTGTCACGTTTTCCACCGATGAAGGAACTACTGGTGGCACCTTGGTCACTTTACGAAGGCTTCCAGGAACTCATTGAGAACGAGATTGGCCATGCGTGGGCGGGCAGACCCTGCGGGATTTATGCGAAGGTTAACTCGCTTGTGGAGGAGGGCATTATCGAGGCGCTCTACCGCGCTTCGGCGGCGGGCGTTCCCGTTCGTCTTCTTGTGCGTGGCATGTGTGCCATTAAGGTCGGCATTCTGGGAGTGAGTGAGAACATCGAAGTTCGCAGTCTTGTAGGGCGCTTTCTTGAGCACAGCCGGATTTTTCGTTTTGTGAACGGCGGTGAGAACCGCATCCTGCTCGGCAGTTCGGATTGGATGCCGAGAAATCTTTTTCGCCGCGTGGAAACCGTCTTCCCTGTCACCGCGCCTGGAATGGTACGGCATCTGCAGGAGATTCTGGACTGGTTCTGGCGAGACAACGTGAAGGCGCAGGTCATGCAGCCCGATGGCACATATCGATTTCGTGAATGCCCTGAAGGCGAGGCGCCATTTGACGCGCAAGCTGAATTCCTCTCCGATGCTCAACGGCGCAGAAAAAATCACGTAAAGACACTGGAGCGATAAATGCCGTGCCTATTGCGCGGGCTCCGAGGAATTGGTAGTTTATAGGAATATGCCGAATTACGATTACGAATGTGAGAAGTGTGGAAAGACCTTTGAAGTTTTTCAGTCGATGAAAGACAAAGTCTTTGAGACGTGTCCGGAATCCTCGTGTCCGACGGAAACTTGGGGCCAAGGCAAAGTAAAGCGGTTACTGGGAACTGGAGCGGGGCTGATTTTTAAAGGATCTGGATTTTATATTACAGACTATCGTAGTGAAGGTTATAAACAGGCAGCAAAAAAAGATAGCGGAGATGCAGGTAGCGCGACGAAGACTGAGTCAAAGCCTGCCGCGCCCGCAGCCGCGCCTGCTCCACCACCAAAAACATGAAAATCTGCGCGGCTTGCCAGACGGAGAACGATGATACACGCGTGATTTGTACGGAGTGTGGAGACCGCCTGCCTGCATCGCAACCTAGCGCTGCTGCTGCGCTCTCAATGGCCGCTGCGGCAGTCTTGGCTCCGCCCAAAGCAGCTCCGACTTACAAAAAAAAGCCGATTCCGAGAAGGGCTCCCAATGCGCCGAGGCGAGTTCTTCGAGTGCTTTTTAATCTGATTTTTTTGGCGATCGTTGCGGCTTTTATTTTTGCTGTTCAACTGGCGTGGCAGGCTCCGGATGGCATCCGGCCGCCTGTGGAAAAGAAGCCGCCGGGCTCGGACACGATACTGGCTTTTTTCAAAAAGTCTTCCGCGACCCCTGGTGGTGCTTGGATGGCCAGCGAGGAATCTATCAATTCCTTCCTCATGGAGAATGTGCGACCTGCGCCTCTGAACGCGCCGTTCGGAATCCAGATCAAATGCAGACGTTGCTTTGTGGAATTGAAAGAGGGCCGCATGGACTTTGTGATGGAACAATCAATAGGTGACTACCCGCTCTATTTTTCGCTCAACCTCGTGCCCTACTCGAAGGGTGGCGAGCTGAAAGTTCGCTTCAGCGGAGCCAGCCTTGGAAGGTTACCCATACCGGAACAGCTCACGCCGTTTTTACTTGGACTTTGGCGTCCGTGTTTCGATTCCCTCGCTGAGATTCTGAATACTTTGGATTCTGCCAGTTCGGCTTCGGTTACCCCAAAAAGCCTCCTCGTTCGATGGCCTGGAAAAGGCGAATCCTAAAATTTGTTCTAGCTTGGCTTGGGGCTTGCAGTTTTTTAAGCGGCCTTTTTTTGGCGGGTGCTGCCGAGCCTCGGGTTGCAGGTGAAGGATCGAGCCGGAGTGGAGTGTTTGTCGCTTTTTCCCAAGATCGGGGAGTTCGAAATAAAATGCTTCGTTCTGCGGGATCCGCTCTCCTCGCATGGGAGAAATTTTATAGCACCAAGGCCACTGGAGATGCTCCGATTATTCTGAATGATAAAACGCGATCGGCGATTCCGAGGGGGGGGGCGATCGGTCGTGCCCTTGATCTTTGAAACGGAGGCAGGCATGAAGGTGCAAGTCGATCTCTACGACGAGGCCGCGATTAGCAGTGGGGCATTTGATGCTGGGGTCTTTGCCGCGCTGGCGCTCCATGCCATGCACGGCGACCGCCCTCCCCGCGCCGGCAGTGCCTATGCTGAGCCTCCTGGGTGGTTTATCGAAGCGCTTGCGGAGGAGTTACGCCGATCGAGGGAGGGGATTCCGGCTGGTTTGTACTCGGCCTTGATCCAGAGCAGACGGCCACCGGATTTGGCAGTGTTTTTCAAGCAGAAGCCTCAAATTCTTGATGCGACTTCGATCGTCCTTTACCGGGCCCAAGCTGTTTCCCTGATCCGCATTTTAAAAATGGCGGATGGTTTTAAAGATGGTTTTGCGATCCTGCTAGGGGATCCTGCTTTTTCGAAAGGCGAATGGGAGCCGCTGCTTGAAGCATTTCCCTCCCTCGGCAGTCGAGCAGATTTTTTGAAGCGCTGGACATTGGATATTGCACGAAGTTCAATGCCGCCGCGGCGCGCGTCTCTTACCGTCGAGCAAAGTGATCGAGAGCTTGCCGATATTTTGAAATCGGTTGGTGGCCCGGAGAAGATTGCAGAGGCTGCCCGCTCGAATGGAGGAGCTTATCGCCTGCGAGAATGTGCCGTGCAGTTTTTTCATTTGGAATTTCGGGCACATCCGCTCTACCAGCCGATTTTGGAGGAGTATCGAAACATTTTCACAGTTCTTTCCCGCAAGCCGAAGGCTTCCGTTTCTGCTCAAATCGCGGATCTAGAAAAAATCCGCCCGTTGCTTGTTCAACGTTCCAAGCAGGTTGCTGATTACTTGAATTGGTTCGAGGTTACTCAACTTGAGGCCCCGAAAAGTTTGCTTCAGGACCAGACTAAAGCTTCTAATATTTTGCTCCGCAATGACCCTTACTCGCTGTTTCTTGACAGCTTGGAAGAGCGAGGATGGTGAACGTCTCGTCTGCAGTAAAAATGAAATTGAATGGAGCAGAAAAGCTGCTAGTTTTTTCGGAATGAAGGTACCCCCTTTAAAAAGAGCCGATCAAATTGTTATCGTGGAGACGTGTAATATGGTCGAGGAAGGCATTCTGCAATCTTCTGAAACGCGCAACTTTTCATTAGAGATATTTTTGAATGGGTTTTTGCTTAAACTTGGCCAGTCCAATTTTCATGTCTTGGGCGTGGTGATTCAGCTTCTCACTCGCGGTAAAGTTCGTGTGGATTTTCGTGATTACAACATCCGTTTAGAGTTGGGTGCTGGGGAAAAGCCTATGGAACGTCCTCAGGCCGTGGCTGTCTTTGACGACTACATTGTACGAAGTCAAAAATCGGATGACAGAAAATCGGCTGAGGTCACACAAAAAATCATGGTTCAGGTGCCCAGAATTTCGCTCCCGAAGGCACGTCCATCGTAGGTTTTTAAACGCCGGTGCCGGTGCGGCGATTGAGTTCTGTTCGGCGAGTTGTCTGGATTTCTTTTTCCAAGGCGTCTCTCGAGGATTGGCGGGCGCCGAGCTCTTGAAGTCGCACGGATTGGAGGGTGTCGCGTTGTAAGAGAAGGGCTACGACTTCGTCGCGAGCTTGGGCGATGAGTGGCTCGATGGCTTTGGCTTCGGCGCTGTCAGATCTCTGCAAAAAAACTGGCTCAAAGGGTTTTACGGCGTCGCCGAGCCAGCGGATGACGCAGTCCGCACGTCGGGCGGAGGCGAGGTTATCCGAGAGTGCCAAGTCGCTGGCAGCAATTTTTTTAAGGTATTGGACGGACTCGTTTGCGGTAGGGGTCAGGACAGCGACTTGATAGGGGGTCGTCGAAGTATCTGGCACGTGCTCGATAGAATCTTTAGGCGTGTTGACGGCGATGGCTTTTGCTACTTGAGGCTCTTTTTCGATCGTTTTTTCGGGTTTAGGTGTTGGGCTTTGTGAGGGCTTGGGAGCCACGGGGAGAGGGACGAGGGCGATTGCGGAGGGTTTAATCGGCTGTGGTGCTGGAGTGGCACTAGGAGCGGATTCGGGTCGTTCCAGCGAAGCCATAGGAGTGGGAATCGCTGTTGGTTCCGGAATGGCGGAAATTTCTTTTGCGGGAGGTTCGGGAGTCTGTGGTTGAACGAAATCGAAGGAAGGAGGTGTTTCCAAGGGTTCCAAGTCGAGAATGGGAGGCGCTGGTTTCGTGAGGAGAGCCACTGATGAGGTAGCGACTTCAGATTCTTGGGCTCGGGTGGGCGGGATAACAGGCTCAGGCGTGTCCGCCGGCTCATAAGTGCTCGAAGTGTCCGCCTCTAAGGGCAGACCGAGATCTTGGAGGAGTTCGTTCGTTTCGGGCTGGGAGGATCGAATTGGCGGCTTGGCTAGAAGCTCATTGCCAGGAGGATCAAAAAACATTTCGGGCAGAGGAGTCTCAAAATCGACTTTTTGGATTTCGGCCAAGAGGGCCGCGTTTGCGTTTTTTTTATTTTTGCTGACACGAATGAATCGGGGGTCGTCCCATTCTCCGAGAAAGCGGCTGGGATCGAGAAAGAGGGGCGGAGCTTTGTCAGGCGAGTATCGGCGAGGATCGCTGATGGCACGCCGCATGACGTCGCCCGAGATTCGGAGCTCCGAGCCGGGGGAGGTTTTTCTGAGAAGCTCTGGCAGGTAGGGAAGCGCCCGCACGGCAAATCCCTTGAATGGGTTTAGCACATTGGCGCTGGGATGATCGGCTTTGAAGTCTTGGATCGCTTGGAGACTGCCGCCGGAAAGGACATTGCTAAGGTTGAGGCGGAGGGGAGGTACGAATTTACGAGCGGCCGTGCCTGCGATCGGGCTGTACTGGCGCGGAGGGAGGCTGTCGAGGAGGGCAAAATAATCGAGTTGTCCATTTCGACCCCCTTTTTGAACGAGGTTGTGGTAGAGGTCGTCCATCCGCCCTGCATAAGGGCGCAGGAAAATCCCATCGCTTACGAGATGTTGGCCTACTTCGGCAACATGGATGCGGTTGAAGAGGCTTTGAAGTTCCTCGAATTTTTGTCCAGTCATGCCGATGCCGCGTTGGGACTCTAGGGCCTGTGCACGCACGGCTTCGAGCGGTACGATCCATGATGGAAGATCGCGATCCAGGGCAATAGGCTTGCCTCCTGCACCAATGAGAGCGTCGATATTGCGGAAGTTGCCACCTGTAAGCTTGGATCCATCAAAGACAAGAATATCCGCCGGCGGCAGGTTCGCGGCAGTGGACTCCTGCTCGGCGCGATTTGGGTTTTCGCAAAGGAAGACTTGGGCTAAGAGATCGAGAGAAGCGGGAGGAAGGCTAGGGAGGAGGCGATCGAATTTGGTAAGGAGGACGATGGAAAGTGCCGCTTGGATGGTGCGCAGGCGGTCGGCATCTGGGAGCTGGCGGGCGGCGCTAGCAAGGCCAATGGCCGTGGCCGCGCTCTGCTGCAAAGCGGAGGGGTTTTGTTCACGTGTGGCAGTGACGTTCTGGGCTCGGAGCTCGGGAAAGATAGTAAGGGTCGCCACAACCCCAAAAACGAATATCCAGGTTTTCTGTCCCCTCGCGGCCGAGCTTTTTCGCAGGAGATTTTTTTTCATCTCAGTAACGAGCGTCCGGGTCATCCCGGGTGGGGCAAATCAATAGTTGCACTGCAGGGTGATGATCTCCCCGCATTGGCAAGTGATGACGATGTGGCCGATACGACCCGCGCTATCGGGGATGAGTTCCACTTGTGGTTCTGCGGTTCCCGATGCGGAGATCGAATCGGGTAGGATTTGTTCTTCGAGCTGGATGCTGTCTGGATGTACGTGAGCGGCCGTAATCGGTGGAAGCATTGTCGATGCTGAGGTCTCGGAGCGGCGACTGGAAGAGGCAGCTGCGAGTGGACGACCTTGGAGAAAATCCTTCATCGGGCGGTGGGCTTGGGAGTTTCCGGAGTGGACCCGGAGCTTGGTGAGGGAGTAGGTGTGGGCGCAGACTGGGTGAGCGAGAGGCTCACGGTGAGACGCTGGTTATCTTCGGACTCGGATGGGATATCGGGGAGTGGCTGGGAGTCACCAAATCCGGCGATGCGTTTCATTTTTTCGGGGCTCATGGCGTAATACTCCATGAGTCGGCGGGCGGCATTGGCGCGGTCAGAGCTGAGTTCCCACGGGGTGTAGTTTTTATTGGAACCAAGATCGAGGCCCTTGGGGGCGTGACCTTCCAGGTATACTTGGAAGTTGTAGCGTTGGACGAGCCAGGCGAGATTTTGGAAGACGAAGTTTCCCCATTCCGTAAATTCGATCGTGTTGTCTTTGAAGATGGGTTTTTTTGAGCGGTTATAAATCTGCATTTTGAGCCCATCGTCTGTGATCGTGACATCAATTGGCTTTTTTTCTTCATCGTTGACGTTGAGGAGGCGGTTGAAATCCCGGGCGATAGCGCGGAGGAAGCCTTGATTCTCGGTGTGGGTCTGGTCGTTTAAGGAGGCATCCTTGCGGGTTGCTTGGATTTCTTTTTCCATGACGCCCCAAGTTGTCGGCCAGTTTTTATTTGTGGGATCCTTGAAGTAGAGAGAGGTGTAGATGAGGATTTCCGGCTTGAAGTTGGCGATCCACAGAACGAGGAAGAGAGCCATCATGGACGTAACAAAGTCCGCATAGGCTACTTTCCACGCCCCGCCGTGGTGTTCGTGTTTTTTCTTGGCCATGGAGATTAGTTGGCGGAGGTACCGATACTTTTCACCATTTCCTCAACGGCTTCTGATGTCGGCTGGAAGGCCGGATCAATGGCGCGGCGGGCTGCTTCTACGGCCATAACTGGTGCCATGCCCCCGGTGAAGCCGAGAACGCCCTTCATGATGACGGCGTAGTATTGAAGTTCGTAAACGTTGTTGAGTTTGATACGGGCAGCGAGCGGGTTGATGAAGCCGTAAGCTCCGAGAACGCCCAAGAATGTGCCGACGAGGGCGGAAGCGACTTTCTGACCGACTTTCTCAGGGCCCATGGCAATGGCGGCCATGGTGTTGATAATGCCCATGACGGCGGCAATGATACCGATACCTGGCAGGGAATCGCCAACGAGATTCAGGATATGGACAGGCTGCACGGCGTCTTCCTCTTTGGCTTCGAAGTCTCCATGGAGGAGTCCGCCGAGTTGCTCCGGCTTGAGGCGACCATCAATCACGGGTTTCAAGCTGTTGGTCAGGAATTCCAAGCGTTCGCGATCGTTGATGAAAGATGGATACTTGGAGAGAATCGGACTCTCTTTTGGGGACATGATGTCATCTTCGATGGCGATGAGACCGCCGCGCCGTGCTTTGCTAAATAATTCGTAGAGGAGTTTCAGAAGATCGGTGTAATCGGATGTCGGTACGGCTTGGTTTCGGAAAGCGACTTTGATTTTTTTGACGATGTTTTTGAGCAAGGACACCGGACTTGCGATCACCATGAGGCCGATTGAGATACCTATAATAATGATGTACTCGGAGATCGGGAAAAGAAGACCCACTTTACCGCCGGCGAGTACGAAGCCGCCGAGTGTGGAGCCGAGTACGATGAGATAACCTATTATGAGAATCATGGGAGTTTGGTGTTTGTTTTGTTTTTAATTAGAATCGGAAAAATCAGCGGTCCATCGCCTTGCGAATATAGGATTTCAGGCTGAGGACGGCTTGGGTGTGAACTTGGCAGACGCGGGATTCGGTGACACCAAAAACCTTGGCTATCTCTGCGAGGCGCAAATTTTCAAAATAATACATGGCAAGAATTTTTTTCTGCATGTCTGGAAGTTTTTGAAGGCGGTCGGTGACGAGCTTGATGAGCTCCTGTTTCATGGCGAGATCGCAGGCGTTTGGCTGGTTCTCATCTGCGATCACGTCGTGGAGATTGGAGTCTTCGTCATCGCCGACGAGAGCATCAAGTTCGACGTAGCTGAGTGGGCGGACCTCATCGAGCAGGACGGTATATTCTTCGCTGGTGATGCCGAGTTCGCCTGCGATTTCGGCTTCAGTGGCTGGTCGGCCGACTTTTTGTTCAAAAGCAGAAATGACGTCGGTGAGTTTCTTGGCCTTGATGCGAAGAGTGCGGGACATCCAATCCATGCGGCGGAGTTCGTCGAGCACGGCCCCTCGGACGCGCATGGCAGCGTAGGCTGCGAAGGTTACCCCGTGTGTGGGGTCGAAGCGGCGTTGGGCTTGGATGAGACCGAGCAGACCGACGGAATAGAGGTCATCGACGTCAAGGTGGGAGGGGAGGCTGGCTCGCATACGGTCCACAACGGAGCGGACGAGAGGCATGTGAGTTTTGAGGATTTCCTCCTCGCTGGGCTGCGAGGCTTCTCCATAGGCACGCCATGCGGCCGAATACTTTCTAGCGTCGGGCCGTGGATCGTTCGTGATGGATTCGGCGATTTGTGGCATGGTCAGGCGGCCGGTTGGGCTGGGGCGTCTGGCGTGTTATCTGGAGGTGGAGAGTCTGGAGTGGAAGACCTTTCGAGCTCGCGGAGCCTTGTTTTTTCGGCAACGACCTGCTTGGCGCAGTACTCGATGACGAATCGGAAGACTCTAAAAAGCAACGCAGTAAGAATGCAGCCGATGGTGGCATTGAAAACCGATGCCTCAAGATTCTTGTTCGCTAAAAGGCTTACCAGAAAGGCAAGAACGAAGCCGGTGAAGCCTCCGATGAGCGTGAAGTATTGCATGTGGGCCGATAGGATTAAAAGATCAGCTCAAATCGTAGCAATTTTTGCGCCAAAAAAAGAAATAGAAAAAAACGAGGTCTGAACTGTGAAAAAACAGACGGAGAAGCGATTTTCCCATTGTTTTTTGATTATTGGCTGTGGAAGTGGAAAATTCTGCCTATGTGGATCAGGCGGCAGCTGGCATGCGTTCGGCAGGAGGGGGAACGATGATGCCGGTGTTTTGGATTTCAGTCTGGGACGGGAGTTCTTGGTAGGAGAGGACGATGAGTTTTGGGAGGGAGGGTTCGAAGAAGCGTTTGAATGCGAGGCGGAGTTCCGCTGTGAGGATGGTGATCGGGGAGAGGCCTTGCTCGGCCATGGAGTTGGAGCGGATTGTGAGTTCTCGGAGCAGGTATTGAGCGGTGTTTGGATCGAGGGCGAGAGTAGTTTCAAAATGGGAGCGCTGAATGCGGGTCATCAAATTTTGTTCGAGGCGCGGATCGATGGTGATGCATTTGATGATGCCGGGTTCGGACTCGTATTGGCTGATGAAGTAAGTTCCGAGGCGGCGGCGGACTTGCTCGGAGAGTTCGTCGGGGTTTTTTGTAACGGGAGCGTAGTCGGCAAGGGTTTCCAGTATGAGCGGAAGATTTTTAATCGGCACGCCTTCGCGGAGCAGATTTTGGAGTACGCGCTGGATGACTCCCAGATTGACGAGATCTGGAAGGAGTTCTGCGATGAGGGCGGGGTTAGATTCCTTGACCCGGTCGATGAGGGATTGGACTTCTTGGCGGGTCAGGATGAGGTGGGAGACTTGTTTGAGAGTTTCCGCGAGGTGAGTGATCATGACAGAGGTCGCGTCCACGACGCTGTAGCCATTGATTTCTGCGGTGCGTTTTTCTTCTTCCGCGATCCAGACGGCTTCGATGCCGAAGACTGGTTCGCGTGTGGGAACGCCCTTGAGAGTGATCACGCTGCCGGAGACGTTCATAGCTAGCCAGCGATTTGGAATGACGGAGGCGCGAGCGAAGGATTTGCCGCGCAGGAGGAAGTTGTATTCGTTGGGTTCGAGTTCCAAGCTGTCGCGGATGGCGATCGGGGGTATGACCATGCCGTTGTCGCGGGCGAAGCCTTTGCGGACGCCGGTGATGCGGTCGAGAAGGTCGCCACCTTGAGTTTTATCGGCTAGGCGGAGGAGGCCGTAGCCGACTTCGATGGAGAGGACTTCCGCTTCGATGAGTTTATGGAGGTCTTCGGGGCCGATTTGGGATGAGGCGTTCGCTGTGCCCAGTGAGCTTGGGCGTCCCCCTGCGCTGGCGTTTGCTCCTCCGGGCGGAGGAAGGGCAAGCGCACTTCCTTTCGCTCCAGCGGCAAGTGGTGCTTGGGATTGTTTTTTGAGCATGTAGGCGGTGAAGCCGGTGATGGCGCCGAGGATGAGGAAGGGGGCGGGCGGCATGCCTGGAGCAAAGGCAAGAGCGGCGATGAGGCCGGAGGCAATGCCTACAGCGCGCGGGTAGGCGCCGAGTTGTTTTCCGATTTGGGCACCGAGGCTGTTGTCTCCTTGGGCGCGGGTCACAAGCAGACCGGCCGCGACAGAAATCACAAGGGCTGGGACCTGGGATACGAGGCCATCACCGATAGATAGGAGAGTGTATTTTTGGATGGCTTGGTCGATAGGCATGCCCTTTTGCAGCATGCCGATTCCGAAGCCTCCGATGACGTTAATGAAGGTGATGAGGATACCGGCCACGGCATCGCCTCGCACGAATTTGCTCGCACCGTCCATGGCTCCGTAGAAGTCGGCTTCTTTTTGGACTTTGAGTCGCCGGGAAGTGGCCGTGAGCTCGTCGATGATGCCGGCATTGAGTTCGGCGTCGATGGCCATTTGCTTACCAGGCATGGCATCGAGGGTGAAGCGGGCAGCGACTTCGGCGATGCGGCCCGCGCCTTTGGTAATGACGACGAAATTGATGATAACAAGAATAATAAAGACGACAGCACCGACGATGTAGTTTCCTTGAATGAGGACGTGGCCGAAGGCTTCGATGACGTTTCCGGCAAAGCCGTCAAGGAGGATAAGTCGGGTCGAGGCGATGTTCAGTGCAAGCCGCAGAAGGGTGACGGCGAGAAGAATGGTGGGAAAGGCTGAGAACTCGGGAGGATCCTTCACATAGATGATCACAAGGAGGATCAGCAAAGAGATTCCGATATTGATCGCGAGAAAGAAATCGAGCGCCCATGTTGGGATTGGCACGACCAGTAGAAGGATGATACCGAAGAGGCCGAGGGTAAAGATGAGGTCTGTCTGTTTCAGCAGATCGCTCCATTTGAATCGTGAGGGTTGTGCGTTTGCGATGGCCATGTGGCGGGCGGATCAGGATTTCAGGCGACGGGATTTAAGTTGGTAAAAGTAGTAGCGGTGAGTGCGGTAAACATAGCCAAGAATCTCGGCAATTGCTTGGTAAAGTTGTGCAGGGATTGGCTTACCGACTTGTCCGAATTTGTAAAGCGCACGGGCCACTGGTTTGTTTTCGACAGTTGGGACCTCGTGCTTCGATCCGATGGCTTTGATACGCTGAGCAAAGATGTTTTGGCCTTTGGCGAGGACGAGTGGGGCGGCATCAACACCACGCTCATATTTCAAGGCCACTGCGTAGTGAGTTGGGTTGGTGACAATGACGTCTGCATTTGGGACGTCCGCGAGCATCTGCTTTTGCATGAGGCGGCGAGCCATCGCGCGTTGGGCCATTTTCACATTGGGATCACCCATCGCCTGTCGCTGCTCATCTTTCACCTCTTGCTTTGTCATCATGAGATCCTTCTCGGTTTTTTTGAGTTGGAAAATATAATGCAACAAAGCAAGACCGCCCATGGCGAGGGCAAGGCGAAAAAATAAAGCGAGCGTTGAGTCGTAGATGAAGCTTCCCAAGCGCAAGACGGGAACTGGGGTAAAGAAAATGGGATCGGAGAGAATTTGTTTCACACTCCCATAGATGAGGGTTCCTACGATCAGGCACTTCGCAGAGTCAATGAGGAGCCTCACAAGTCCTTGCTTGCTAAATACGCGCTGAAAACCTGTGACAGGGTTGAGCTTCTCAAATTTTAATCCCACGACTTCGGGTGTGGCTTTAAAGTGGGTCTGGAGTCCACCAGCCAGGATACTGGCGATGCTGGTGGCTAGGAACATCGGAGCTAAGAGACCGAACATGGTGAGAGAACCCATGGCTATCCAATGAGGTATGAAGTCACTAATAATCTGATATTTTTCGAGGTTGCCGAGGATGCTTGCAACCATTTCAGTTAAGTAGCGGGATTGGCTATCCAGAGTAAAAAGGAACACAAAATAGGCTGCAACCAGCCCGAAAACAACCTGAATTTCAGGAGCTTGAGCGAATTGGCCTTTAGATTGGGCTTCCGACAGTTTTTTTTCTGTCGGTTTCTCTGTTGCGTTGTCGTTTTCCTCAGCCATCTTGAGATTACTTTAGAAATTGGAGCATGGATTCGGGGAGGTGTTGCATGTCGCGGAGGATATATTGGATCGTGAGCCCGAGCGTCATGGAAAAAACAGTAAGACCGGCGAGAATTTGAACAGGGAAACTGAGCATAAAAACATTCAAACTTGGCGAGGCGCGACCGAGGACCGAGAAGGCCATGTTGACCAGAAAGCTGATCGCGAGAAGCGGTGCTGAGATTTGCACAGCAAGCAGAAAAATCCTGCCGCTGGAGTCGATAACGGTGTTGATAGACTGTGGGGCAAAAATAGCGCTCGGAGGGAAAATCTCAAAGCTTCGGGCAAAGGCGACTAGGCAGAATTGATAAGCACCAGTCACGAGAAACAGCACGGTACCAAGGGAAAGCAGCATCGTGTTAGGGGGGGTCGCCTGATTTCGCGTTACCGGATCAATGTTGGAACTCAAGGAGAGTCCGATTTGTACAGCTATGATTTCGCCTGCCATTTCCAGAGAGTAGAGCAGGAATCGCACCGCAAATCCCATGAGGAGACCGGTGAGTACTTCGTGGATGACTTCCAGCGCCACGATGAACCAATGCTCAGGCACGCCACCGAAATCGCCGAAAATTGGGGCAAGCAGATAGGCAAGTATTGCCGACAAAGCGATTCTCACCGGGGCAGGAATCATGCTGCCGGAAAAAACCGGCATAATTAGGAATAGCCCAGTGGCGCGCAGAAAAATGAGTAATCCTGGGTAGATGTCCTCAATATGGATCGTGATCATCTCGTCATTTCCGGGATTTTATTGATAAAAAACACGGTGAACTGCATGAGTTGGCGAAGTATCCAAGGCGCTCCGATAATGATGATCGCGCCCACGGCGAAGAGTTTTGGGGCAAAGCTTAGCGTTGGCTCCTGAATACTGGTAACGGCTTGCAGAAGGCTAATGATAACGCCCACGATCACCGCGGTGAGAATGATGGGTGTAATCACAAGAAGCGACACCGTGATCAGTGAACGCAGCATTTCGATGGCGGATTCCTGATTCATGAGGCAAAACTTTGCACAAGCGAGCGGACGACGAGTTGCCATCCATCGACAAGGACGAATAGTAGGAGTTTGAGCGGGAGCGCTACCATTGTGGGAGGCATCATCATCATTCCCATTGACATAAGTGTGGATCCCACAAGAAAGTCAATGACGAGAAAAGGGATGAAGATCAGGAATCCCATCTGGAATGCAGTGCGGAGTTCGCTAATGACAAAAGCTGGAAGCACGACGCGCATGGGGAGGTCTTTGACATCGGTGCGCCCCATACCAGCTAGGTCAAGGAAGAAATCGACTTCACCCGGGCGCGTTTGGCGCAGCATGAAATCTCGGATTGGCTCAATGGCGCGGTCCATCGCTTCGTTTGAGTTGATCTGCTCACTCATGTAAGGATTGATGGCTTGATCTTGGATTTGTTGCCAGACCGGAGCCATAATGAAGAACGTGAGAAACATCGAGACGCCAATGAGAAGCTGATTTGCTGGTGCGCTAGGTACACCGAGCGCGGTGCGGACGAAGCCGAGCACAATTACGATGCGGGTGAAGCTGGTCATCAGCAAGATAAGTGAGGGCGCCAGCGTAAGCAGCGTCATCACGATCACGAGTTGGATGGCCGTGCTGAGGTTTTCGCGCTCAGTTCCGTTGCCGACTTGGAGGTTTACAAAAGGTTTCCCGGACGAAGAGATGCCAGGTGCTTGAGGTGCGGTAGGGGCCGTGGGTGCCCGTGGGGGGGCAGGAGATGCTGGCGAGGTGATGAGTGGCGGAAAAGGTGTAGCGACAGGTGTTTGCGCACTGGCAGGGACGGTAAGCAAGCCAAGTAGGCAAGCGAGCAAGCAAGCGAATTTGGTTAAGCAAAGGAATTTCACGGTGTGGTTCCTTTTTTCTCCGCATCGTCAACCAGCACACTAAAATCGCGGTTGGCTCCGGAGGGTGAATCCAGAGTACAAAGGTAATCTATTTTTCCTGGGGTGACTCCGAGTAGCATACGGGTGTCCTCGTAGCCTATGACGACAAGAAATTGTTTACTGCCGAGGGGGCGCATTTCCAGAACATTTAGTTTGCGTTCCTCTTTGGAGCGGTTGCGGTGCAGTGGGATGCCAAACTTTATAAGATAAACCACGGCACCCGCGAGCGCTGCTAGAAGAGTGATGTAGCCGAGAAGGCGACTGAATTCGTCCATTCCGGGAGGGGCAGGGACGATGGACGTTTTCGTTATGGGCGGTGTTGTGCTTGGTGTGGAATCTGAAGCTGGATATTTTTGAGGTGATTCGCTGACCGGAGCATCGGCGCGAGGCAAGCCTGTCGAGGTGGATACGCCACTTTCAGCCGACACCGAATTGGTTGTCTCCGCGTAAACTTCGAGCGCTGAGGTATGGAGACACGCGAGGATCGCCAAAGTGGCAAGCCTCAACGCAGGGCCCTTCATGCCGAGTCTCCGACGATCTGAGTGATTTTAATCCCGAAATTTTCATCAACCACGACAACTTCACCACGGGCGATGAGTTTGTCGTTTACATAAAGCCCGACGGGT
This sequence comes from Verrucomicrobiota bacterium, assembly GCA_009886045.1. Classification (GTDB taxonomy): domain Bacteria; phylum Verrucomicrobiota; class Verrucomicrobiia; order Chthoniobacterales; family Terrimicrobiaceae; genus UBA967. The sequence continues at coordinate 21,801 of VFJO01000079.1, forward strand.
TCACTAGCGAGTTGGTCGAGTTGAAGCACAGTACCTTCTCCAAGCTCCACGACATCTCTCATAGGCAGCATGCAGGAGCCGATGCGGACGGTGAGATCGACTTTGACGTCGAGGATGACAGAAAGGTTTTTAGCTTCGTTGATAGTGCTCATTGTTTTTGGGCGGGTTGAATTTCAGAAGTGATCTGGACGGCGACATGGCCGTTCTCGCAGCCTGCTTGCGCGCTAAAGCGCGGAGAGTTAGCGATGCGGATGCGGGTGTTATTGAGAGTGGTTTTTGGCATTTCCAAGATATCGCCAACACGAAGCCGGAGGACATCACTCACGTTGGCACCGGGGACTTCCCAGTCAGCGATGAGAGGAACGGAGATTTGGTTGTAAGAACTGCGCCATTGCTGGGGTTTGATATCGGGCTGAAGCTGCAGGTCGCGTGAGCGGCGGCTGTGCATATTCTTCACGATCGGTTCCAACATGTTGTAGGGAACAGCGATTTGAATGAGTTCCACGCTGTCGCTGGCGAGGGCCTCGATTGTGAGGACGAGCATGATCGCATCATTCGAACAGGCTTGGAGGAAGCGGGGATTATTTTCGTGGCCGATTTGACGCCCATTGTATTGGCGTTCGTCTTTCCACTGGCGCGACCACTCGTTGACAATAATATCTACAATTTCCTCAAGGAGAGCGATTTCAATTTCAGTGAGGTAGCGCTCTTCGTCCGAAGTGCTGCCGCGACCTCCGAGCATGCGGTTTGTCATGCTGATGGCCAATCGAGGATGGATTTCTAGGATTCCGATTCCGGGAAGTTGATCGACTTTGAAGAGAGAGATATGAGTCGGGTTTTTCATTGACTCAGCAAACTTTGCATAGGGCATCGTGCTGAGTTTAGAGAGCTTTAGGCTCATGTCGGCGCGAAGAAGAGAGGAAAAACGCGCAGAAATGGTCGAGATAAAGCCTGCGTGAATGGTCCGGATGCGACGTATCTCTGCCTCTGCCAAATGGATGGGGGTTCGGAAATCGAACGCCTTGGGTTGGACTTGGGCTGCGCTTGGGAAGCGAGAGCCGTCGAAGCGGTACACTGAAGGCGCTGAGGATTCTGCAGCTTCAGCGACAAGCCGGTCTATATCAGATTGTTTGAGTGGTCCTGCCATTGGAAGTTTGAGAGTGATTGGGCGGTGTGAGCCGCGCCATTATTGAATAACGAATTCGGAGAAATAAATTTGGTCGATGACTTCAGCACCAAGAAGGCTGTTGAACTTCGCGATGAGTTGCTTGCGAACGGCTTCGCGTCCACTTGGATTATCGAGTGCTGAGGCTGGCTGGGAAGAAAGAATCGTAATCGCCGCATCGCGGAGAGGAGATTCATTTTCTTTCATGATATTTCCGATGCTGGCATCCGCGCTTGCAACCTTAAAATTAGTGCGCAGGTATCGCGAGCTTCCTGATCCAGAGAGATTCACGACGAGGGCTCCAAAATCAGCATTGTGCTCGCCCAGGGCGGATACTGTTTTCGCAGTCTTTGCCCCACGATCATCTGCATGCTTGGCTGTCCCCGCCGCCGCTTTGAGTTTGGGTAGGATGACAAAATCCATGACTCCATAAACCAATGCCGGAACGAGAATTATGACGGCTATAATCGGCATCATGGAATTGCCGGATTTTTTTGGAGCGGCAAAGTTTGGGGTGGCTGTATCGGCTTCGTTGGCTGGCATATTGTTTGTTTTGTTTTTTTAATTTAAAAAGCTAAATGGTTATCGCTTGAGATTCACGATCTCCTCCATCACTGAGTCCGATACGGTAATAACACGCGACCCTGCTTGGAAAGCACGCTGGGCGACAATGAGGTCGGAGAATTGTTGGGTCAAGTCGACATTCGAAAGTTCCAATGTGCCTTGAATAATGTCGCCAAAGAGGGTGGCATTGGCCGCTGTCGCTGGAGTTGCTCCCGCAGCGCCTGCACCACCGGCTTCTCCACCAGGGTTGGTGAGAAGATTTCCAGAAATCCGCTCGAGAGCATTGGGATTTGCAAATGAGGTGAGGAGGATTGGGCCGATGGGTGTGGCTGTAGTGCCATTGGCGTAATAGGCAGAAACCTCGCCGTTTTTATCGATTCTGTAAGATTGGAGGGGATTTGTGCCTTCAACGGGAGGGATAACGACTGGACCTGCAGCCATCATCACGTTCATTCCATCGTTTGTGAGCAGTTTGCCAAGATCATCCAGTCGAAAATCTCCAGCTCGGGTGTAGTAAAAATCTTGGGTTTCAGGATTTTGAACTTTAAAAAAACCTTTCCCTGAGATTCCGAGATCGGCGGGGCCTCCGGTGGTGCTGAGAACACCTTGAGTAAAACGCTGACTTACGCTGGCAACGCTTGTTCCCTGACCAATCTGCATTGTGTTTGCGCCTGGGATATCTCCATTTGCGGGGGCGGAGCGATTCAGGGTTTCGCTGAAGCTGTCTTGATTCGTAACACGAGAGCCTTTGAAGCCGGTCGTGTTCACATTGGCGATATTATCGCCGATGACCTCTAGGCTTTTGCTGAAAGTTTTGACTGCAGAGACGCCGCTGTTGAAAGAGTTAAGGAGTGCCATAATGTTTAATTGTGTTGAGGATTACGACTCTGTGCTAGCGGTTGTAGCGGGCGTTGTGGCCACCATGCTTGTTGAGGGAGCTGCGGGAGGAGGAGGCATGGCAATACCAGTGATGAGTTTGGTCTCGTAGGTTTTGCCATTGATAACGATAGCAGGTTTGCCGTCTTTGAGCTTTATAGCCTCTACGATACCTGTTATATCGCCAGTAGCATCAGTGATAGTTACTTGGCGACCAAGATAAGAGGGAGCAGAAGCAAGTTTCTGATCGGTGGTGAATGTTTCAAAGGACTTCGAAAGCGTCCGCATTTGCTCTAGCGAAGTGAAGTTGGCCATCTGAGATATGAACTCCGTGTCCTTCATAGGGTTCATCGGATCTTGGGAAGTGAGCTGGGTCGTCAGCAGCTTCATAAAATCATCAGCGCCGAGCATTTGTTTTCCGGCATTACTTTGCATCGCTAGGCCTGTGATTGGGTCTTTGGCAGGAGTTGCTGAAGCGGATGAGGTTAAAGATGAGATGTCCATTTTAAAAATTTAAGCCCAGAGATTCAATTTACCCTCTCGAATGGTATCAGGGGGGGGTTGTTGAATGCTGGCAGTTTGTTTGGGGTTTGCCGAGGGAGTTCTATTCGTAAGAGTGGTCGGATCGGACTCCGATTGATATGAGTGTCGATTTTGTTGTTGAAAGGCGGTATCATTTTGGCGGGAGAGACCATCTTGAAAATTGGACTCGCCGAATTGGATATTCTGCGTTCGATGTGTAGCAGTAAAATCCGGCCAAGCTTTTTGGAGAGCCTCTCGGAGCTCGGGAGATTCCGTAATGAAGGTCGAGCGGATTTCTCCAGCGCGGAGGTTGAGGCGAATGCGGACAGATTCGTTTTCCCCCACAGGGATATCTAACTGAAGTTGGGATTGTCCCGATTGCTTGAATTTTTCAAGTTCTGGAGGCAGGGCTTTGAAAAGTGCGGTGGCCTTTGCGGTTGGGCTTGCGGAGTTGGAGCGGGCCTCCCCCGGTATAAGTGCCGAGGGATTACCAGACGCGAGTTGAGAAAAGTTGGTTTCGGATTCTGAATTGGAGCCGGAAATAGGCGTCACAGCCATGCGATCAATCGAAGCGACGGAAGCCAATCGGCTCACCGAAGTGATGGCAGTATCACGAACCATGTTGGGGTTCGCGGAGCCTTGCATTTCATCGAATGGAGCGAGCGAGATCATCTCATCTTCATTCATAGCATTTTCCATGCCATCGGCGTTTTTTTTGGCCGTGTCGAGAAGGTTGGAATAGGTGGTGTCCGCTTCAGTTTTTTCCTCGGCAATTTGCGAGTCGATTTCCTCCACGACCTCTTTTTGAGCTTCTTTTTGCTTTAGGCTCTGAGTTGAGGTGTCTGGCGCATCCGATGGGGTTTTCTTTGTTGGGCTTCCCTCAAGGGAGGGTGCGGCAACTTCTGGTAGATCGGGTTGAGTTGGTGTTTGAGGAGCTGCGGCAACTAATGCCGCGTCCGCGGCGCGCTTGCGTTTTTTGGCGGCTTCAGCTTCCTCCAATTCTTTTTCCTGTTGGTCCTTGGGGTCGCTTTTTTGAATAAAGCTTTCGAAAGAATTAAGTTCCGTGCCATTTGGGACAGCCGCGAATTGGAAAAGTCCAGCGTCGTCCAAATTACGGGCTTCGAGAGAGGCGGGCTTCGTTTGTTGTGTTGGAAGCGGGGGTGTCATCGTGCGGCTTGGGTGGTCTCGTTTTTGAAGAGACGAAGTTGGTCGCTAATGGTGGCGGCGCGGTTTGCGAGTGTGGTTTTGGAGTCCTCAGGAGCGTTTGGGTCTTTGGTTTTGGCCATTTGGCCGAGGATTTTTGCGACGATATCGGCCTTCATGGTTGCGAGGAGCTTGACGATGCTGGCATCGGACATCTGAGCGAGGATGGCAACGGCCTCGGCCGGCTTCATGCTTGAATAGGTGCGGGCGAGGTTGCGGACATTGGATTTTTCGGTGCTGAGCAGCTCGGTGGTCTGAGTGGTGAGGTCTTCGCGCATTTTCTCGATCTCGCTACGCAGGCGGAGGAGTTCCTGTTTCTCAGCTGCGATACGCATTTCAACAGCGCCGAGGTCTTTGGTTTTGATCTCGTAGGTGGTACGCTGCTTTTGGAGTTCTTGGAGGAAATTGTCGATTTCGGCCGTGTAGAAATCCCAGTCTTTGGATTGGGATTTGATTTTTGTGTGAGTGGCAGATGGCTCTGGAGGCAGGGTGGTCACGGAAGGCCATTTGAGCAGGAGAACGCCAGCGGCGGTGGCAGTACCGAGGATGATGGCAAGAAGGATGAGTCCCCAGCTGGAGGAGGGCTTGGAGTCGGCTTCGGAGAACGGATTGAGTGTGGGTGTGTTGGCGTTCATTTATGGGATGGCGGTTTGGAGAAAGCGGGTGGCGGTGACGAAATCTTCGAGTTGTTTTTCCTCGGCGCGGGCGGCTTCGAGTTGGATATTAACGAGCCATTTTTCGCGCAGTTTGAGCACGAGTTGGTGGTCACGGTCGGCTGCGATGAGGAGTTCGCGTTTGGCTTCGACTTTTTGTTCTTCTTGCGCGAGACGGTTTTGAAGGGTGTGCAGGAGATCGCGCTGGGCATTGAGGGCGTTCCATCCCTGTTCGCGAACCCAGGCAGGGAAACGCTCACCGCTGATCATGCGGGTGAGTTCTTCGAGGTGGGCGATGGCTTCGGCCACACGGGCGGCCGCAAGATCACGGTCACGCACGGCGGCAGCAAAGACCTCAGAGGCCTTGTCCTTGGCCTTTTCCCGCAAGTCGAGGACGGTCTGGAGACTGTATTTTTTGCGAGTCATGAGACGATTTTAGCGAGTTCGGCGAAGCTTCGGTCCCTTGTCCATTTGTCTTCGATGGGTTGGCGAAGGAGGCTACGGATGAGCGGAGTCTTGTCGATGGCGATATCCACGTGGGCATTGCTGCCTTTCGTGTAGGCTCCAATGGTGATGACATCCTCATTTTTGCGATAGACTGCAAGGAGGTCGCGAGCTGTGCCGATGCATTGCAGTTCCTCTTTCGAGCAGATTTCGAGTGTGACACGGCTGACGCTCTCCAAGACATCCACTGCGGGGAAGTGTTTTGCGGTGGCGAGTGCGCGGCTGAGAACGACGTGTCCATCGAGAATACCGCGCACGGCATCGGCGATCGGTTCGTTCATGTCATCACCATCCACAAGCACTGTGTAGAGCGCGGTGATCGAGCCGTTTTCGGCATTGCCTGTGCGTTCGAGCAGTCGAGGCAGGACGGAAAAAACAGATGGCGTGTAGCCGCGGCTGGTGGGCGGTTCTCCCACGGCGAGGCCGATTTCGCGCTGTGCCATGGCGTAGCGGGTCACGGAGTCCATCATGAAGAGGACTTTTTTACCCTCGTCGCGGAAATGTTCGGCGATGGCTGTGGCGATGTGGGCGGCACGGCGGCGGATGAGTGCCGGTTGGTCGGAGGTCGAGACAACGATGATCGAGCGAGCCATGCCTTCGGGGCCCAGGTCTTTCTCAATAAATTCACGGAGTTCGCGGCCTCGTTCGCCGATGAGGGCGATGACGTTGATGTCGGATTCGGCGCCCCGCGCGATCATGCCGAGCAGTGTAGATTTGCCGACTCCAGAGCCCGCAAAAATGCCTAGGCGCTGACCGCGACCCACGGGGGTGAAAAGATCGAGGGATTTCACGCCGGTTTGGAATGGTTGGAGGATGCGCTGGCGAGTGAGGGGATTGGGCGGTTGGCAATGCAGTGGGCGCAGTGTTCCACTGGGGAGCGGACCCTTGCCGTCGATGGGACGGCCGATTCCATCAATGATGCGACCGATGAGGGCGTCACTCACATTGATGCCTGCGGCGCGGCCTGTGGCAGCGACTTCGCAACCTGCGTGGATTTCCTGCATCTCGCCAAGGGGCATGAGTAGGACTCGATGGTCGCGGAAGCCCACAACTTCGGCTTGCAGACCGCTGAGGCGGGGCGATCGAATTTCGCAGATGTCGCCGAGCGAGACATTGGGGCCGATGGACTCAATCACGAGGCCCGTGACTTGTACGACTTCGCCCATTCGCACCAGTGGGGTGGTGGATTCGATACGACCGCGCAGATTTTGCATGAGCGCGGGCAGAATGGGCGAACTTGAGTTCATTTGAAGGAGCGGGCCACGTTTTGGAGTTTCGTGAGGATGCGGGCATCAATCGTTCCGAATCGGCTCTTGGCCAGGCAGTCGCCGGGGGCCAGTTCGGGATCTGGTGTCAGCTTGAGGCCGGGGTATTTTTGCTCAAAATCGGCTTCGATTCCCTGAACAAGAGCTAGATCTTGAGGATGAAGTCGAATCTCAACCTCGGTGGATCCTGGGGCCACTTCGGCGAGGGTCTCGGAAACGATGCTCCGTATGGTTTCGGCATCCGGTTTAAAGCCGGCGAGCACACGATGGGTGATCTCAAGAACGAGATCTGGCAGAATGCTGGAAACCTGATGAGCAAGGGTTTCCGCCTGAGCGGCAAGGTTCTTGAAAACGGCATCTTGCAACTGTGCGACTTCTGCGCGCTGATCGGCAATTTGATTGGTCAGCGCATCGGTGGCTTCCTGAAAGCCTCGGTTGTAAGCTTCCTGACAGGCGGCTTCATGTTCCTCGAGGGCGACACGCGTATCTACGGGTTCCTCGATCACGGGCAGGATATCCCGTACGATGGTAATGGCTACTGGCAGTGCTGTGAAAGCGATTGCTTTAGCCTGCGGATTCACTGGAGTCCTCCTGGGAGATATCAATCTCTCCTGCCTCGGAGAGTTGCATGATCTGAGCGATGATGCGGTCCTGGGCTGTCTCAATATCCTTATTTCGGACGGGGCCTTGGATTTCGATTTCTTCCTTGAGAGACTCTGAAGCACGTTTGGACATGGCGCCGTAGAAGGCGCGTTTAACGGACTCGGAGGCATTTTTCATTGCCACAGCCAGCTCCTGTGTTTCGACATCGCGGAGCAAACGCTGCACGTCGCGTTGCGAAAGTGAAATGATGTCCTCGAAATTGAAAAGCCGCTTGCGGATGGCTTCACCCAGTTCGGCATTACGCTCTTCGATGCGGCCGAGGAGATTTTTGCTGAGATCCTTGTCGAGGGATTTGAGGAGTTGAGCTGCGGCTTGGGCTCCGCCGCGCTTGTGCATGCTGTACTGCTGAGGACCGGTCGAGAGATGCTTGCCGAGACTGCGGAGCACTTTGTTAATCAGATCACTGGAGATGGAATCCATCGTTCCCAAACGCTCCACAATTTCTTCTCGGGCTTCGGGTGAGAAGAGAGGGATGATTTGGGAAACTTGGCGGCCATCGAGGTAAGAAAGAATGAACGCGATGGTTTGAGGCTGCTCGTTTTTGATGATATTAAAAATCTGCCGCGCGTCCATTTGGCTGAGTTCGCGAACAGCATCGATCGAGTTGCTGGCAGGAAGTGCACGGAGAAGGATGCTTGAAGCCGCTTGGGGGCCTCTGGCTGCCTCTAGGGCTCGCTGGGCAAAGGACATGCCGCCGAGAGCGGTAGAGAGACCATCGCCAATAAGGTCACAAAATTCCTCAAGAATTTTCTCTTGGAGCTTAAAATCCACAACATCCATCACTGCCATCTCGCGAGCCACAGCTTCAATCTCTGGATCGCGGAGTTGTTTCATTAACTCGGGAGCCAAATCGGAGCCGACAATGATGAAAAACGCAGCGAGTTTCTGCGTTTTGGACATTGCTTCGTATTCTGCGGTAGGCATGGCTTAGTTATTGTTTTTGTCGATGAGCCACTCGCGCAGGGTTGCCCCCACGTTTTCCGGTTTTTGACGGATGAGTGAGTTGAGAAGTTCCGGGGAGACCTTGAGGTTCTTGGCCACCGGCAGGAATGAGGTCGGGTTTGCACCACAGATATCCGGCAGAGCGCCCGCAGGCTGGGGTGTGTTGGTGTCGTCCACAAGTTCAAAAGAGATTTCTTCAGGTTTCGCGCGGCGGAGCATGAAGAAGAAGATGGCAAAAACGATGCCAGCGATGGCTAGTGCGGCGATCGGGCGGATCATCTCGACATAGCCCCCTACTTTATCCGTTAGCGGGGCTCCTGCCGCGACGGTGGAAGGGAAAGCGATTTCCTTAATGGAAACGAAGGATGCAGGATTCTCACTCTTTGGCACCTCGATGCCTAACGCACTAATTACCATGCTACGAAGTTCATTGATTTGCTCAGGTGTTCTGGGCGTGAGTTCCCCTGTTTCGGAGGATTTCTCTGCAAGGAAGACAGCTGCGGTGATGCGGGTGATGGTGCCGGGGTTTTTAACGGTGTTTGTCAGGGTCTTATTGATCTCGTAGCTCTGAGTTTTGGAGGAGCGGGATGTGTTGCTGGCCTTGTTGCTGCCGGGTTGGTTCTGCTGGTCTGGCTGAGCGGCTGTATTGGATGCAACGCCCGCGCCTTGGGCTTTATCAGCACCCGTTTCGTTAGTGGTGGAGCTGTCTTCGATGGTGACTTCTTGACGAGGCACTTGGCCCTCTGGATCGAAGCGCTCTTCTGTCATGGTCGCCGCTTCTGTATTGATTGTTGCGGAGACTCGAACAACGGAGTTTCCTGGCCCAAGGACTTTTGCAAGCATGGTCTCAACCTTCGAGGAGAGGTATTCCTCGGTTTGTTGCTTGTATTTAACAATGCTTCCCGCATTTCCCAACTGGGGATCGGATTTGAGGTCTTCGGAAAGGACGTTGCCAGCGTTGTCAATGACAGCCACATCATCAACTTTCAACCCCTCCACGGAACTGGCTACGAGAGAGCGAATGGAATTCACTGCAGCTTTGTCAAGTTGGGCGCTGCCTGTGTCCACAAAAACGGAGGCCGTAGGGCGCGAATCGGTGCTGCGTACGAGGAGCCGGCTTTCGGGGAGAACGACCATCACTCGAGCCGATTTGACTCCCTGCATTTGTGCCACGGTGCGGCTTAATTCGCCTTGGAGGGCGCGGGTGTAATTTGTGCGCTGCACGAAGTCACTGATTCCGAAGTTACTGCGATCAAAAATCTCAAACCCCACACCATCGGCTGTGGGCAGTCCCTTTGATGCCAGTTCCATGCGAACTCGATAGACGTTTTTGGAATCAACATAGATCGAGCTGCCGCCGCCGCCGATTTGGAATGGGATACTTTGGGCCTCGAGTTCTTTGACTACCTCGGCGGCTTCTTTTTCGCCGAGCTTGCCGTAGAGCAATTTCATGTCTGGGCGCTGGGCCCAGTAGAGCATCGCTCCGATGCCCAGGGCCACGGCCACTCCGGCGGCGGAAACGATGACACGATGGGTTGGGCTGAGTTCGCTCCAAATTTTAGTAATTTGCTGGAGTGCTTGTTTCATCCTATCAAAACGGCGGGAATTTTGTTAAATTAAGTTTTGCTTAAACCTGAGCACGCATGAGCTCTTGGTAGCTCTCCACAAGCTTATTACGAAGCTCGACCATGAGAGTGAACGCAACGCTGGATTCTTGGCCAGCGATCATTGCTTGGTGAAGATTGGTGGCTTCGCCCGAGAGAACTTTATTTTTTTCAGTGGCGGATGTCTTCATTTTTCCGTCCACATCGGTCACAAATTTTTTCATCATGGAGCCAAAAGGATCGGGTCCAGCGACTTGAGTTCCACCTGCGGAAAAACCTGCCTCTTTGAGCGAATTGGTGCGCTCGAGGTCGGGTTGGAAGTTCCGCATGGTGAGCGGAGCTGTCATGTTGGGGATATTGGAGGGGATAGCGGAAATATTCATATTTTAGAGAAAACTAAATGGTTAGCGACCGATGGAAAGAGCTTGTGTGGCCAGTTGGCGAGCATTACGAACAACAGCAAGGTTGGCTTCGTAGGAGCGTGTAGCAGTGACCATATCCACCATTTCAAAGGGAATGTTCACATTGGGCATGGTGACATTGCCATCGTCGTCTGCGTGGGGGTGCTCTGGGTTATTGATGATTTCGCCGGCGGTTTCATCACGTTTGATTTCTGAGACGCGAACGCCCTGCATGTTGGAACCAGCGGCAGCATCGAGCATGGACTCGAACGCGACGATGCGGCGCTGGTAGGGCTTGCCGTCAATGCCCTTGGTTGTATTTGCGTTGGCGATGTTCTGTGAGACAATATCGACGCGCATTTTTTCAGCGTTGAGGGCGCTGCCGGTGATGCTGCTGGCGGAGATAACATTCATAATTTTAAAGTTCTATCGGGATTTGAAGGAGTTAGACTGGACGGCCCACAATGGCGTGGCGGAGTTGCTTGAGGGAGCCGCTGGCAAAATCCGTGAGCACGCTGAAGTTCATTGTATTTTTCGTAAGGCCGAGGAGCTCGCTGTCGATTTGGACATTATTGCCGTCCGCACGAGTTGATGGGGTGAGTGTATCGGCCTCGGTCCTAGGTTCGGCCGCTGCAATTTCATCAGCGTCACGAGATTTGATGCTAGCGCGCAGTTCGTCCTCAAAGGACCGGCTCAAATCTACCCGCTTGTAGCCGGGGGTCGAGACATTGGCTAGGTTGCTTGCGATAGCTGAATGACGAAGAGTCGTAACATCCATCATTTTTTTCACAGCTGTGTAATTGTCGCTGTTGAAGAGTGAGGCCACCATTTCCATGATTGAATGATTAGCAGAAGCTGTGCCAGTTCCCAGAGAGTCACCACAATCCGATTTGAGGCTTGGGCAGGGGCTCAAAAGAATCGCTCAAAGAAAACTCAGATATTTCTTAATGAAAATACTTTAAATATATATTTAACGGCATTCTTGTCTGCAAAACGAAGAGGCAAAAAACATTTTGAGGCCTCCGGCTCAGGAGGCGATCCAATTCGAAAGACCAATTTCAGAGAAATTGGGATGGCCGAGACTAGGCAAAAAACTGGTCATGGCAGAAGATGCCAGAGGGGGTGTGGCATGATCGGCAAAACTTGCCGAGCTTGGAATGAGGACTGCTCGTGTTGCCTGCAGCTTGGGCAAGTGTCCGATTGTGTAAGCATCAATCCCGAGCTCGTGGATAAGGTTGTCGGTCTAGGGGAGAAACCTCTTGTGTGGAAGCTGCAAAATCGCACAGACCAGGCTGAGAGACAAATCGCGTTGTTTACGCTTGGAGCGTAGCCTTAGCTCCAGGAACGATGCGCAGGGATCCGCCAACATCTTTGGAAGATGCCGCCCCGTTTGGGTAAGCAATTTTTGAACTCTCTATGATGGACACCGCTTTTTGGGCAGTTCCCTTGAGATTTCCGTCTAATTGGAAAGTTTTTTCTGAGCCGTCGGCTTTTTTGATGACGACATTTCCATCGGGAAGAAATTTTAGGTCAAATGGTTCGGAGCTTCCCTCGAGTGCTTTAGCGACTTCTGGGGATTGGAGGATTTTTTGAGACATTTGTTGCAGCGTCATTTCGACGTCAGATCGGCTCCCGATACCTTCTGCACTAAGGCTTTGCATGTTTTTGTATTCCGGAGTGCTTGTCGCCTTAGCGAGAATCTGGGCAAACGCTGCTTTTTTCATTTCGGCAGAGCTTGGAGCCTTCTCGGCGGAATTTCCAGTAAGGCTATTGAGAATATTGCTGCCCATCTTGGCGGCCGTGATGGCGAGGAAAGGGTTCATATTGCTCAATGATGAGCAGCTTTTGTGCCATACTGGAGACTTCTCCGCGCCTGAGGCATCTTGCCCTTCAGGTTCAGGGAATAAAAAACCTATCGCTGCAAGGCTGCGGGCGGGGCGATTTGGTTGGCGGCCTGCTGAGTGGTTTGGGAGGGAACGGCAGCAGGGGTTGCTGCGGGTTTTTCTGTTTTAAGGAAAGCGGGTTGGAGATCGCTGGCTGGAGTTTCCTTATCGAGAAGCGGGTAGAGATCTTTTTCGGTTTTTTCCAGCCAGTCGAGGTTATCGAGTCTCCATTGAGCCATATCGCGAAGTGTGGCGAGGTTCATACCGATTATGGTGTCGCCCTCGGTCGCTGGAGCTGCGGCTGGGATTTTATCAATGATATACCGGTAGGCCTCTCGGGCACGGGTGTTGTAGCGGAGGCGTTCAAAGCAGAGTCCGATCTGGTAGACCGTGGGACCGCGCCAATTGGGAGCGTCGTTGAGCTCAGCTAGCTTTTGATAGACGGAGAGGGCACCGAGTGTGTCGCCGGCCTCGTAGAGTTCGTTTGCGATGTCGTTGCCTGTTTTGCGCTGCCAGTAAGCCCAGACAGCTGGTTTTTTCTTACCGTATTCTCGGCCAGCCTGCAGGAGCTTGATTGTCTCTTGCATGGCTTCGTCTTTACGGCCCAGAGCTCGGAGGGACTGAATGCGCAGATACTGTGCTTCGGGAGCCAGTGGGCTTGCGGGATAAGTTGAAAGGAAAGCCTCGGCACCGGTGAGGGAGTTGGTGTATTGACCCGACAGGTAATGGATGTAGGCGAAGCGGAAGGCGACTTCGCTGGCTTCTGCTTGTGTCATTTTCACAAGCTTCAAGCGGGAGTACAGTTCAGCAGCGGCCTTGTAGTCGCCCGAAGCAAAATGAGTATGGGCAATTTCCAATTTTGCACGCAGCGAAGAGTCGGTGTATTCCTCCCCAGTTTTGACTTGGAGAGCCGAGTAAAGCACGCTGTAGAATTTGTTAAGCGCACTGGAATAGGCGCCATTTTCGCGATATATCCTACCGAGCCGAAGCAGAATCTCGGGAGTCTCTGGGTCGCTTGGAAACAAATTCACAAACTGCTCGTAAACTACGGCTGCTTTGGCTGGTTGCTTTTGTTTTTCTTCCAAATTGCGCCCCATGGTCAGGAGGGCCTTGCCTTTCTGTTTTTCGGGGGCGGCGAGGCGGAGGATTTGGTTGAACTTTTTTTCGGCAAGTGCAAGGTCACCGATTTCCAAGGCCTGCTGCATTTCCTCTGAAAGTGCTTCGGTGCTGGCCTCGCTGGCCATCAGACTCGTGGCGTAGGCGGGATTTTCCTCAAGTTCCGTTTCAAGTGCATCAAATTCGATCGGCACGGCGATGCTGTTCGGATTGGCGTCTGCGGAGAGATTGTTCTGCAAAGGCGGAGCTGCCGGCGCTTCCACCATCGCAGATCCTGAGCTGCTATGGGAACTGGCTTCGGAGGCGATTGGAGGTGGAGAGGCAATTTCTGCATAGGCGGCAGTGGCCAAGAAAAGAACGGAAAGTCTGGTGAAGCGGCGCATGGTTATTGGACTTTATAGGATGTGCTGCTGACGGGTTGATTGGCCGAGTTTGCCGGGCGGAAAACTGTATCGAAGAAAGACCCGAGCACGGATTCGCCAGCAGGGCCGTCTCCTGCGCCTTGAAAGAAATCCTGAGTTTGCTCGTTGTTGATGAACTTAGGGCTGGTGGAGTCAACCACCACCGCATCGCTCGAGTCGGTTGCAGTATTAGTGGATACCAACGCGTCATCGGTATCCGAGATATTCACGATGGTCTTTGGAAGGAGCGGTGGCTTGCGGCGCGAATTGGAATCTTGCGCCACACGCATCGGTGCTGGCTTAGGCAATTTCTGCGGCATCACAGAGGCTTGCGTGGGTGTCGTTTTTTTCGAGGTGCTCGAGCAGGAAATCAAGCCAGAAGCGGCAATGAGGAGCGCAAGAGCGAGTTTGGATAGAGCCAAGAAACCATAAGCCCGCATCGGTTTGTTGGGTTCTTGGAGGGGTGATTCGTTGAGGCGCATAGTTACTTCTATCGAACGAAGTTCGCAAAACTTAATCGGAAAACAAAACTCGGCAAGTGGAAAGTCTGCTTGTTCGGTCCGCAATTTTTTTGCATGTCGGAATAGATGAGACCGAATCAAATTATGCACAAGGCACGAAAAATGCTGCGATTTGGACTATGACTTTTCGCATTCTTTGTCTTTTGGGCGCCTTATCCCTCGCAGCCTGCACTCACTCATCAACTTCGCAGACTTTGGATGATAAAAGCAATCGCTCGGCTCGAATCCAGCAGATTTCCCAACCAACAATGACCTTGCCGCCGCAGGACTTATCGTCAAATTCGGGAATTCGCTGGCCACAAGGAATGCGACGCCTCGCCGTCTTGCCAATTTATTCGACTCGCCCGATCGACCAAACACAACGCGACATGGACGGCATTTTCCGCGCTGAGTTGTCAAAAGTTGTCAAATACGAAGTCGTGCAGGTCAGCCGTACTGACATGGCAGGGTTGGTCAATCGCGAGGCCGTTTCCTCATCCGAGATTATTCCAGCTTCTGTGATTGCGATGCTGCGACAAAAATATGCGGCTGATGCGGTTCTTTTTACCGACTTCACGCTTTTCCGCCCGTATCGCCCCCTGGCAATCGGAGTGAGATCGAAAATTGTGGACATCAAGACGATGGATGTTCTCTGGATGGCGGATGGGATTTTGGATGCGGCCGAGCCTGATGTCTCCGACCTTGCGACTCAGTTCTCAGAAACCGGCCTACAAATGCGCTACGTGAGTGCGAAGGTTCCAAAGGGGCGGCAACGTGAGGAAGATAGTGGAAACCAAATCATTCTGCAAAGTCCTCGACTTTATGCAGCATTCGTTGCCCATGAGGCTTTTGCAAGCCTTGCACCTGCACCAGCGCCTACCAAATAATGAGTGAACTTTTTAAAGACCCTGCTTTTGATGCGAGTGAGTCGGATGCCTTGGAGGGTCAAACCCAACGCCGTGCCTCGAACGAAATCAACGCGCAACTGACGCCTGGCCTCATTCATGAGGTAAATAACATACTCACTGGCATATACTTTAATCTTGAAGGGTGTCGAGATGTTTTTGATACGGGGCATCCGCTTGCAGAAACGGTTCAGGAAATTCAGGTTGGAGTCGAGCGCATCAAGGAAGTCTTAGGGCGCGTCACCCAGATTTACTTGAATACAGCCGAAAGAGAAGTTACATACCATGATATGCAGGAGTTAGTCGCAAATCAATTTGACCTTCTTCGCACTATCTTCCCTAAAACCGCTCACATTAGCTTGTCTTCGCCGGAAAATCCGTTACACATTCGCGTTTCGGAGTATTCCTTCCGCGTGGGTCTGCTTACTCTGGCTGTTTGCCTAAAAGATTTTTATCCCCAAGGTAAAACCGAGGTTTCCCTTTCCGTTTTAAGTCCAGAAGCCTTATTGTCTGCCAAAATTACAGAAACACCTCTCTTGGAGGATCATGTTGGAATTTCCTTCAGTTTGCCCTGCGTGGCGCTATCGGTTTCAGAGGTTGATGATTTTCACTCAAGGGAATTCTTTTCTGATCTCTCGATGGCTGCGGCAGAGGATCTAATCGTTCATTCGGGTGGCAAGTTGCTTTTTTTCAAAGGAAAAAATCAGCATAGCTCCGAAGTGGTCATCGCTTTCCCTCGATTTAACCTCAACTCATAGATATATTCCGACTTGTGAACAAATCCAGCTTCTCCATTTTAACCATTGATGACGATCCAATTATTCTCAAAGTTCTTGAGGATCTTGTGACACGTGCAGGTTACCAGTCCATGACCACGACCAGCGGCGAAGAGGCCCTTCACCTTGCAGTTGACCGCAAATTTGCTGTCGTTATCGCGGATCACAATATGCCGGACATGATGGGCGCTGAATTACTCAGCCGTATCGCCCGAATCCAGCCTTCGGCCTCGCGCATCCTCATCACCGGCATCAAATCGCTCGATATTTTGGCATCTGCGGTTAATAGCGGGGAAATTTTCCGCTTTGTCACCAAGCCATGGATTTCAGCCGAGATGATCGCGACGCTTCACAATGCAGTGCATCGCTATGAGTTAATCGAGTCGAACCGATCGCTGGAAAAAACCACTCAAGAACTAAATGAGCGCCTCACCTCGGCAAATCAGCAACTCGAGCGTCAACTCCACGAGTTGGAGATCGGAAAAAAAGAAATCGACTTGTCTCATGCCGCACTGAAGACAAATTTCAGCCGATCGATGGAACTTTGCCATCGTATTCTTACGACATTCAACCCCCTCCTTGGAGAGCAGGCAAAGGCTGCCACAGGCATCTGCCAACTGATGGCTAGGACTCATTATTTCGATGAGGAGCAAAAGCATGTACTCGACGTAAGCGCCCGGCTCTATGATATCGGCCTCACCGCAGTGCCACATGGCCTGATGACAGCGGTTCAAAACAACTCGGAAGAAATGTCCCCCGAGTTAAAGACTGTATTTCTCAACCACACGATCCATGCCCAGACTCTTGCGTCTTTTGTGGATTTCCTTAAGCCAGTAGGAGAGACAGTTCGCGCGCACCATGAGCGTTTTGATGGTACTGGATTTCCAGATGGACTCGCTGGTGAGATGATCCCTTGGACTGCTCGATGCCTTGCCGTAGTCGTTTATTTTGTAACCTGCGGGCTTCCGCAAGAGCAAGCGGTAGATCGGATTCTTGAGCAGTCTGGAACAGCTTTTGACCCAGATGCTACGAGACTTTTCTTGAAGTGTGCCGAGGCGACGCCTCTACCTCGCCTGGTTCGTGAGATGATGGTGGATGAATTAGACGTTGGCATGCAACTCGCCTCTGGTATTTACAGCCCCACGGGAGTTCTCCTCGTGGCCGAGGGGTACCATCTCGATGAAAATACCATCGCGAAAATTCGGAACTACAACAGCTCCGCAACGCTTCTTCGTCAGGTACTTGTTTACTGCTGAGGGCTACGTCCTTCGAGCAGGCTACCCACCTTCGAGATCAAATCTCCCACGGAGAATGGCTTATTGAGGAAAGCAAAATCGGCATCGTGTTCCTTGGCGATTTCTTGCTGGTCTGGATAACCGGAGGTGAGCAAAAACGCCGTGCCCGGATGTTTCTTTTGTATTTTGCGGGCAAGTTGAAGCCCCCCCAAACGCGGCATAACCATATCTGTCAAAACCAAGTCAGGCGCAAAGGCCGCATCACTCTCGAACAAGGAGAGCGCCGTCTCTCCGTCATCCGCTTCCACGATTTTGTGGCCAAGACGTTGCAAGACAGTGCGGGCAAAATTCCGTATCGCCGAATCATCCTCAACAAGAAGAATTGTGGCAGGAGACGCGGTGATTTCCAACGCTTGCCTGTCTGAAGGATTTTGGGGCTCTCTCACTCCAGGAAGGAAAAGATCCAAACGGCTTGGGCTCTGCGAAATCAAAGACAAGTCGAGCCTGCCGTCGTTTTCCTCCACGACGGCTGCGGATGTTGAGAGATTGCGATTTTTTTCCAGAGCTTTTCCCAAGGTTTTGGACTCTCCCCCAGCAGAGGTTGGCGAAAAGGTCAGCGACACACGTGTGTAATTGCCGGAAGGAAGATTTTTTTTGGAAACGACACGTACTTGAGAAACAATTTCTTTGAAGACATGAATTCTGAGTTGGCCTCCTTGGGGCATCGCCTCGCGGGCCGCGACCGCAAGGTTGATGAATACTTGCTCAAATTGGCTTCGATCGCCTGATATCATTGGGAGGTCGGCTCCGATTTCAACTGCCAGTTGAATTTGTTCACCCAGAAGACGCCGCAGCATTTTCACGACGTCGTTCAAAAGCTCACCGATCTGGAGCGAGCTACGACGAATCGCCGGGGGATGGCTGAAAGCTAAGAGCTGGTTGGTGAGAGAAGACGCTCGAAGCGCAGCTTTTTCTATTTCCTCAACAAAACCGAGGAGCTCCCCTTTTTCGCGCATCTCATCCCTCAGGATTTGTGAGTAGCCGATCACCACGGAAAGCATGTTGTTGAAATCGTGAGCGACGCCACCGGTTAATTTGCTGAAAGCTTCGGCCCGCTGGGATTGGCTGAGCCTGGCCTCCATCGCCCGCAGATCGGCGACGTCGGTGATAACCGACGAGAGCACGTCGCCGCTGCCTTCGGTGGCAGCAATGAAGTAACCTCGCTCCAAGAAGATCGTATATTGGCCGCTTCTTTTACGAGCCCGGTATTCTGCTTGAAATGGACCTCCTTGTGAAAGGACTCGCTTGATCTCTTTTCGGTAGGCTGTGCGATCGTCCGGATGAATCAGGAGCATCCAGATTTCAAACTGGCCCGCAATTTCATGTGGAAAAATTCCTAGAAGCCACTCCATTGCCCCCGAGTAAATACTCTCGTCTGTGGAAGTATTCCACTCACGCAGGATTTGCTCAGCAGATTGCATAGCGCCTTCCATGCGCAGTTTCCACTGGCGCAGATTGCGCAACTCCGATTTCAGTTCATCCTCATTTGAAGGAACCAAGGAGGTGGGATTGGTAGTGGTAGAATTTGGTTGAAGCACGATGGACTCCCGTACGGAAAGTTAGTATCAGCGTGGGCGTGGCAAAAGGACTAATTTCCGAGAAGCAGTGCCTTGGCATGTTTGCGGGCGGATTCCATTTGCCCTCCAAGCATGCGCGCGATCTCTCCTACACGCTCCTCCTCACTCATAGAAACCAAGCGCGTGCGAGTACGCTCGCCTGTGGTGTCCTTCGAAACCATGAATTGCGAATCCGCAGCGGAAGCCACTTGCGGCAGGTGCGTGATACAGAAGACTTGGTGTGATGCGGAGAGTTCTTTCATCTTTGCGCCCACCTTGGATCCGACCTCCCCACCGACATTGGCATCGATCTCGTCGAAAATCAGCACGGGCACACTATCCTGAGCAGCTAGCGAGGTTTTTAAGGCGAGCATAACGCGGGAAATCTCGCCACTGGAGGCAATCGAGCGAAGTGGGCGCTCGGGTTCGCCGGGATTCGGCGCAAAAAGGAAATCCACTTGCTCGATGCCAAGCGGAGAAGATTCCTCAAGCTCCTCGAACGCGATTGAGAAACCGGCCTTCGCAAATCCGAGATCGGAGAGGTGTGTTTTCACTAGTTCAGCGAGTCGCGGAGCTGCTTTGCAGCGTTTCAATCGCAGCGATTTCGCTGCGGCGTCGAGGGATTTCCGAGCTTCCAAGATTTCCTCATCCAGACCCGCACCGCGCTCTTCGCGGCTTTTCAACTGCACCAGTTTGCCCGAGGCCTCAGCACCAAATTCGACAACCGCCTCGATGGTGGAGCCGTATTTGCGCTTGAGATTCTGAATCGTGTCGAGTCGAGCCTCGGTCGCTTCCAGCGACTGCGGATTCGCATCCAACAAGGCCGCGTAGCGATCGACATCCCGGGTCAATTTTTGGAGCGCGTCAAAAATTCCTATCGCAGCGGCTGAGAGCGGTTCGGTTTGTGCATCGAGGCGCTGGAGTTCGCGCATGAGTCGGGAAACGTCTCCCCATCGAGAGATCATGGAATCCTCGGCTTCGGAGAGCAAAGCGGTGAGATCCGAGCAAATCGCGCATAGCCTGTGTGCGTTTGCCCCGGTGCGTTGACGCACGAGAAGTTCCTCCTCCTCCCCTATCTTCAAGGCCGCCTCGTCAATTTCGGCGACTTGGTGCGAGAGAAGGTCCAACTCCCGTGCGAGAGCCTCAGCATTTTCCAAAAGGCGTTTTTTTTCTGATTGGAGATGCATCCATTCCCGCCGCCTTGCTGCATATTCGATTCGCAAAGCATCCGCTCCTGCAAAGGAATCCAAAACCAGCATCTGCTGGTCTCGGGAAAAAAGGCTCTGGTGATCGTGCGGCCCATGCAAATCCACAAGCAAATCCCCGAGCTGGCGGAGCAGTGCCAAGGTGGCGGGTGATCCATTGACAAATTGCCTGCCCGCACCCTCGATGGATACCACGCGCTTGATCAACAAGACTCCATCTTCGCAAACATCCATGCCGCCCTCTTCGATCATTGCGTGCAGGAGGGACTCGGCCGGAATCTGAAAAACGCCCTCCACCGAGCAGGCATCAGCCCCCGAACGCACGAGGGATTTATCCGCCCGTTCGCCCAAAAGAAGTTTCACCGCGCCGAGGATGATGGATTTTCCAGCGCCAGTCTCGCCGGTGATTGCGACAAAGCCCGCAGGAGGCTCCCAAAGGAGATCCTCTACGAGAGCAAGATTGCGGATGCGAAGAGATGTCAGCGTTGCGGACATGGCCAGAGTATGCCAGCTTGCCGTGCAAATTCCAAGCGATGCAAGACATGCAAATCACATTTTTGGGAACCGGAACCTCGCATGGGATTCCAGTCATCGGGTGCGCTTGCAAGGTTTGCAAATCCTCCGACCCTCGAGATAAGAGGCTCCGCACATCGATTCGCATTGAGACGAGTGGCTTCTCGCTCGTCGTTGATACGACGCCAGATTTCCGCGCTCAATGCCTACGGGAGGAAATTTCGAAAATTGACGCCGTGCTCTACACGCACGCTCACGTGGACCACATACTTGGCTTCGATGATCTGAGGCGCTTTTGTGAGTTGGAAAACAAGAGTATGCCGATCCATGGTTCGCCGCAGACTCTCGAGAGCCTGACTCGCGTCTTTCAATACGCCTTTGATGGGTCTGCGAGATTTTCAAATTACATCAGGCCGGACCCCTACCCGATCAGTGGTCCCTTCCAGATTGGCGGCATTGACGTTGTCCCTGTGGAATTGCCGCATGGGCGCATGACAACGAACGGCTTTGTTTTTGAAAAAAAAGGCCGCCGGCTTTTTGCGTATTATACCGACTGCGCCGAAGTCCCGCCCGCAGCCGAAGAGGCGGCGAGAGATGTCGAGGTGCTCGTGATCGATGCCTTGCGCCATAATTCCCACCAAACGCATTTTACAGTGAGCGGAGCTCTGGATGCAGCCCGCCGCATTCGCGCCCGCAAAACCTATTTCATTCATATGTGTCACGAACTCGGGCACGCTGAAACCGAGTCTGGCCTGCCGCCAGACGTTCGACTCGCTTACGATGGTCTTCGACTCTCATTTTAAATCCGCTCTGTTTGCTTTTCTTTGGCTGATTCAATCTGCGACGTGCATTTTTGCCGCAGAGAGCCTTCCCTCCGCGACAATCGTGTTATTCAATGAAAACGATCCCGATTCGATCGAGCTTGCCCGCTACTATGCCGAGAGGCGCCAGATACCGAGCAGCCAGCTCGTTGGCCTCTCCTGCCCAGCTTCGGAGGAAATAACGCGCGCCGATTTCGATAGTACCATCGCCACCCCACTGATGAAAAAGATGC
This sequence comes from Verrucomicrobiota bacterium, assembly GCA_009886045.1. GTDB lineage: Bacteria > Verrucomicrobiota > Verrucomicrobiia > Chthoniobacterales > Terrimicrobiaceae > UBA967. Next base: position 43,367 of record VFJO01000079.1, read on the forward strand.
AATCCAAGGGATGGTGGAAAACCCTTCGCGTTGCTGGCGGTAAAAAGATGGTCGTAAAAAGCTCGGTCCGTTTTGTGGCGATTATGCGCGGGATTCCCCTGAAGATTGCGGCCGACCCCTCGATTGCCCCCAGCTTGGACACCCCGTACATTCCTGCCGCGATCTCTTCGCGCAACGATGCTTCCGTAGATAGTGAGATTGCCGCTCTGGGTTTGAAGAACTGGAAGCCCTCCAGCGTGGTGGAAAACCCCTACTTCGGACGTTTCACACAGATTCTGGACGACTCCGTTTTTCCGGGAATGCTTCTTCCTGCGCGATTGGACGCTCCTACAGCTCCGATGGTGAGGGCTATGATTGACGACTCTCTTATGGCCGAGAAAGAAGGGCTCTGGGGTTGGGCCTACGTTGATGGCCGGGATATCACGAGCGGAGGACATACGGAGGGAGACAACTGGATGCGGCACTTGGTTGAAATGCTGCGCCAGCGAGGAGTGCCAACAATTTTTGATAATCTGCCTTCCACCATCGCGGAGAATTTTCCCATTACCGATGCGGCCCTTTACTTTGGTTGGTATGCGGCTGATGCGAATGGCCCGTTCGTACGGGATGACTTTCAATTTAAAATGGGAGCCATCGCTGTGCACCTTCACTCTTACAGCGCTAACACACTCCGCAGCACAACTAATAATTGGTGCGGTCCGCTGCTTGCACACGGAGCGGCTGCCACCCTCGGGAACGTTTATGAGCCATACCTCTCGCTGACCGCAAACTTGGATATTTTTCAAGAACGCCTCATGAGTGGACTGACGCTTGCAGAGAGTGCCTATATGTCGATGCGGGCGCTTTCTTGGATGGGCGTGGTGATTGGTGATCCGCTTTATCGTCCCTACGCCATGTGGAATCAATTCTACGATCCAAGAAATCGTCCTCCCAATCCTTGGAGGCGTTTCCGGAGCCTGACTCTGAGTGCAAAGGGCAACATTCTTGATGCGGGTCCTTCGATTCGCAAGGCGGCTCGTGAGACCGGAAATAGCATGTTTCTGGAAGCCCTAGGCGCGGCACAATTTGATGTTTCAAATTCCTCGGGAGCATTGGAGTCGTTTCGGGAGGCCCTCGCATTGACCACAGACCCCAAGATTCAACGCCGTTTGGAGCTCGAAATGGCTGCGGCAAACCAACGCAACCTGCCGACTCCCGATGCCTCCCCAACACCTGCTGAGGCGATTCCCTCCATGCCAGATTCGGCGATCCCAGCACACAGTGGCGAGGGCCAAGACTCGCCGCTCGTCAAGCCAGTTCCAAGCCTTCCGAAGATGCCAGAGGAAATCCCCAACTTGCCATATCCTGATCTGTGAAATCATCCCTCAGCTCCCGCTACGATTCTGCACGGCCGGCTGAGCTTTTGAACGAGCGAGCCGTTGTGCTAGGAGAAATTGAAATTCAAGCGCGACTCTTTAATGGGGAGTACGGCACGAGGTGGCAGACGACGGATGGCGAGGAATTTGAAATCATCCACTTCGGCGAGTGGAATCGCGAGGCCGGCCCCGACTTCAAGGGAGCCATTGTGCGTTTCGAAAAGGCTGGGGAAAAGACGGGTGATATCGAGGTCGATCGGGATGCCCGGGACTGGGAGCGCCATGGCCACGCGCTCAACGCCGCTTTCGCGGGAGTCATTCTCCACTTGTTTGTCGAGGGCTGCAGCGAAAAAGCCTTTGCTCGCACCCTTGATCATCGCGCCATTCCGCAAGCGCTTTTGCCTGTGGATAGCCCGCGGGCTGCCTATGAGAGCCGATCGCACGAGCATGTGAGTTCCGAAGTCGGGCGACGCATGATTTGTGAAGCGGCTGAGTTCCGCCTCCAGAGCAAGCACACCGCTCATCTGCGCGCGATCTCGCTGCATGGAGCCGGGACCGCCATGTTCCATGCGATTGCCACGGGCCTCGGTTATAAAAACAACAGCATTCCATTTCTCCTCGCCGCCCAGCGCGTTGGCTTGCGCCGCGCGCATGGACTCTCTGGGGAAGCGCTTCTTTTCGGCCTTTCTGGATTTTTAGAGCCTAGATCCTTTGATGATGCCGATGAGATCACTCGTCGCTATCTGAAGCCTCTTTGGGAGGAATGGTGGACTGTGCGTGATGCAATGGCTCGGATTGTCTTGGATGCGAAAATGTGGAAGCTCTCAGGCATTCGTCCTTCCAACCACCCTCACCGCCGCATCGGCGCACTTGCCGCAGTCGCGACCCGGTTTGAGGCTCTCCAAAAAGTGACGACTGAGAACGGGGGCAATGGTTTTCGCTCCTTCCTCGAGAGCCTCGACCATCCTTATTGGGGAAGGCACTGGAACCTTCGTGCGAGCGAACTTCCCAAGCCCATCGCACTAATTGGCAGTGACCGCATCACCGATCTTCTCATCAACGCCTTCTTGCCCTCGCAACCGCTCAATATAGCCCGCTCCGAATTGCAGCGTCTTCGTGGCCCCTACCCCAGCGGCCGTCTTCTTCGGGCCAGCAAATGGCTGGTGGGTTGCATTGAGCCCAGTCTCATGCTTACGGCCAAAGATCAACAAGGGCTCTTGCAACTTTTCTCGGACTTTGCTTCCCAAAGCGCTGCCGAAGCTGCCCAACAAATCCTGTCACCAAGATAGTTTATATGGAGGGCAAAAGTGTCTTGATTATTACTTGTCAATTGATATTGTTAAAAGTAGGTTGTCTGACTTTAGTAGGTTTAAGAGCCTGCACTCTGTCCTCTTAAATCAGCTGATTGTTTGTCATCAAGGCTAATTCTTATGTTCCACAAAGTTCCCCATCTACTCTGTATCGATGACAGCAAA
>VFJO01000040.1 GCA_009886045.1 Verrucomicrobiota bacterium
AGAAATTTCCTGCCAAGCCGACCAAAGGCATATCGGCAGCCGATTACGCGGGAAATTTCGATGATTTCCTGGATGCCGTTCCTGCGGGGGAGCCTTGGTCGTTCTGGTATGGCGGCCACGAGCCGCATCGCGGCTACGAATATGGCTCCGGCGTGGCCAAGGGCGGCAAGAAGACCTCCGATATTGACCGCGTGCCCGCATGCTGGCCGGATACCGAGGAGGTGCGCAACGACATGCTCGATTACGCGTTGGAGGTGGAAAATTTTGATCTGCATCTGAGTCGTATGCTCGCCGAGTTGGAGAAGCGTGGCCTGCTCGAGAACACAATCGTGGTGGTGACTTCCGATAACGGCATGCCGTTTCCGCATTGCAAGGGCTATGCCTACAACAATTCCGACCACCTGCCGCTGGCCATTATGTGGCCGCAAGGTATCGCCAAGCCGGGCAGGGTGGTGGACGACTATGTGAGCTTCATCGATTTTGCCCCTACCTTTCTCGAAGTCGCCCGCATTGAACAAAGTAAGAGCGGCATGGCAGCGATCACGGGCCGGAGTCTCACGGAGATTTTCAAGTCCGACCAATCTGGCCGCGTCATTCCAGAGCGGGACCATGTTCTCATCGGCAAGGAACGAAACGATGTCGGTCGACCGAATGACGAGGGATATCCGATTCGAGGCATCGTGAAGGACGGGATGTTGTATCTGCACAACTTCGAGACCGACCGCTGGCCCGGGGGCGTGGTGGAGACAGGCTACAAGGATACGGACGACAGCCCGACCAAGACGGCCGTGCTGGCCACGGAGAACACACCCGACCAAAAGCACTTCTTTGCCGCCTCGTTTGACAAACTGCCGGCCGACCAGTTGTTTGATCTCAAAAGTGATCCGGATTGCATGACGAACCTTGCCTCAACGGTTTCGTTTGCCGCCTTGAAAACGCAACTCTTCGACGAGCTCAAGCAACAGGAGGACCCTCGCCTGTTGGGTAACGGGGATGTTTACGACAAATACTCCTACGGCAATGAATCCAAGCGAAACTTCTACGACCGGATCATGCGCGGCGAGAAGATCGAGAAGACTAAAGAAGAATAAAAAACACGATTATGAACCCCATCAAGAAACACTTCTCGCTCCTGGCGGCCATCCTCGGATTGCTGCCAGCCACATCGCCAGCTGCTGAATCGTCGCCACAGGCGGATAAGAAACCCAACATCATTTTCATCCTCCTCGATGACGCGGGGATCGGCGACATATCGGCCTATGGTTGCAAATACGGCATCACGCCCAACATCGACCGGCTTGCGGCGGAGGGAATGAAATTCAACAGCGCCTACAGTGGCAGCGCTGTCTGTGCCCCATCGCGTTGTGTGCTCATGACTGGCCAGCACACGGGACATGTGCTGCGACGCTCGAACCAAAGCAAGATTGGTCTGCTCTCCCTCCCTGCCGAACAACCAACCGTGGCCCGGTTGCTGCAGAAGGCGGGTTATGTAACGGGCGGTTTCGGCAAATGGGGGCTGGGCAATCCCGGCACGACTGGGGTGCCAGAGAATTTGGGCTTTGATGTGTTCTTCGGTTACTACGACCAAGTGCATGCGCACGAATACTATACCGACTACCTGGTTCGCAATAGCGTCAAGCTGCCCTACCAGCAATCGGGCAACCACACATGGCAGGACTATTCCCACACACACATCGTCGATGAGACACTCAAGTTCATCGAGGAAAACAAGGACCGCCCGTGCTTTTGCTACGCAGCGTGGACACCACCTCATGATGAATGGGTCATCCCCGACAATGCTCCATTTTCAGACAAGCCTTGGCCGGAGGAGATGAGGAATTACGCCGCGATGGTCGCGCTCGCGGACAAGGATGTCGGCCGCTTGATGCAAAAACTCCAGGAGCTGGGCATTGCGGACGACACACTGGTCATGTTCAGTTCCGATAACGGCGCCAACGACGAATGCGTGGAGCAGCTCGGCAGCACCGGCGGTTTGCGTGGTTACAAGAGGTCGCTCTACGAAGGCGGCATCCGCGCCCCGTTTATCGCCAGTTGGCCGGGCAAGATTCAGCCCGGCACGACCAGCGACCTGGTGACCTCGTCTGTGGATTTTCTGCCGACGGCGGCGGATGTGATTGGGGCTGCCGCACCTTCCGGCACGGACGGCATCTCCATTCTGCCGACATTGCTTGGCAAGGAACAATCGAAGCTGCACGAAGCGCTTTATTTTGAAATCTACGAGCCCTATTTCCAACAATCGGCACGCTTGGGCGACTGGAAAGGCTACCGGCTTGGCACGAAAGCGCCTCTGGAACTCTACGACCTCAAGGCCGATCCCGCAGAAACAACAAACCTTGCTGCCGCGCATCCGGACATCGTCAGTAAAATCGAAGCCATCATGGTGGCCCAACACACGCCTTCTCCTCACTACGACGCGCCGGAACAATCCCAGAAGGACATGCAAAAGCCCCAAAAAAAGAAGAAGAAGGTGAAATCGGTTTCCGAGATGTTGAACGAGGAAAATGCAAATCCCGAACCAGTCAAAAAATAAATGAAAAAGCCCCTTGTTTTCCTTAGCTCCCTATTACTTGCACCGCTTGTCGCAATATCGGCTCCAGCCGTTTCCAAATCCGAGCCAAAATCGGAGCCAAAATCGGAGCCAAAATCGGAGCCAAGATCCGAGCCAAAATCCGAGCTCAAACCCAACATCATCATCATTCTTGCCGACGATCTTGGGCCGGGCGACATGAGTTGCGCCGGGGCGACGAAAATCAAAACTCCAAACCTCGACCGGTTGGCGGCGGAAGGCGTCCGCTTCACGCAGGGCTACGCCCCATCTGCCACTTGCACCCCTTCCCGCTACTCGATGCTCACTGGTGAATACGCTTGGCGGCAAAAAGCGAAGGTCAATACCATCCTCGATGGCGATGCGCCTCTTTGCATCGAGCCAGGTCGCCTCACGCTGCCGGCGCTGCTGCGCCAAGATGGTTACCACACCGCTGTGATCGGCAAATGGCATCTTGGACTGGGCGACGGCAAGACGAAGCTCGATTTCAATGGCGAGGTCAAACCCGGCCCGCTTGAAATCGGTTTCGATTATTCCCACATCATCCCAGCCACCGTGGACCGCGTGCCGAGCGTGTGGGTTGAAAATTACAAAGTCCCCAATCTCGATCCTGCCGACCCGATCATCGTCAGCTACATCAACAACATCAGCGAAGAGCCAACGGGTTTGGAGAGACTGGATCTGCTTAAACAGGGCGCGGACAAGCAGCACTCAGGCACGATCATTACTGGAATCAGCCGCATCGGCTATATGAAAGGCGGTCACGCGGCGAGGTTCAAAGATGAGGAACTCGCCACCAAGGTTGTCGCCAAATCGGTGGAATACATCGAGCGCCACAAGGACGAGCCGTTCTTTCTGAGTGTTGGACTATTCGAGCCGCATGTGCCGCGCGTGGCCGAGCCGCCGTTTGTCGGCACGAGCCAGAGCGGCGTGCGAGGGGATGTGATCCATCAAGTGGACTGGCAGGTTGGCGAAATCATGAAGACGCTCGACCGCCTCGATCTGGCAAAGAACACCATCATCATCTTCTCCAGCGACAATGGTCCGATTCTTTTTGATGGATATTTCGATCGTTCGGTGGAGGACTTGAATGGCCACCAACCCGCAGGAGAACTGCGCGGATCGAAGTATCTCGTTTTCGAAGGTGGCTGTCGTGTGCCTTTCATTGCTCGCTGGCCGGCGCAGATCAAGCCGCGGGTTAGCGATCAAATGATCAGCCTGGTGGATTGCTATGCCACCTTGGCGAAAATTGTTGGCAAAGAATTTCCAACTTCTGTTGCCCCGGATAGTCTGGATATGTCTACCGTCCTTCTTGGCACTACAAAGAAGAACCTCCGCGACCACACTGTCCTGCATGGCATCGGTGGGCTTGCACTTCGTAAAGGCGACTGGAAATACATCCCTGCCTCCGCCGGTGCGCGCGGCATGGGAAGTGGAGCCAATGCAGATGACGAGCGTTTTGCAGCCGCGACCATTCCCAAGCCAATGCTCTTCAATCTCGCTGCCGATCCGAACGAGAAGGAAAACATAATCGAGAAAAACCCTGAGAAAGCCGCTGAATTGGCCGAGGAACTGGAAACCATCAAGAGCTCGCCAACAGTGCCGCCCCAACCCAAATCCTAAGCCGACTGCCGATCGCATCAAAACATCAACCAACCCATGAAAATCAAAAATCTTCTGCTCACTTCGCTGGCGAAAACCCTCAGCCCACTTGGGCTGTCCGGCCGCAGTGCCTTGCCATTCATCCAAGCCGCCCTGCTCCTCACGCCGTTGGTTGCAATCGGCGCTGCCACAGAGTCCAACCAGCCAGTTCAAAAGACCAAGCCGACCGCCCCCGGGGAGGCAGAGCTTGAGGAGGCCGCGAAATATCAAAGCAAAGGATTCAATGTCTTGTTTATCGCCATCGACGATCTCAACGATTGGGTCGGCTGCTTCGGCGGCAACCCGCAGGTGATCACCCCCAACATGGATCGCTTGGCCAAGCAGCAGGCCATGGTGATGAATAAAGCCTACGCGCCCTCCACAGTTTGCGGTCCCTCCCGATCAGCTCTGCTGAGCGGCAAGCGGGCGGCTTCAATCGGAATCTACGGAAACGGTCAAAATATGAAGTTTGCGCCCAAGACGAAGGACGTCGCCACCCTGCCGCAATACTTCAGCCAGCACGGCTATCACACACTCTCCACTGGCAAAATTTTTCATAAACACCCGACGGAAGACGGCATGGACGAAGGTCAATGGGCGTTTGACGAATTCGCCGCACCCTCCGAAGGTGGAAAAGGCGGTATGCTATGGAAGAAAAGTCCCCCCGCGGCAGACGGCAATGAAAAAAGCGAGGAGTTTCGATGGGGGGCCGTGAAGGCACCAGTTGAAAAGACCAAGGATTACATAGCCTGCAAATGGGCAGCCGATCAGCTCCAGCGTGATTTTGAGGGCAAGCCGTTTTTCCTCGCCCTCGGAATCTCCAAACCCCATCTGCCTTGGGAGGTTCCGCAGCAGTTTTTTGATCTCTATCCACTCGATAAACTGAAACCCGTCGACATCGTCCGTGACGACCTAAACGATATCGTTGACAAAAAAGGTAATGAGATTTTTCGTCCAGATCCGCGTTTTGAAGCCGCCGACAAGGCCAACCTGCATCTCGAGGCGCAGCAAGCCTATCTCGCCAATATCAGCTACGCCGATTACTGCCTCGGCGTGGTCTTTGACGCACTGGCCAAGAGCAAGTATGCCGACAACACCATCATCATGCTCTGGGGGGACCACGGCTGGCATCTGACTGAAAAGATGAAATACGGCAAGACCGATCTCTGGGAGGAATCGTGCCGCGTGCCACTGCTGGTCAGCGTGCCTGGCGTCACGAAACCCGACTTCAAATGCGAAGGCGTGGTCAACCTGCTCGACATGTATCCCACGCTGGTGGAGCTATGCGGGCTGCCACCCAATGCGGAAAATGAAGGCCGCAGCTTCGCCCCGCTGCTCAAGAATCCTTCGATGGAGTGGAATGTTCCGACCCTGACCACCTATCAATACAAGAACCACTCCCTCACTGATGGTCGCTATCGCTACATCTGGTATGGAGGCAAAGCCGACGGTGCCGAGGAACTCTATGACCACTCTGTCGATCCGCTTGAGCACAAAAACTTGGCCGCAAATCCCGAGTCCCAAGAGATCATTGCCCTCTTCAAAAAGTATCTGCCCACCCATGATGAACCAGATGCCCCCCGCAACAAACTTTCTGGAGCCGACAAAAAGAAAATGGCCAAAAGCAAAGGCAAAGGCAAAAACAAGAACAAGATGGTGGAAGATGATGAGTAGGCTCATTTCGGTGAGCAGTAATCTGCTTTGCATTTGTCCCTGCTGAAAAATTTTATGATAAGAAAAGCGTTGATATGTATAGGCCTGCTGGCCTTTTCGGCGGCCGGGGTGAAGGCAGAGGTGAAATCGGGCTTTGGTATATCCAGCTGGGCGGGTTGGAAACCGGGCGACATCTCTCGGGCCGAGTGTCCGGAACTGCGCAGTGTGCCGCTCATTCTCAAGTGGGATGACCTGGAACCAACGCCGGGAAAATACTTGTTCGAGGAAAAAATCGGCAAACCACTCGAAGCCGCAGATGCCGATGGCCTCTTTGTGACGCTCATGATCTGGGTGGGACCAGATGCGCCTGAGTGGATCTACTCGAAAGGCGTGCCCGTTGTCACCACCGATAGGGATGTCAATGCTTTGGGTCAGAAAACCAATAAACAGAGCAAATATCCCACCTACCTCCACCCAGAATACAAAAAGGCATTTTTCGGGCTCATCGACGCTTTCGGGAGCTACATCAATACCCTGCCACCTGCTCTGCGCGAGCGCGTTGTCATGGTCCAATGTGCCGAAGGCTCCACGGGTGATGGGCAGCCGTGGAAAGGAAAGCCGATCGATAAAGAGCAGGATATATCGGATGAGGACTGGAACGATTTTCGTCTCGAAGCGTGGGCTCACTACCAGAAGGCGATGCCTGGCATGCCCATCCTTGTGAATGCCGATGCCAATGGCGGTGAGGAATCCCAGTGGCTTATAGATAACATGCAAGTCATTGCCTTAAAACAGGGCATGTTCAGTCATGGCTATCTGGTTAGTGATAATGACAATCGTCTGGCCAAGCACGCCGCCATCGAATCCGAAGCAAATAAACGCGGCAAAAGGGTTCTCATGCGCGGGGAAATGGATGCCGAATTGTTTGAAATGGGTTGGTCGAAGCGCAATATTCCGCAAGCCCTCTACTGGTCGGGCCTCTTTGCATCGCACGGTCGGTTGGACATTTGGAATGTTCCCACCAAAGCGTTGAAGGACAAAGCCAATTGGCCCGCCTTGGTTTTCTTTAATAAATATGCCGGCCAGAGGAACGCCTCGACCGCACCCGCCGCGTTCTGCGCTCTGCGCGATGGGCTCGACGCCTCCAACTTCGACCGCTTCCCCGCCTCGAAGTTCGGCGGCAAGCCGGAGAACAAAAAGGATGCCGAGCGTTACCTCAAAATCGCTCAAGACTATGCCGCCTATGGCGCACGCATGGACGATCCGCAAAAGGCGACTGGCGGCGGCATGATCAACCGCAAGGCCACAGGGCCCAACGATGTGGGCTGGGGCACCGTGCCAGGGAACTACTCCCGCTTTCTGACGCAGATCGACCCAGGCTCCGGCGATGTCGGTCGGTGGAATATCGACGAAACCATCTATGGCCGATTCGGTCGCGCTTTTGAGCATCAGTCCGGCAAGAAGCAAATGCGCTTCCAGCTTGATCCAGCATTTGAGTCCAAGACTGCGAAGGTGACTGTCACTTACCTTGATAAGGGCACAGGAGTATGGTCGCTCGGGGTTCCCGGAAAAGACGGAACCCGCATCGAGAACAGCAACAGCGGCGAGTGGAAAACCAAGACGGTCATCTTGCCGGAAGTGTCCGAAATCGTGCTGAACTATGAGTTAGGGGAGGACACCGTCTTCCACCTCATTGAGGTCGAAAAAACATGAAACTGATTGCAAAACCAATTTTCAGTTTATCCTGAGTGCATCAGCATCGTCTTCCCCGTTTGCTGACGACCCACCTCAAAAAAAGGGGCATGGCCTGTCTCGGCCGTGTGGAGACTGACTTACTTATACCAAAAGCTGCATGCTCTTGGACTACACACTAGCGGCGGTCTATAAAAGCCAATGGTTAACGACTCCGGCGCTCATAGAGACGCCGCTACAAGTTAAAACGGCGCGCTAAAGTTCAAAGTCTAATAGATATTGGTATTACTCTCACCCTACCCATTGGAACCAAGGAGCACGACAAAGCTCACACGCGGGTCGCACTGTGCCCCTCTCCTAAAATTCAAAAGCATGCTATTTTTGGTGCTACTCCAGCGCCTTCACTGCGACTCCATACATGGCATATGGATAACCCTTGGCAGAGACGCCGGGTGGGCCGAGTTTCACGGTGCTGGCCGACAGCACATCGCAACGCCACACGGAATGGGTCACATTCAGTTCGCCATTGGCATCTGGCTCAAGGTCTTTGACTTCACGCGCAAATTTCCCCCACGGACCGCTGCGCAGGCGCAGTCCGGTATCGCGAAAATCCCGCTGCAGCCACTCGGGCGGTGTGGCTTGGGTATCGAACAGCACGTAAACCGCACACGGGCGGGATAAATCAAGGCTGATGTCATTTCTTGATGTCTCACCCCTTTCTCGAGTTGCAATACTCTGAAAAGTCCCGATCAAGTCCGCACCCTTCAATTCCTCTGGAAAGGGCTGGCCAGGCATTGCGTGCCATTTGAGTTGGAGATACGCCTTGAGAGTCAGGGAAGCCAGCGCCCCCTCGGCCATACCCCCTGGAACGATGGTGTAACACCGGTAAAAATTGGCCTTCTTGATATTGTCCGAAACATTCACAACGACTGAGGAATCCGGCGAGTTAAGACCACGGACCTGCAGGCGCCCCCCTTTCAGCGTCAGCATGTTCACGCGCTCAAGCTTGGCGTCTCGGGCGCTCATGTGCGCCGCCTCTCCTTCAATGAGGCTCGCGAGCCGGCTTTCTTGTGTCAGTGGAAGTCCGGCCCGGTAAACCTGAACTTCTCCCTCAAAGACCGCAATGTCGGTGCTGCCGTCCGCGCACACCGAAGTGCCGAAGCGCGTGCCAATATCCAGCACATTGGCGGTGGGCGTTTCGACTACGAACCCCTTGGCTTCATTCCCCACATCGGTGTTGATACTGCCCCGCTCCAGCCTCAACCGCATCGGATTCAAAAATTCCAAGCTCACTGGACCTTCAAAATCCAGCACCGCTCCCGAAGAAATTCGGAACCGCAACGAACCGGTCTGCATTTCGAGCCGCTCCAAAATCACCCGTTGCCCGACCTGGTAGGTTGATCCTGAAGACGCCAGAATATCCACGGACACTCCTTTTTGGACGGCGAACGACAGAACTTGATGGTCGCGATCTGGCACCAGTAAAAACGCGAGCCCCAAGAGCAACGCCACCGCAGCCGCTGCCGCAAGCACAGCCATGCGGAAAGGGAGCAATATATTCAACGGAAACGGGATGGTATTGGGTGGAGGCGGATAATCCATCGGTGCCAAGACGAGGGATTCCGGCACGGCGGCGCGCCCGTTTTGCCAAATGAGCAAGGCATGAATCTGCATTTGCTGATAGTAGGCCTCGCGATCGGCCGCACTGTTGCGCAACCTCTCTCTGAACTGCTCAAGATCTGACTCGCTGGCGCTGCCCTCCAACACGGCATGACACAGCTGCTCGAAAGTTGGACGGTCATTCTTCATGCGAGGCCCTCCTTTGTAATAATCGATTGCACACAGTCGGCGAGTATTTTGCGTAGCCGGTAAAAGAGAGCCGCCATCGCGTTCTCGGGGCGGGAAAGCCGCGCCGCGATGTCCCGCACTGCCTCACCACGACCATAGCGGGCGGAAATGAGTTCACGCTGCCTCGGGTTCAAACGCTCCATGCAACGCTCCAACATCTTGAGCCGGGAGTCTGCTTTCTCGGCGGATTCTTCCAATTCCCCGGCCATCCTCACCACCAAATCATCGTCCAGCACCAAACGCGACCGCTGCCTGCTTTTTCGATAGGCCATAACCTCGAAGCGGGCGAATGCGTAGGCCCAACGCAGAAAGGGCTGCTCCCGGTCGTATTGGGCAGACCTGCGGCAGAGCTTCATGTTCGTCTCCTGCAGCACATCGTCTGCGTCATTCGCTCCGCCCAAGAGTGAAATAATGAAGGCATACATGGCGCTTTGAGACGCCATCAACCTCTGAACGAATTCGGGCGTTGGCTCGCTTGAATCTGGAATATTTTCTTCCATAAAGTATAAGAATTCAGAAAAAATGCAGCAGATATGACGAAAAATCGCTCTCCAGTATGAAAATTTTTAAGCAATGAACGGGCGCTGCGCAACCGCGTTGGCCACTTTTGCAGCCTCGCGTTTTTTCTTCATAATACAAATCTTATCCATCACAGCGGATTACTTTCGTCATATAACCGGCGAAAGTGGCTAATCTTAGCGTCCCTTGATTTTTCCACTCACCCCGACGCACCAATGATTAGCAGTTCCCCACTCCCCCCATTCCCCCCATTCTCCCGACGCTCGCCGTCCTGCCGCGCCTACCTGATCGCCCGCTTGTTGATCGCGATCGCCCTCACCGGAGCCCATCTCGAGGCAAAGCAGAACGCCGACCCGGATGCGCAGTTTGATTTAAAGAATGCAAAGGGAATGGAGGTGCGACTGGCCGCCTACGGCGCACGGATTACCTCCATCAAAGTTCCCGATCGCCATGGCGATTTTGCGGATGTCGTCCTGGGCTTTGACACGGTCGAGCCCTACAGGTCATCCCCCAAGAAGCCCTACCTCGGGGTCACGCTCGGCCGCTACGCAGGGCGTATTGCTAACGGGCGGTTCACCCTCGGTGGCGTCGAACACGTGCTCGCCAAGAACAGTGGGCCGAATCACAACCACGGAGGACTCATCGGCTTCGACAAGGTCGCCTGGGATGCCAAGCAAACCGGAAACAGCGTGGCATTCCACCGCACCTCGCCGGCCGGTGAGGAGGGGTATCCCGGAAATCTCGATGTCTGCGTAACCTACACGCTCACAGACAAAAATGAACTCATCATTGATTACTGGGCCAAAACCGACCGCGCGACACCGGTCAATTTATCGAATCACAGCTATTTTAATCTGGCAGGTGAAGGCACCGCGACTGTGCTACTGCACGACCTCAAGATCAATGCCGACGCGATGCTCCCGATCGACAAGACCTCGGTTCCCACCGGGGAAATTGTGCCTGTCGCCGATACCCCGTTCGATTTTCGCCAGCCCAATCCGGTCGGACGGGATATCGACCTGCCCAATGAGCAACTGGCCCACGGCAGCGGGTATGACCACACCTTTGTCCTCAATCCGCGCCAAGCGGACTCGGTGCCAGCCGCGATCCTCTACGAGAAAACCAGCGGCCGGATGCTGAGGGTCTTTACCGATCAGCCGGGGCTCCAACTCTACACCGCAAACTTCCTCGATGGTTCCTTGACCGGAAAATCCGGCCGTCCCTATGCGCGGCAAAGCGCTCTGTGTCTGGAAACGCAGCACTTTCCCGACAGCCCCAACCAGTTGCAATTTCCAAACACGATTCTCCAGCCCAGTGAAACCTACCAGAGCCGGACAATCTACCAATTCACCGTCAGAGATTCCTTCGGGGAATAATCTTCCGGGCCCAATCGCGTTCGATTTTTCAGTCGCCGTTGCAATGGCCGACTGGACGACACAGCCTCAGGCGCAACTGCGCCGTCTCTGAGGAGCCCGCGAATCGGGAATCGGTTTTGCACTCGATGGCGAAACAAGGACAAGGGCGGCTCCGCCGCAAGAGTGGGACGACACGGAGGTCATCCCTCCACTTGTTCGATGGGCGCTGCCGCACCGTTTGCGCGGAGGGCATCCCCTCGCGTTCCAAATGATTGGATGGGCCCACGGGGATTGCACCCCGTGAGCCTCCCACACCAGCGGACATGCGGTTTTCCGCATCCGGCGGTTGAATCTTCAGAGGCTTGTCTTCTTCGACCACCGACAGACCTTGCCATCCACGATTGCTTTCCAACGGCATCCATCCGTCTTGGGCTTTCGCCGATTCAGGAAGCTGAGCTTTGCTCCACTCCCGTTCGTTTCGGATAACTCCTCGATCTTTCTGTGGCTCTCTTGGATTCTTCGGCCCTTCGCTCCTTCCGTGTTTCCACGACTCTCTTCACTACTACGGCCTCTGCTGACTTCTCCGCCGCTCTTCCAGCGGAGATCTCCTCGGGTAAGGTGCATGAACATTCTCTTTGGTCTCGTGCCGTCAGGCTCTACTTGTTGCGTCTTTCGGTGACGGTTGGATTTCGCGTTTCCTAGCACGCTTATCGCCCGCATCCTGCCTCTCTGCCTGTTCGTGTTCCTACGGTCGTTCCCTTTGCTACGGCCTTCTTTCGTGCTGACTTCCTCACGGAACCCGCCTTGGCTTTCGCTACGGTTGCTGTCACTGCTTCCGGTCATTGTTTACAGGTTTTTTTTCCTGACTTGTTCATGCCCATGCCGAGCACACTAGCGCGGGCGTCTCGCCTGCGTGGGTAAGTCGTTCGATGGCAGGCGAGATGCCCGCCCTACAATAAAACCTTCGAAAGTCGCATTTCCGAGAGAGATTGGTACTACTCGTCGCCTTTGTCCTTCTCGCGTTTCTCCAGCGCTGCGAAGGTGTCGAAATCGCTTTGGAAGAGCCGGTCCTGGATCACGCGATATTTTTCGAACTCGCCCTCGGCGTATTCCCGGGCGATCTCGGCGCTGATGCGCCCGGCGTTTTGCAGCACCTCCCGCTCATCCGCTGAGAGGAAGATGTCGAGACGCTTTGCCCAATCCTCCATCGTCATAGCCACGCGACGGTTCGCGCGGCTTTCCGCAAGTTCAAGGTAGGCGTTTACGATGCGCCCCAGATCTGAGAACTCCGCCTCCGTCAGGTAGTTTTTGGCCACCACGACATCGCTTTTGAGGATTTTGCCTTCGGGAGCTTTGGCCCAAGTCGTCAACCCCATGCGTTCCTTTGTATGGTCGGCGCGCTTCACGACCAACTCCGCCGCTGTGTGGCCGTGGACGGCGTAGTGCATCTTGTTCTGCACTTTGGCGAAGAACGCCTGGGTGATCGGCGCGTCGCGGTCGTAATCCATCGCCGTGGAAAAAATGTCGGATATCTTTTGATAAAAGCGCCGCTCGGAGAGGCGGATTTCCCGTATCTCTTCCAGCAGGCGCTCGAAGTAATCCTCGTCCAAGAACGCGCCGTTCTCCATGCGCTTCCGGTCCATCACGTATCCCCGGAGCGTAAAGTCCCGGAGAACTCCCGTGGCCCATTGCCGGAAGGCCGTGGCGCGCTTGGAATTCACGCGGTAGCCGACGGCGATAATGGCATCGAGGTGGTAATGCTTGATCCGGTAGTTTTTGCCGTCGGCGGCAGTTGCTAAGAAAACCTTAGCAACTGAATCTTCCGCCAATTCCTGCCCAGCGAAGATGTTCTTGAGGTGCATCAGTGCGTTTTCAGGCGTCGTCTCAAAGAGCAGTCCCATGTTCTTTTGCGACAGCCAGATGGTACCGTCCTCCACCCGCACTTCCACGCCGTCGCCACCGGTCTGGTAGGCGAAGGTCAGGAATTCCGCCGTGCTGTTGCGGATGCGCACACTGTGGGGTGATTTCTTTTTAGGCATGTCTGTCCTCCTTTCTATGGCTTCGGCGCGAGGATGTCTTCGATAGGCTTATTCATCTTCGGTGGCAGTGCTGAGATCCATCGGGCGGACAACTGTCTCGATGAAGGCAATTTCCGCCTCGGTGAGGTCATACTTCGCGTAGAGGTCTTTGTCCGTCCACCGCTTCGTCCACTTCTGCGTAGGCACGAAGGTGTAAGCCTTTCGTGTCGTGTCTTGCGAGGGCTTGTGCAGAAGTATCAGGAGACGAGTCAGCCTACACGTCAGATAGGATAGAACGCTTTCCGCCTGATTTTTGGAATCGAGCGGGCCAATGCATAGATATGTCTCGGAAGAAATGGATTCAGGCTCGCCAATGAATGGAGTGCTGATGATGCGATGCGGGTAAGTGTCTTTATTACCGGTTCCAGGGGCGGCTCTTCCTGTGAATACCTTCCATTTATCAATGAATTGTGTGCCAGACGGGATTGAATCTCTGGCGATGTAGCCCGTGCCTCCATTTTGATAGATCATTACATCGCCGGGCCGCTTGGTTGCTTTACCTTTAAAAGTGGTCTCCAGCCCGAACGGCTTTCTTGAACTAACCAGTTTATCGAAACGCTTGCTTTCTGGCAGCGCAAGCGAATCGGTTTCTCCCTTTTCCACTGCGACAACTTTCTTTAGAATCGAAAGCCCTTCGTTGAAACGAATGAACACGTCTGCACCCTTTTCGAGAAGCTGGCGTGTGGCCGTGGACTCAGGCCAATCCTTGAAATGAGTGGCTACGCGGCATTGGCCAGCATGGTCCTTGTCCCAAAGGAAGAAGCAAACCCCACCCTTGAGACCCACTCCTGGAAATACATCTGATGCACTGAGATAGTCGTCGATGGAGCGCAGGCGGTTATCGTTGAGCATCGACTCCCTGAACTCATCCAAGCCTTTTCCGCCAGCGAACCATCGTGCAGGAATAACCATCGACAAATACCGTGGCTCCAAGGCTTTCGCTTGCTCTACGAAATGATGATAGATGGGGGCCGCACTTGTCCCGAAGCCGTCATCACTGAGTTGATAAGGCGGATTTCCAATGATGACGTCGAATTGCATATTTTTCCCGAATATCTCGGTCAGCCGAGCCTTGATGTTGTCGCTATGAATGAGCGCGTAAGCGTGAGTTTCCAGACCCTCTGCACGGTCAAAAACTGATCGTGCCGCGCCACAGAATTGGCACCTTTCACCCTTCCAAGTATGCTCGGTGCGCTGGAACC
>VFJO01000019.1 GCA_009886045.1 Verrucomicrobiota bacterium
CGGCGGATTTGTTTATTTACGGATTCGCAGAGATTTGAGGTGCGGAGGCGTTTACGGATAGGCTCAGGGAAGGAGAAGATCGTGAACCCTTGAGGGAGGTTTTCCTCCATCCAAGCAGCGAGTTTTGGAGCAGACTTGGCGTATTTGAGAACGGTGGTGGCCAGCAGATCGCGGGCCGCTTGGAGGTTTTTGGAATCGAAGATGGCGCGGATGTCGTCAGCAACGGGGATTTTCATTTCCTGCTTGGGAACGTAGGACTGGGCGTTTTGCTGGAGATGGAACTGACAGCGATTCCAAGGGACGGCGGGGAAGACAGCGGCAAGAGCGGCTTTAATACCTTCATGGGCGTCGCTGGAGATGGAGCCGCTGATGGTGAGTCCGCGTTGTTTGAGGCCGGAAAGGAATTCGCGCCAATGGACTTCGGCTTCCGAAAGGGAGACGGAGGTGCCGAGGATGGTGCGTTTGCCGTCGGAGAGGTTAATGCCAATGGCTGTGAAGACGGCGCAGGAGCGCACGATACCAGAGGTGCGGACTTTTTCGTAACGGGCATCGATGATAAGGTGGGCCATGGGAGGGATCGGGCGGGTGCGCCAGGTCTCAAGGAGAGGATCGAGCTGTGCAACCGCCCGACTGACTTGCGTGGAGGTGATTGCGAGGCCGCAGAGGTCTTCAAGGATCTCGGTGACACGGCGGGTGGAGACGCCTTGAACATACATTTCAGCGATGGAAATGACGAGAGCTCGTTCGCTGCGCTGGCCTCGTTCCAGAGCTGAAGGGAAGAAAGCGGGGTTGATGTCACGGGTTTGTGGGACAAGAAGATCCAACGTGCCGATGCGAGTGTTCAACGAGCGAGGTTTGAAGCCATTGGCGTAGCCGGTGCGCGCGTCGTGTCGCTGGTAGGGCGTGGACTGAAGGTGGCAATCTCGTTCGATGAGCATCGCGTGGTTGATAAGTAGACTCAGGGCCTCTGGGAGGCCGTCTAAGCCGTGTTCAAGGATGGTATTGAGAATTTTTGGATTGAGTGTAGTTTGATTTTGTTCGGTCATGGGATGTGTTTGGTTTTTGCTTTCAAACCTCATCAAACCACCTGTGACCGGACACTGGATGCCATTTTGTTTTTGGGCGATCCGATGGCCGGAATTTCTGGCAGTTCCGCTACGCTCCACGGCCAGAAATTCCGGCCATCGGATGGTAAGCTTCACCGCTTTTACAGACAAAATGTTGCACTACCTCTTGGAAAATATTTGAGAGAGGTGGAACAACACCGGGTCACGCTGGAGGTTTGCCTTAGAGATCGGACTGTGGCCTATTTGGTTCCGGCAACCGGCCCCTTGCCCGTGGGCGCATCTCATTCGCGACGCGAGGCGCTCAGTCTTGCGGGAATCAGGTTGGACTCATCTTCACCTCGGCGTGCCAAGGCACAGATTGCTCCACCAGTGCTCGCCGGGGATGGGCGAGAAGACCTGTCAAGTGTGGCGGCGATGAGAGAGGACCGAGATTGGTGACCGCTTTTTTCGATACCAGCGCGATTGTTCCGCTGATCCTTCGCGAGCCACACTCGCAAGCTGCCCGGACGGCTTGGGAGTCCGCTGAGGAATGCTTTGCGTGGAAATGGCTAAAAGTTGAAACCGAAGCGGCACTGGTCCGCCGCAAAGTCTTTGCGCCGGCTTGGCAGCTTTGGCGAACGATTGAGGCGAGTATGAGTTGGGTCGAACCCGAAGGGGATTGGATGGGATCACTGAAGACCTTCAATCGAGGAGTGGGGCTGCGCGCCGCAGATGCAGGCCACCTTTTTGTGATGGAGCATTGTACCGCAGGCTTGGAGAATCTGGTTTTCGTCACCTTCGACTGCGAAATGACAAAGGCAGCCCAGCGGCGGGGACTCGTACTCTTTACGCATTAGGCGAAGCGGTCTGTTGGGTTTCTCCGGTTTTTCGTGAGACCGGTTTAAGCAAAAATTGCTGTCACGAATAGTTCGATTGGATCAGGTTGCACGACGTAATGCCGATTATTTTTTACAATTCTATGCAACAGCGTCTTATTTAACCACAGATTTCCCTGATTATCACGGATAGAAGGAGGCGCGGGTGCATTCGTGTCGCGAATGGGGCAGGGCAAAAATAAACACTCTGCAAGCACGCTTGCCAGATTTTTGCTTTTTTTCTGCCAATCCCAGCTTGCTGGTATCATCTAACTCGCTCGCTCCCGCTCTCTAGCCTGCCGTCTTTCGTGAAAATGTGGTGGCTACCCTTGACCCGGGCAAGAACCCAACCCTCGCCTTGGATGGCAATCGCCAGCTTATTTCCTGATACCTGCTTCAAATGGCAAGTTCCATGATTTGAGACCCCTTCTCGACCATATCGGCTTCGCCGGCCTCAAACCAGACCTCTATGGCCTCCAGAAGATTCTCTCGGATTTCTTCTTGAGTTTCCTTTGCGTCATGCAACCAGGCAGTGCCGAGACTTTAGCCCAAAAACCACCCTTTTCTGCTGGATGAACGATTGCATTAATGATCATGAAGTAAATATGGCTATTAGGGCCAAGGAAATCAGGGGGTTTTAAAAGCGGCGCAACTTGCCATCTTTTACTGTCACCCCCGTAGTTTCAAACCATTTTATTTCCACCAGCCATAGCCTTAGCATATTATGACAATCAGACAGTTGCTGACCCTCCAGCCTCCGGTTTCCGGTTTCCAGTCTCCAGCCTCCAGTCTCCGGTCTCCGGTTTCCAGTTTCCAGTCTCCCCCATGCCAAATACCTACTCCTCTATTGCAAAATGAAAGAAAATGAACACTGACCCCTTTTCCCTGCTTTTTTAGGTTACTCGGTCCGTTTCTGCTGGCGTTTCATCCCCAGCGGCATCGAGAAATTTCAGATAGTCTTTGCGGCGACCACCTTCAGCCTCACGGCGAAGGTGCTCCAGAGTTTGCCATGCAGCCATTTTCTCGCCCGCCGCGCTACTCACGAATTGATTCACACTCATCCCCTCCGCTTTCGCAAGGCGGCGGATCGTTTTTAGGAGCGAATCAGGAAGCTTTATAGTCAGTGTGCTCATGTTTTGTGAAAAACAAGCCGATAGAAATTGCCGGGAGTCATGGCCTGAATGCCAAGTTTGTCGCTACCCGCGAAATCTCTCGTGTTGTGAGTGACAATGTAGCGCGCCCCGGCCGCAAAAGCCAACTCCAAAATAAAATCATCATCGGGATCTTTTAAAAAGGGACGCCAGAGAAAATGCACGTCCTGATGATGACAAATCGAGGCAAGGTAGCGCAAGAATGCCTGCGCATCCTCCGGAGTCTGTCTGGCCTGCAAATTCTCCGGGCGAGAGAGCACTTCCTGCCATTCCGCATAAAGGGCCACAGACAAACAAGGCTCAATTCCATCGATCGGCAAAGAGCTCAAAATCCTGTTGCTGGCTCCCTCCAGAGAACGGGCTGCAGCCACCAAAACGCATGTGTCTAAAACAATCCGCACAAGACTCCTGTCAAAGAACCATTTCC
>VFJO01000287.1 GCA_009886045.1 Verrucomicrobiota bacterium
CCGGCTTCGATCGAGACGCGTTTGCGGCAGGATTTCGGCAGGACGGATTCTTTGTATTCCGCGCTCTGGGCTTCGAAGTGCTCGAAGCAGGGCATGGACACGACGCGGGCCCCGGCGCCGAGCTCGGTGGCGGCATTCATGGCGTGTTGGAGTTCGCTACCGCTGGCGAGGAGGATGAATTCCAGTGCGGCGGTTTCTTTTTTGGCAATGTAGCCGCCCTTCAAAACACCCTCGCGGCGGGTGGCGACGGGGATGCTGTTCTGTGTCGGCAAATTCTGGCGCGAGAGCACGAGCATTGTCGGGCCGTTCAACTTCTGGAAGGCTGCGGCAAAGGCTCCGGCGGTCTCCTCGGGGTCGGCAGGACGTCAGAGGGGTCAGGAATTAATTCTTGACATACTCGTATTTCAAAGCATCAAACAGGTCTAAATAAGCCGAAAGAGTTAGCAAATAGGGTGACGATGACAGAAATAATGTCAATAATTAATTCCTGACCCCTTTGACTCGCCACCATTGCTTGCGGGTCTTGACATACAAAATGTAGTCGCGGAACTCATCCTCCCCCAGCGTGGCCGGATCGGCCCGGAAATACTCGTGCAGGACCCGCATGGCACGGTAATAACTGTGTCGGGTGCGCGCGCAATCATACTTCAGGGCAAGCAGTTCCGCGTATCGCCGCATCGAGTCATAAGGATGCTCGTAATCCAGTGGATCGCGATGCCGACAAGCTCTCGTGGTGACAGTGATTTGAGGTGTTGCATTCTGGTTGCTGTGTGCTAAGCCATGTGTGTTGTTCATGACCGCCCACTCTGCTAAACCCACCCCCAAGAAGCCAGCCCATGCCCCGCCCCGCCAACCCTCAAAAACCACCGCTTCACAATGCCGCGCAGCGGCTTATTTCAACAATGTCGTCCAGCAAACACTTTCCGCAAGCCAGCGGTCCGGTGCCGATGATCAAGTATGTTCGCAAAAAATATGAAACCATCCCAACTCGCCCAGATTATCGTCCGACTGTTTGCTATCTCGTGGTTTTTACACGGAGTTATTCAGACAGTCGGTGTGTTCGCGACAAGCAGCCCAAATAGCCCTCAACCGATGTTTTTGGTTTCCGGTGCGCTTGCCGTTCTCCTTTCAGTCTTCACTTGGATATTTGCGCCGCCACTTGGACGATGGATTGCACGGGGCAACGATCAGGAAACCATGGCCACTACAATAAGCTTCCAGCAACTCCTACATGCAATGCTCATCGGCATAGGTTTGTATCTTGCGATGGGTTCCATCGGTTCCCTTATCAATAGTTTGCACTTCTTTCTTGTTTTGCAGGCATCGCCTGAGAGTGTCCCCAAAGGCATGTCACTCTCGCTTTACGACTTGAGCAAGAGTGCCATCACTGTTGCGGTTGGCTCTGCACTGATGATATCCGCCGCTCACTGGAGCAAAAAGCTTGCAAACAGATAAATGCGAAGAGAGCGATTCACCGAACACCTGCCGGTGCCGTTGATCGAGGCCGCTCGCAGAAAAAATGTCTTGCGTGACTTAGCACGTTGGGACTACATTCGGACATGCCAGCCAACGATTCATATGTCCGTGCCAGAGTTGACAACCGCCTCAAGCGGGATTCCGAGCTGATCCTGCATGAACTCGGCCTGACAACGACCGAAGCCATCAGAATATTCCTGCACCAAGTCAGACGCCACAAGGGACTCCCATTTGACCTTCGGCTCAAGGAGGACAACTCAGATATCCTGTTGCCAGTAGCCATTCGTCAGTCCGCGCTTGATGCTGTATATGACGACTGAGCCAGGGCAAGTATACTTGGTTGATCTTGGCATAACAGCCAAGACGATACCCATGCTGGTTGTTTCCCGGCGCGATGAAGATGCGCCGCGTGCTCTTCCTGTCTGCGCACCGATTACGACGTCCACCCGCGATAGCGAGTATGAAGTATCCATCGGGAAGCCGAAGTTTCTGCACGAGCCGAGCCACGTGAATGTGCAGAGGAAAGAGGGTCAGTCCCGCGTATTGACGCAATTTAAAAAATCTCCCCGGCATTGTGGGTGGCCCATGTAAAAAGCGATAATACGCGGGACTGACCCTCCTTTTGGAGGAAAACCTCCCTCAAGGGTTCACGATCTTCTCCTTCCCTGAGCCTATCCGTAAACGCCTCCGCACCTCAAATCTCTGCGAATCCGTAAATAAACAAATCCGCCG
>VFJO01000213.1 GCA_009886045.1 Verrucomicrobiota bacterium
AAGCTTGCTGGCGTGGAACAGGAAATCATGTCAATAATTTATGCCTGACCCCTTTTACAGGCTAGGCCCATAATTATCCTAAATCCGGCAGTAGGAATTAGCGTTATGAGCAGAAGTTGATTTTTCCCCACTCGTGGATGCGGTGAAAATTAATGGCTTGGTGCGGTGAAGTGGAGGACAAGATTGGGGGGCGGCCGTCGCGGGAGGCGTCGTAGCGGCTAAAGGAAAAAAGCCAGGACTCGCCGGTCGCGATGTGGTTTCGACCGGTGATGAGGGAGGCTGGAACCTCTGCGTATACCGTCCATTTTTGGTTTGCGGTGTCGATTTTAACACGACTCGAGAATACGCCGTCATCCAACTGCGTGGTTGGCTTTCCTTGAGATTCGATTTGCAGTTGCAGGCGGAAATTCGGCGGGGTGACATGAAGCTCGACATAGTCGGAGCGGTCGTCCGGCTTCAGGAAAATCTCAAACACATCGCCAAGCTCCCATGTCCTTTGATTCGGACCAGTGGCTTGAGTGAAAATATCCCGGTCGGGGATTTCAGCGAGGATGACAAGACGGGAAGGAGCCCATCCTACACGGATTTCCGCTGCAAGGAAATCCGCCTCCGGAGCATCCAACCAGCTTTGCTGCATCAAAACGGGAGCGGAAAGAGCGAGGGATTCGGGAATCGCGCCTCCTGGCTGAAGGTCTTTTTCTGGAATGCGCGGACAGGAAATATTGGCGGGCGCGCTCGTGGTCATTTGGAGGAGGCGCCTTTTAGCAGAGTCTTGTCGCTCCGATACAGATGACTAGGGGGGCGGAATTGGGACTGGCTCTTGCCTGAGTGGGTTGGAAAAGCCGAGAAAACAAGCCTTGTAACAGCAAGGAACAGGGCCTGCGGCGTTGGCAATATTTTTTAGAACGTCACATTCATTTGAGCACCCAAGACGAGGGCGTTCGGAATGTTCCCCGTACCTGCAGGATTGATGATCCATTGCAGGTTGGGCTGCACGTAGGCGAATTTCGTAATCTGGAAACGATAGCCGGCCTCCAGAGCGATCTCATAAGAAGGCGAGCCCGCGCCGGTTGCCGCAACGGAGTCGGCATAATCGTCGCTGAAATTGCCGTAAATAAAGCCAAGCATGGTGATGTCGTTGTCACGCGAAGGAACAAGGCCTTTGTAAACAATGCCTGAGTTCACTTGGAACGGGAGCTTGGAGATATTTTGTTGTGGCGAAAGAACGACGGCAGACCAGAGCGTGAGTCCTTGGTCGCTGCCGGCGGCTTCTTGCCAAACCATCTGGTCGGCGTGCCAGTAGAAGCCGTAAGAATTGGATGCGGTCTCGGTAGAGCCGAATTGTGCATACTGCCAAGGTGAGTAGTAGGCGCCAAACCAGTAGTTGCCTGGCAGGCCCTGCATATCGGATTCCTTTGAAACAGGGCGCACGGTTTTGCCTTCGGCGAGTGCTTTTCCGGAGGCGACGGATTTTCCATCGGATGGCTTGGAAGTTGCAACGGGTCGCTTACAGAACTCGGGGGTCCATCCGACTTGGCCGATCATGAGAACGCCATCGGAGCTGTTCATGCTCCAGTTCAGCCCTTGGTCGCGATAGAGATTGAGGTGTGTGGCCTGATAGACGCCGCCCATGGCGAACCAATCTGGCGAGGGGTCAACGCGCAGGCGGGCCCCCCAGACCGATCCAGGGTAGGTCGAAAAAGCAGTATTCACCGGTAAAGACTGAGGGTTCCCGTCGATGCCATTGTTCATGTAGAGCCAATAGAGGGGTGAGGAAGCGAAGTCATCCCCGGTTGCGATGCGACCGAACTTGATGCCGATCTTGTCTTCCAGGAGGCGCTGCTCCAAGATGAGGCCATAAAAAACCGCCGTCTGCGTGCCGTAAACCTGCTGGACGGTAAATTGGTTGCCTATGTTACGCGCAGAAAGGTTGCTGCCATTCCGGTCAAGGCCGCTGACGGTGAGCGTGAGGCCTTGCCATTTGATCAGCTTCTCGAGGTCCAATTGAATGCCAAAACTAAAGTTGTCCGCATAAGCGAAGCTTTGGGAATTTCCCCCAACAGGGTTGCCAGCAATGTTGTTCGTGTAGCTGGCAGAAATTTCAACACCGCTGTCATGTAGCATGTTGCGGACACCCCACCAATCTCCCGTGAACGCGTTGCCATCCACCCACTCGCTTGAGCCGATAAAATTTGAAGGATAAGGATTATAGTACGACCAAAAGCGCGAGTAGCCGAACATCTGGTCTTGAGAGTCATAGCCGACGGGGGTTCCTGGCGTGTCGCCAGATTCCGGAGCCGAAAATAGAACACTGTGGCTTGCAAAAAGGAGCAGGGGGAGGAGTAGCTTTTTCATACGCCTCTTTTATCTGCCAGATGGAACTCGGTGTTGCAATTTCTTTTTTGAAGTTTAAATAGCCCAATCGCCTTGAGATGTGGGCTTGGCATTGGCGGAAGATTTTCTAGCGAAAATGCCTGACAAGCTGGCGTGGCCTCCGCGTTGACGATGTGGAGGTTCACTTTATAGCGGGTTATCGCATAGGTCAGGGAGCAGATGGGTTCTGCCGAGGATTCCGCCGGTGGGAGGAGCCATAGTCCCTTCCAAGTCGGACCTGGCGATGGAATCAGAAAAATCCTGCCACGACGAATGCTCACGGCGCGCCAGTCCTCAAGGTGAGTAATGGCTTTTTTTGGCGGAGTCAATGGGAGCATCGCGGGGTCCGTGGCTTTGCAAAACACTCGAACTGGGCATGCCGTGCAGTCCGGTTTCCCAGCTCGACAGATTGCGGCTCCAATATCCATCATTGCGGAAGCGTGGTGGCGACCTTCATTTTCCGAGAGAAGCGAAGCTGCTGCCTGATGAAGAAATTTTTTCCCCTCAGCGGTGGCGATGTTCTCTCGGAAATCGAAAAGCCGTGCGATGACGCGTTGGATATTGGCATCCAGTACGGGCACCGACTGGTCGAATGCAAAAGCTGCAATGGCCGAAGCAGTGTAGGGCCCGATCCCTGGCAGTGCGCGGAGGAGAGTCATGTCGCTGGGAATGATGCCGCCAAACTGGGCCACGATTTCCTTTGCCGCACGGTGGAGGTTGCGCGCTCGGGAGTAGTAGCCCAAACCCTCCCAGTGTTTCAGAAGCTGTTCCTCGGTCGCTACAGCGAGGGATTGAACATCTGGAAAGCGCTTCATCCATCGCTGAAAATATGGTTTCACAGCGGCCACTGTGGTCTGTTGAAGCATGAACTCGGAGACCAGCACTGCGTAAGGCGAAGGGTTGCTCCGCCAAGGCAGGACGCGGCCCTGAGAGCTGAACCATGCCTGAAGTGCTTTGTTAAATTCCAGCGCTTTCTTTTTGTCTATCATCTCGACACGCCAGATGAATTACGCGCAAAACTCCCGAATGTCTTCCGCAAAACCTCTGAATTCCCACACCGTGCCACTCACCACCGAGCAGGCTCAAACGCTGCGGGGTCACCTGGCAGGGGAGGGGTATGAATTTGAGCAACGTCCCTACATGCTCTACTTCGCGCGCGGTCCGAAACTCACCGTGGCTCTGTATGAAAAAGGTCCGAAAGCCGTGATCCAAGGAAAAGGAATCGAGGATTTTATTCTCTTCACCCTCGAACCTCGAATCCTCGGCACCGCATCATTCGGTCAAGAGGAGGAGCAAAATCCCGAGCTTTTTGAACCCCACTTTGGGATCGACGAAAGTGGCAAGGGCGATCTTTTTGGCCCACTCGTTATCGCGGGCGTTTATGTGAATCCCGAGATCGCTCGCATCCTCCGAGACGCTGGAGTGCAAGACAGCAAGGCCATCGGCAGCGACAGACGAATCCGTGAACTTGCGATGGCCATTCGCAAAGCGCGTGTGCCGGCAAGCGTCGTGACCGTGGCCCCGCCTCGCTACAATGAACTCTACCGCAAAATCGGAAACCTGAATCGTCTTCTCGCTTGGGGTCACGCGCGGGTGATCGAAGATTTGTGCGAACTTTGCCCCGACTGCCCGCGCGCGATTTCCGATAAATTCGCCAACGTACAAGTCTTGGAGCGTTCCTTGATGGAAAAAGGACGTAAAATCCAACTCGACCAGCGCACCAAGGCCGAGTCGGACTATGCCGTGGCTGCCGCATCCATTCTGGCACGTGAAAAATTCATCGACTGGATGGAGGAAAAAGGCAGGGAATCCGGCATCACATTGCCTCGCGGCGTCTCAGCCCAAGTGAAGCAAGCTGCCATCGCTCTCATTCAAGCCAAAGGCCCCGAGGCACTCGAAAGCCACGCGAAAATGCACTTCAAGACGGCATCCGAGGTCCTTGATTTAGCCAAAGATGGGTCCTCTCCCGCCTGAACGCGATTGCCAACCCCTCCGGACTCGGGTTTCCTACCGCGACAATTTTTCTATCATGACATCCACCCAAATTCGCCAATCGTTCCTCGATTTTTTCCGGGAGAAGCAACACACGATCGTTTCGTCTTCGAGCCTTTTGCCCGATTCCCCAAACCTTCTTTTTACAAATGCTGGCATGAACCAGTTTGTACCATTTTTTCTCGACCAAAAAGCTCCCGATGTCTCGAAGTGGGCAAACTCTTTTTCGGAATCCGATCTTCGTGCGGCTGACACGCAGAAATGCATACGCGCCGGAGGCAAGCACAACGACCTCGATGACGTGGGCCTCGACACCTACCACCACACGATGTTCGAGATGCTCGGGAATTGGTCGTTTGGTGACTATTTCAAAAAAGAGGCCATCGAGTGGGCCTGGGAGCTAGTCATCGTCCGATGGAAATTTCCGCCTGAACGCCTCTACGCCACGATCTACCATCCCGCGCTGGGCGATCCCTCATCGCGCGACACCGAAGCCTGGGAAATCTGGGCGGAAAAATTCCGCGCCGTCGGCCTCGATCCGGAGATCCACATCGTCAATGGCAACAAGAAGGACAATTTCTGGATGATGGGTGAAACCGGCCCGTGCGGACCCTGCTCAGAGCTGCACGTCGATCTCACGCCGGCGGGGGACACGGGCGGTGCGCTTGTGAACAAAGGCTCTGCCGACTGCATCGAGATTTGGAATCTCGTCTTCATTCAGTTCAATGCGAACCCGGACGGCACATTCTCGTCACTTCCCGCCCGCCATGTGGATACCGGCATGGGCTTCGAACGCGTCACGTCGATCATCCAAGGCACAAAAAACCTCACCGATTTTGCCAATGCGCGCATCTCGAACTACGAGACCGACATTTTCCGCCCGATCTTCGATGAGCTCGAAAAACTCAGTGGAAAATCCTACACTTCATCCCTGCCCGTCGAGGGGTCCACAGGCGACACGGAACAGGAGAAAACCGATGTCGCCTTCCGAGTCATCGCCGACCATATCCGCACGCTCACGTTTGCCATCGGCGACGGCATTCAACCCGGCAATACCGACCGGAACTACGTGCTGCGTCGCATCCTCCGTCGCGCCGTCCGCTATGGCCGTGCGCTTGGTTTTCGCACGCCATTTTTCCACAAGCTCGTGGATGTCCTCGCCCGCACAATGGGAGATGTTTTTCCGGAAATCCGTGCCAAGCAGAAGCACATCGAGGATGTCCTGAAACTCGAAGAGGAATCCTTCAACAAAACCCTTGATCGAGGTATCGAGCTTTTTAACGAAGAAGCGACGAAGGGCGACATCTCTGGAGCTTTTGCTTTCAAACTCTATGACGAACAGGGTTTCCCTCTCGATCTCACCGAGCTCATGGCTCGCGAACGCGGTCTCACAGTGGACACAGCGGGATTTAATACCCTCATGGAAGCCCAGCGCGCCCGGGCCCGTGCAGCTCAGAAAAAGCAAGTGATCACGCTTTCCGAAATCGAAACGACCACGCCGACACTTTTCACCGGCTACGACACTCTCACAACATCAGCGCGTGTTCTGGAAGTCCTCACTATTAAAGACCGCACCGCTGTGATTCTCGACCGCACCGCTTGTTATGCCGAGATGGGAGGCCAAGTCGGTGATACAGCCGAAATCACAGGCAGTGGGCAGCTTTGGCGCGTTACGAACACCCAAAAAACGGGAAACACCTGGCTCCACCTGCTGGATTCCACCGATGCCCCGAATGCCGGTGACGAAGTCCACATCGCAGTCAACGTCGCCCGGCGCGCGGCGATCCAACGCCACCACACTGTCACTCACCTCCTCCACTGGGCGCTGCACGAAGTGGTTTCCCTCGACGCAACGCAGAAAGGCTCCGCCGTCTCACCCGAAAAACTTTCCTTCGACTTCAACAGTGCTGCGCTCACTCCGCAGCAAGTGCGCGATATCGAAAAATTGGTCAATGAACGCATTCTTCAAAATGCTGCTGTGACTTGGACCGAAGTCCCCTATGCCGATGTGCGTGGTCGCCCCGACATCATGCAATTCTTCGGTGACAAATATGGCGACACCGTCCGAGTCGTTCAAATCGGTGGATCGGGGAAACTCGACGGCTACTCCATGGAACTTTGCGCCGGCACTCACACGCGCGCCACCGGCGAGATCGGGCTTTTCCGCATCCTCGCCGAATCTGCCATCGCCGCTGGAGTACGTCGCATCGAAGCCGTTGCCGGCCTGGAAGCGGCTGCCCTTACGACGAGTGACGCCCAGCGCCTCCATGAGATCGCCGGTCTCCTCAATGCCCCAGCGACAGAAATCGAAAAGAAAATCGAAGCCCTATTGGCCAGTCAGAAGGAACTCGAAAAAGCCCTCAAAGCCGCTCGCGCCAAAGAAGCCGCCGCACAGGCCAAAGACCTCGCTGCAAAATTCGAAAGCCTCAATGGCATCCCCTGTCTCATCGCCAACCTCGGCGCAGTCGATGGCGACTACCTCCAAGCTGTGCTGGACGCGCTGAAGCCATCCTTCGATGGAGTCACAGTTCTGGCAGGTTCCGCCAATAGCGCTGTCGCCTTGGCTTCCAGCGTCTCTGCAACGCACACCTCAAAGTTCCAAGCCGGCAAAATCATTCAGACCATAGCGCCGATCGTCGGAGGAAAAGGTGGAGGCAAACCCGAATCTGCACGCGGAGGAGGCAAGGATACGTCGAAAATTTCCGAAGCCCTCGCAGCAGCAAAGAACATCCTCGCAGCAGCGTAATGCCAGCGTTCTAGGCGCTCTTTCATCGCGCCAGCAAGTCCGGACGTCTTTTTTGAGTCGCTTCGAGCGCGGCTTCGTGTCGCCATTTTTCGATGGCCGCGTGGTTGCCTCCGAGCAGGATTTCGGGGGCTTTCCAGCCTTTGTACTCGGCGGGGCGGGTGTAGTGGGGGTGGTCCAAGATGCCGGATGAGAAGGAGTCTTGCTGTGCGGATTGCTCGTCGCCTAGTACTCCAGGGATGAGTCGCACCACGGCGTCCGTGACAACGAGTGCGGGCAGGACGCCGCTGGTGAGGACATAGTCGCCGATCGAAATTTCGTCATCGACGAGGTGGTCGGCCACACGCTGGTCGATGCCTTCGTAGTGGCCGCAAAGAAAAATGAGATCGGGTTCCTTGGCAAGTTCGCGGGCGATTGGGTCGGAAAACTTTCGTCCCTGCGGCGTGAGGAGAATGACTTTGGAAGCGGGCGAGCGGATGTCTGAGAGTGCGAGGTCGATCGGTTCGATTTTCATGACCATGCCGGGGCCACCGCCGTAGGGCGCGTCATCCACCGTGCGGTGGCGGTCGTTTGTCCATTGCCGGAGGTCCACCGCTTCCAGAGTGGCGAGGTTTTTTTCCTGCGCTCGTTTGAGAATGCTCTCGGAGAAAACGCTCCGGCATACGTCGGGGAATATGGTGAGGATTTGAATTTTCACAGTTGGTCAGGAAGATTGCGTGTCGGATTACTTTGCAAAATGCTGTAATCCGGAACTGTGCCCAAGCCCAAATCCAGCAAAAAGCTGCGCCGCGCTGTGAAGCCACTCACAAATCAGCGCCACAGGAAGTGCCATGGGCTGCTTTTTTCGCTGTTGAAAATCGGTATCGTTACCGCGTTGATTTGGTCGGTCGTTGGAGCCTGCTATTATACTTGGGCGCATTTGTTCAACCTGAAGGAAATCCACGAAATGGATGAGCGCTCGGTTGTTTACGATCACGAGGGGAAATACTATTCCCGCCTTGCCGGTGAGAACCGTGTGGCTGTCCCGTTTGACAAGGTTTCAAACGATTTCTACAACGCGCTCATCAGTCGAGAGGACACGAGGTTTTACAAGCACCACGGTATCGATCCGATCGGCATCTCTCGCGCTGTCGTGCGCAATCTTTTCCTCGGCGGCTTCCGTGAAGGCGCGAGTACGATCACACAACAACTCGCAAGGAATAGCTTTCCGCTTGGGGGGAAAAATCTTCACCGCAAACTCATCGAAGCCGCGCTGGCCTTCCGAATTGAGACGGAACTGACGAAGGAGGAAATCCTCACAGCCTATGTGAACCGCATCTACTTTGGATCAGGCACCTACGGCATCGAAGCGGCAAGCCAGACCTACTTCGGAAAACCGGCATCAAAGCTCAACCTGCCGGAGTCCGCGACCCTCGCTGGCCTCATCCGCAGCCCGAATCGCTTCTCACCACTGAACAATCCCGAGGGATCTCTGCGCGAGCGCAACACCGTGCTCGGACGTATGCGGGATCTTGGTCTGATCACGAGCGTCGAATATGACGAAGCTTCTGCGAGTCCGCTTCTCGCTATGCCGCGCATCAAAACCTCGCCCGAGGATAATTGGGCGATGGATGCCATACTTCGTGAGCTCGAACTGGTCTTGGAGCCCGGCCAGATGAACGAGGGGGGGCTGAAGATTTACACAACGATCGACGGTCCGCTTCAATCTGCTGCCGAGCAGGCCGTGCGCAACAGGTTGCAGGCTGTCGAGGCCCAGCCCGGCTACCCGCACAAGCCGATGAGCGATTTTAAAGATGCGGTTCTCGATGGGGAAAAATCCGCCCCGTATCTGCAAGCGGCTGCGATTGCGTTGGACAACAAAAGTGGCGGCATTCGTGCTATTGTGGGCGGTCGCGATTATGAGAGCAGCAAGTTCCACCGTGCGCTCTTTGGAAGAAGGCAGGCAGGTTCCATCGTCAAACCTTTCGTTTACGCCTGTGCTTTTGAGTCTGGAATTGCTCCCAACGAATCGATCTCCGACGACCGAATTCAGCCAGGGGAAATCCCCCGCAAGTTTGGTTCCTACGATCCCTCAAATTCGGATGGATCCTACCGCGGGCTTCAGCCGTTGGGGGAGGGGCTCGTTGAGTCGCGCAACACAATGACCGTGCGCCTC
The DNA here is from genome assembly GCA_009886045.1 of Verrucomicrobiota bacterium. Classification (GTDB taxonomy): domain Bacteria; phylum Verrucomicrobiota; class Verrucomicrobiia; order Chthoniobacterales; family Terrimicrobiaceae; genus UBA967. The sequence continues at coordinate 9,264 of VFJO01000213.1, forward strand.
GGGATGCGCGCGGGGTTGGATCGGATCGCCAATATGGTTGTGAAAGCCGGCATCGCAGTGGATCCCTCGCGTTATCCCGCCATTTGCCTTGGGGCGTTCGAGACGAATCTCAGGGATATTACCTCCGCATACACTGCTTTTGCCACTGGTGGAGTGAAGCTTCAGCCCTACCTCATCGATCGTGTCTTCGACGCGCGTGGAAATGTTCTCTACAAATCCACACGAGGGCGGATTCCGGTCATCAATCCCGCAGCCGCCCGCATGACCACTTTGCTTTTGGAGGATGTCGTAACGCGTGGCACTGCCGTGCGCGCAAGGGAGTTTGGCCTCACGGGAAAAGGTGCTGGAAAAACCGGGACGACGAACAACTACCTCGATGCTTGGTTTATTGGTTTTGATTCAAGCCTCACCTGCGGCGTCTGGGTCGGCTTTGACAAACCCCGGCCAATCAAACCCGGCGGCTACGGCGGTGCACTGGCATTGCCGATCTGGGTTGATATCATTGAATCGGCAAAGCGATGAATTATTGCAACCGCACATTAAACTCCAGTTTCCAGCTTTCGTTGGAGGCAGGGTGGAGGAAGTGGAGTTCGAGGTTGCCGAGTTCTGTGACTCGGGCTTCGAGGCGGACGGGGATTTCCTCTCCGGCTTGATGACCTGCGGGCGGGGGGATTTCGATTTTTAGGCGGGCAGACTCTTCGAGTTCGTTGGCGTTGGGAAGAAGTTGGCCGACTTGGTCGCCGGCGCGGACTTCGGATTGGAAAAAACGGAATTCTGATGATTCACCGGTGTAGAGAAAAAATTCCTGCCCCGAGACGGCGGTTCGGCTTCCCTCTTCCATGCCTTGTGGGGCGACGCAGAGGGCTTTGGTGGTGGGGAGGCGGCCCGGGACCGCCATACCAGAGGATTCCATGCCGATGTAATAGGAACGAGCCGTGCCGGACTTGATTCGCAACCCATCACCTGTCGCTCGCAAACGAGAATAGACACAGGCTCCGAGGGCTACGGCGTGATCCGGATGTGAGCCTTCCAGCTCGCGGATCTGTGTGCCGGCCCACTGGCTGAGTTGCTTCAGGACGCGCTGGCGCAGGGCGCTGGCGTTGAAGACACCACCATTGAAGAGAACGGCATCGGGCAGGAGAAGTGGAGAGCGGTTCAGGCGTTCGCTGCCTCCAATGGCTTCGATGAGCTCAGGCGAGGACGTGGCATTGGCTTTTGCGCGTGAGAGGAATCGGGCGAGATGCTTTGAAATGGCGGCGTCTGCCGCATAGGGAAGGCCGGATTCTCTGAGGCCTCCCGCACGACGGAGGACTGGCATTTCTTCGGGGCCGACGATGGGAAAAAATCCATCAACCACGATTTGTTGAACATCCACTTGTGATAGTGCTGCGCTGATTGTCGAGGCGATGAGCTTGCGTCCGCGCGAGGGAATCGAGATCGGCGTCTCTTGGAGCGAGGGATTTAAGAGGAGAGCTTCCTTGCCGGTACGCACGGCTTGGACGAGGGCGAGGAATTGCCATTCGTCGAGATTGGTTCCGGCTGTGCTCAGTTTTTCAGAAACGGCGTGGGCCAGAGCGAGGTCCATATTGTCGCCACCGAGCAGGAGGTGTTCGCCTACGGCGATGCGTTCCAGTGCGAGGTTGCCGTCTTTTCCTGTCACAGCAATGAGGCTGAAATCCGCTGTGCCGCCACCGACATCGCAGACGAGCAGAAGGTCGCCGGATTTGACCTGCTTGCGCCATTCGGTCCCTTGATTTTCCAACCAAGCGTAGAATGCGGCTTGGGGCTCTTCAAGGAGTGTGACCTCCCCCAGACCCGCTTGCGTGGCGGCTTCCAAGGTCAGCGCGCGTGCGGCTTCGTCAAACGAGGCTGGGACTGTAATGACAGCGTGCTCCAGCTGCGTGTCAGGATTTAATGAGTGGAAGTTTGCGAGCAGGTGGGAGAGGAGGTGCCTCGAGACTTCGAGCGGGGAGAGTTTCGTTTCAACTGTCGTGCTACCCCATGGAAGGATCGGGCCTCGTCTGTCGGCATGCGGATGGCAGAGCCAACTCTTGGCGGATGCGATGAGGCGGTCGGGTTGCAAGGATCCTCGGTCGCGCGCGAAGGTGCCGAGGAACGAGGGCGTTCCTCCATGTTGCCAAGGCAACTGCGGGCCGCCTTCCGGAAACTCGCCGATGGCGGGGATATAGAGCGATGAAGGCAGGAGTTGGCTCTCCCCGATTCCGCTGGCATTGATCACCTGCGTGATGGGGAGGATTTCCGGCAGTCCGGCATCCGTCGCCTTGGCTATGGCGCAGTTGCTGGTGCCGAGGTCGATTCCGAAGTAGTTGCTCATTTTTTTGATGGCTCAATTTCCGTTCACTTCGATTTCAGCCGGGGCCAGAACTGGCCAGGGGCGTTTCTCGTTCGTGCCAGTGATGCGGGGGAGTTTCACGCTCTGCGCAATCCAGCCCGGATGGAGAAGTTTGCCTTCGTAAGGAGGATGCTCTGGGACAGATCCGAGAAGTCGGTAAGCGGGGGCGTCGTAGCCTGCTTCGAGGGTCAGAGATGCTCCCTCCTCGGCATTTTGAAGTGGGGTAATCTCAAAATATTCGTCGAGAATCTTGCGGCATCCGGCATGTACGACGCGGGCTGCGGAGCCGATTTGAGCATCGGATGCAGCTGTGATGTCCTCCTTGGCGAAATCCACCAAGCGCCCGTGCTGTTGAAGGAGTGCTAGAAAAGCGATGATCTCAGCCTCGGCGCGGGGAGGTGGAGGAAGTGGCGAGGAAGGCGGTGCTGGCCTTGGCTCTTGGTTTGGCTGAGGGCGGATGGCAAGAAACACGAGAACCATTCCCATAGCAGCGGAAACTGTCTGCGCGGCGAGCGTGAGATTTTGAGTCGGCAAATAAACTGATGCGGCGTTGAGACCGAGCAGGACGATGCCACATGCGATAAGTCTGTTTTTCATACGGGGCGGGATAGTGGGAGATGATACATTTCTTGGCAATGGTGATTCTGTCCAATTGGCGACGGGTTTTGCGTTTGATCTTTCGGTATCGTTGGCTGATGATCCACTTATTCAGCACCCGTAGCTCAATTGGATAGAGTGCCGGCCTCCGAAGCCGTAGGTTGTGGGTTCGACCCCCGCCGGGTGCAAATTTTCTCGAGCTGGTTATTTTGGTGTTGCGCACGCCGCTCGATGCCTTAGTCTGCACGACCTGCCTTTTCCGAAGCGTTGAAAATCCACCACGTTGCGAAGAGGGCGAAAAACCCACAAACCCTTTTGCCAGGGTAGCTCAGAGGTAGAGCAGGGGACTCATAAGCCCTTGGTCGGGAGTTCAATTCTCCCCCCTGGCACCAACACATTTTATGGCCAATACAAAATCAGCAGAAAAAAGCGCCCGTCAAAGTGACAAACGTCATGTACGAAATACTGGCGTTATCACCGCAATCAAATCTCGACAGAAAAAGCTTCGTGCCGTCATTTCCAGTGGCGACACAGCAGCTGCGAAAGTCGAATTTGACGCCCTCTCCTCCGCTCTGGACAAGGCAGCTAAGCGTGGAATCATTCATCGCAACGTTGCCAATCGTCGCAAGAGCCGCCTTAATAAAGCGGTCATCACGGCCAAAGCGTCCAAAACGGTCGAAGCAGTCAAAGCAGTCAAAGCGTCCAAGTAACATTTTTTGATTTCCCCCTCCTTCGAACGGCGCGATCCGATTGTTATCGGAGGCGCCGTTCGATATTTTTTTGCCGTGCTGATGTGTGTGAGATTTGCTTGATTCAGGAATGGCATCCAAGCGGCTAGATCCCGTAAGAAAATCCCGTCGGTCCCTTTATTCCACGCTTACTGGCGTGGAATTTGGTTATGTTCCCAAGCGTTGGGTGAAGTTTCCGACCGGGGTTCTATTGCTTTTCCCGTGCTTTGTTTTGACCCTCACCTTTTACGGGGCCTTTTTAAAAAGCGCGGCCCGGGGCTGGTTTTTTGGAAGTGCAGAAGTGCAGGGCTTCGCGCTCGGCGGCCTGTTGGGATTGCTGTGGTTTTTTGCCTTCAAGCCGCTGCGTTTGCTCTATGTGATGGGGCACGAGCTGACTCATGCCTTGTGGGTTTGGATTCACGGTGGCCGCGTGCATGACTTTCATGTTCGCGAGGATGGTGGGCATGTCGTTACGGACAGAACCAATACCCTCATCATTCTTGCTCCTTATTTTTTCCCATTTTACACGCTTGTTTGGGTAGTGGCCTATGGGGTTTCCGTATTCGGTCTTGGTTTGGATGGGTTTCCGAGCCTCTTGTATTTTGGCATTGGTTTTACTTGGTTCCTCCACCTTGCCTATACCCTGTGGATGATTCAAAAAGGCCAACCGGACATTGAATACGGAGGGGGATTTTTTTCCCTCACGGTCATCTATTTTGCCAACCTTTCGTTCATCTCCGTGTTGCTCGTGATGGCCTCCCCTTCCGTGACGGGATGGATGTTTGCGGGCGACCTCCTCCATAATGCCACTGAGGTATCAGCAGTGATCGTGTGGGCGGTAGAAATCCTCTCGCGGACTATTTTACGATTGGTTTAAGGCTGGTTGACTCCTCGGGCCTTTGCTTGGAGATCGTTGGCTGCCCATTTTAGCTGGGGGGTGGTGGAGCCTAGGGGATTCGAACCCCTGACCTCCTCAATGCCATTGAGGCGCTCTACCAACTGAGCTAAGACCCCGTTTAAGGAGCTTCAGACTCTCTGAAATCTGATTTCAGATCAAGAGAGAATGTTTGTGAGGTATGCTGCACCGATGATGCCAGCGTCATTGAGCATTTTGGCTGGTTGGATGAGGACATCGGTCTTCGCTGTGAGGTAGGGGAGAAATTTATCGGCTTTTTTGCTGATGCCCCCACCGATAATGAAAAGCTCCGGGGAGAAAAGTTTTTCAAGTGTCTCAAGGTATTCGCTTACTATCTTAGCCCATTTTTTAAAGGACATGTCCTTTTGTTCACGGATGCGTTCCGAGCAGCGCAGTTCCGCATCCTTGCCCCGGAGTTGGATGTGGCCGAGTTCGGAATTGGGAAGCAAGTTGCCGTTATGAAAAATGGCAGAGCCGATGCCTGTGCCGAAGGTGAGCATGATGACAACGCCTTGTTCTCCGTGTCCCGAGCCGAATCGCATTTCTGCGATGCCAGCGGCGTCGGCATCATTTACGACTGTGACTGGACCTCCGAGGTGGTGTTGAAAAAGTTTGGCGGCGTCCACCTGAATCCATGAGGCATCGACATTACTGGCTGAGTAGATGACGCCTTTTTTGACGATGGCTGGGAATGTGACGCCGGTTGGGCCTTTGTGTTTGAAGTGGCTGGCGATCTGCTCGATGACATCAGCGACAGCGTTGGGCAGTGCGGGTTGGGGAGTCGGGATACGGAACCTCTCAGCAATGAGCTTGCCCGTATCAATATCCACCGGAGCACCTTTGATGCCGGTGCCGCCGATATCAATGCCGAGAACCACCATGAGGTTTTAAACCTCGGTGCCCACGATTTTTCGGAGTCGCACCATGCCGCGGTGGATGCGGGCTTTGACCGTGGATATGGGTTTGCTGATTCGATCGGAAATTTCGTGTTGGGAGAGGCCTTTAAAGTAGAGCATTTCGATTACCTCGCGCTGGTCGTCGTTGAGTTTCATGACTGCAGAACGGACGAGATCGCTTTTCTCGTTGGCGCGGACGGAATGGACGGGTGTGTGGTCATCCATCGTATCTACGTTTTCGAGCCGCACTTCATCTTGGAGGCGCATGCGGCGCTGGTAGGAGCGAAGACGGTCGATGGCTTTATTGCGGGTTATTGTTACGGCCCATGTCACCGGTTTGCCCCTAGTGGTGTCGTACATCGGGGATTTCTCCCAAAGCATGAACATGACTTCTTGGGCGACATCTTCGGCATCTGTTTCGTTGTTCAGAACACGGTAAGCCGTGGAGTAAATGATACCGATGTGCCTGTGGTGAAAAACGGAAAATGCCTCCGAGTCGCCTATTCCCATGCGCTGGATCAATTCAACGTCGCTGATTTCTAAAAGAGACTCTTTCACGCTTTCTATAACTAACCTCGAGCGGCCTGTCTGGCAAACTTTTGTCTCAATTTCTGAATTAACCCTGATCAATCTTGATCAAGCATGGCGCGGAGGCTCGCAAAAGAAGCGGCCATGTCCTCTGCGGCCACGGGGCGGGACATGATCTCTTCGTGTGATTCTGTGAGGACGGTATCCCCTTCGATCTCGGTGAGAAATGGGCTGGGTCGGCAGGACATGGCGGAGCCAAATTTGATGCGGTTGCGGCAATGTGTGATGGTGAGTGATTTCATTGCCCGGGTGATGCCCACATAGAAGAGGCGGCGTTCCTCATCCACGGTACCTTCCGATTTCGAGCGCTCGTGCGGGAGGAGTCCGTCCTCAGCGCCTATGAGGAATACATGGGGAAATTCCAGACCTTTGGCGGCGTGGAGCGTGATGAGTGTGAGGCCGGCGGATTCTTCTTTTTTGTTCTCCTCGCGCTCTCGATTAAGCGATAGCTCATCGAGAAAATCCTGAACGCTACCGCGCTTTTTTTCTTGGTGAGAGGCTAAGGCATTGAGGATTTCCTTGGCCCCGGATTCCCGGTTGAGAGCCTCTTCAGGAGTTTTGCAGGAGTTTTTGAGATCTTCAAAGTAACCCGTCTCGGACAGGTAGCCGTTTACGATCGCGTAGGCGTCAGCCCCCGGAGTGAGCAGGTGGATGCGGGTTGCGGCAAGATCTTCGGCAAAGGTGCGGATTGCAGCGGCGGTCTTGCGTGTCACCTCCGGCTCGAATGCCGGATCGGTGAGCGTTTCAAAAAGGCTGCGTCCTGCCTTTGCGCTGTGCTCGAGAGCGACTTCGACCGAAGTTGCGCCGATGCCGCGAGGTGGCGTGTTGATGATGCGAAGGAGGGAAATGTCATCTTGCGGATTGATGAGGCAGGTGATGGTTGCCAGAACATCCTTGATCTCGCGTCGGTCGAAAAAACTTTTCCCGCCGACAAGTCGGTAGGGGATTTTCATGCGGCGGAGATTTTCTTCGAGGAGTCGGGACTGTGCGTTCATGCGGTAGATCACCGCGAAGTGTTCCCAAGGGAGGCCGCTGGCGTTACGGATGGCACCGGCCTCGCCCACGACGAATTCCGCCTCGGTCTTGTCATTTGCGACAGCCACGACATGTACGGGGTCGCCTCCGGGAACAGCGCTCCAGAGGTTTTTCACGCGGCGGCGGGGGTTGTTTTGAATCAGGCGGTTTGCCGTGGTGAGAATCGGATTGGTGCTGCGATAATTTTGCTCGAGGCGGATGATCTTCGGGTTTGGGAAATGTTTTTCAAATTCGAGGATGTTCGACACTTCGGCCCCTCGCCACCCGTAGATGCTCTGGTCGTCATCGCCCACGACGCAGATATTTGGAGGATCGCCTGCGGCGAGGAGGCTTACGAGATCGAGTTGGAGGCGGTTTGTATCCTGAAATTCATCAACCAGCATGTGGCTGAATCGGGTCCTCCACTTTTCGCGAACCTCTGGGTTCTCATTCAACAGGCGCACGGCTTGGACGAGGAGGTCGTCGAAGTCCATGGCATTGAGTGCGTGCAATTCACGATTGTAGCGGGCATAGACAGCCCCGATCACGGTTTCATCATCCTGTGGGGCGGCCCAGCCATTATTCTTGGCTTTGCTGATAAGATTCTTCGCAAGGCCCGGATCGAGTTTTTCATCCTTCGCGGTGACGCGGTTGATGACTTTTTTGATGAGCCCGAGTTGGTCACCCTCGTCGAAGATCGTGAAGTTGTTTTTGTAGCCGATCTTGTCGGCATCTGCTC
>VFJO01000184.1 GCA_009886045.1 Verrucomicrobiota bacterium
AGGAGCGACGACTGGCAAAGGCACAGTGCCGTAATCAACGCCCCCGAAATCGAGATCGCTTGTGGAGAAGAAGACCTCTGCGGCGGGATCTATGCGCTGCCAGATGACATAAAGCAAATGGCGACCGGTACGTTGAGGAAGCGCAAGCGTCATGTAGTAATTTGAGTCGCTCAGGGAGGCCGTTTCCCCTCCCGAAATGAGCTCCAAATCCGACCAGCGGAGAGCCTGCGCGGGGTTGTATCCTTGGCGGGTTACGTAGGCCTTGAAGAAACTTGGTTCATGCGGAGTCGCTGCATAAAAGCGGCACACTCTAAGCCCGGGAACCACTTTTGTTGCAGGCCAGTCGGTGCGGACAAGGTTGAGTCCCGCATATTTGTCACGGCCTGCACCAGGCAATTTGCCGTCTGGGATTTTCGCCTGATAATTGTAATCGGGCACATTGAGACTGACCTCGTGCCAGTCATAGAAAGCTTGGGTTCCTGCGACCGCAACCGCCGCTTTTCCAGCAGCGCTTCGGGGGGCCTCCGGATTTTCGAGGAAGACTTCGTAAGAGCGGCTTATGGGATCCGCCATCGAGCCATGACCAAACGCTGCGACGACAGGAAAAAGAATGCTGCTGAGGAGTAGTATAAATTTTTTCATAATTGGGGAATTGTTAAGCAATCGGCCCATCTCGAAAACATTCCACCGCGACTCGATGAATCCGGCGGGATACTCGATGAATCCGGCCGTTACGGACTTATACCACGTTGACCACTCCGTGTTTTGCCCTCAGCATATTCCCGTGTTCGATGCCGCCCGACAGCGACTTTTTCATCCACCCAGATTTTGGCTCATCAATGGCCTTGTGTGGTTTGGCATTGGAGTTATCTCCTTCCTAGCACGCCTTGTGATGCACCAAGACATCGTCCGGGCACTCCTGCTTGCGCTGAGTGGATGCGGAGTAGGCTTCATTCTCTCGGGAATCCTGCGACAATTCTACCGTGCCAAGGGGTTTCAAGTCTCGCTCCACGTCTTTTTTGCGGTTCAAATTTTAACACTCTCCTTATTCGCCTCTGCACTGCATGCCGGTGCGCTTCAGATTGCAGTCAATCTGGCACACTGGCAGGCGCTTCCCTACACCGCATGGCAGAGAATGTTTCTTCTCACGATCGCGCTCTGGACGCTCTATCTGGCGTGGTCGCTCGGATATTTTCTGGTCAAAGCCGAGCTGCATTCCCACAGCGAATCTCTGCGAGCTGCCGAGGCCAGCGCCAATGCAAAAAAGACGGAACTCCAACTCCTCCGCTTCCAGCTCGACCCGCATTTCCTCTTCAACACGTTAAACGGTATCTCGTCAGAGATTCTTTCCCATCCCAATGCCGCCATCGACATGGTGGGCGAGCTCTCTTCCTATTTGCGTTACTCGCTAGACCATCGCAGCCAGTTGATCACTCGTCTTGCGGTAGAACTCGATGCCACCAAAGCGTACCTGCGAATCCAGACCTGCCGATTTGGCGAACGCCTGAGCACGCACATAGCGACATCGCCCGAAGCTCGGGAAATTCTTGTTCCCAGCTTCCTGCTGCAGCCGATAGTTGAAAATGCCTTCAAGCATGGATTTGAACTGGCAGCCCCGCCTTGGCACCTAAACATCTTGGCAGAAGTACAAGGGGAGCAACTCCTCATTCAAATCCGAAATACCGGACATCTTTGCATGCCGAACAACACGGAAGGCGTGGGCCTGGAAACAATCCGCCGCCGCCTGGAGATTCACTACCCAAGCCGTCACTCCATGGTTCTTCACAGTGCAGACGGGCAAGTTTTTGTGACATTACGATTGGAGGGTTCTCCATGCTTCGCGTAGCTGTCGTCGATGACGAAAATCTAGCTCGTCAAGGGCTCCGACACCTCCTCGGCGCTCATCCGGAGCTTCAACTCATCGGCGAAGCCGATTCCCACGCCTCCGCCCTTGAGCTGCTCCGTCGCGAAAGTCCCGATGCCATTTTTTTGGATATTCGCATGCCTGGCGGCACGGGCTTCGATTTGCTCCAGGCTTTAGACATCATGCCAAAAGTGGTCATGGTGACTGCCTACGCCGAGCACGCCAGTCAAGCATTCGACATCGAAGCGGTGGACTACTTGCTGAAGCCCGTGAGACCCGCCCGCTTTGCCCAAGCGGTGCGCCGCCTGCATGCCTCTTTCACCCCCACCCTCGAGCCGCCGATCTACACTCTCGAGGATCACATCTGCCTTCGCACGCCCCAACGCACTGTCACCGCCCCGATTCAAGACATTCTCCTCCTACAGGCTGACGGCGACTTTACGCGAGTTTTCTTAAAAAGCTCGCCGCCGATGATGATCTGTCACGCGCTGCGATATTATGAGGAGATTTTACCCTCGCCTCCCTTCGTTCGCCTGGACCGCTCCCTCATTACGAACCTTCATGCAACTCTCAGTTTGAACCGAAAATCTCGAGATGTGGCAACTCTCGTCATGGAGGGTACCTCCGAGGAGGTTACACTTGGCCGTACCGCCCAAAAGCGCCTCCAAGAAGCCATTGCCATAGAAAACCCGCCTGCTCATGGTAATCTGCTGCCCCGCAATACCACGCCGCATTAATAAGCTCGCATCCTGAAAAAATTCCTCCACACGATACCACTACGAAATCCATGCTCGCTCAGGAACCCCCATCACCAAGCAAAGGACGTCGCTGGATTTTTATCCTACTTATCCTATTGGCATTAGCCGCGACCTGCGGAGTCGGCTACTGGGGTTATGGAAAATTTAAGGCCCGTCAGAGTCAACGCCTCGCGACTCTGGCCAAAGAATATCTTCAGCAGGGGAACGTGACCGAGGCGGCGATGAGCCTTGAGACCGCTCTGCGGCTGCAGCCCAAAAATGTTGAGGTACTACGTCTGCTGGCTCAGGTTCAGGGGGCAAGGGGCGATGGGGTGAAGTCGCTGGAGACTTGGCGCAAACTGGCGGATTGCGGAGCCCTCACTCTTCAAGACCTTAGCCAATATTCGGTGACGGCAGCCCGCGAGGGCGATTGGGCCCTAGCTGAGAGGCTCGCTGGCGCGGCCGCCGGCGGAGGAAACGCCGTGCTCGGTCACATGCTCCGATCAGATTTGCTCATTTCAAAAAACGATTTGCCAGGCGCCGAAGCCGAAATACGGATGGCCATCGAGACCGATACGACCGGCACAAGCCAGGCCGCTCTCGCGCGCTTCCTCCTCGCCTACCGATTGAATGAAAAAACAGCTCCCGAAATTCTTGAGATCCTGCGGGGGCTCTCCAAACGCTCGGATGCCATTGGCGTTGAGGCCGCGACCACAGCCATTACGCGCGGGTTGGTGCCACCTTCCGATATGCCAGTCTGGATAGCCACACTTCGCGAAAACCCGAAGTCGAACGGGCAGGCGCTTCTGCTCGCTGATAACATGGAGATTCAGATCAACCCCGCATCCACGGCTTCTGTGCTGGAAAAAATGCTCCAGCGTATGCAAGGCGCGTCGCTGGAAGATCGCTCGGCGGGGGCGAAGTTTCTCATTCTCATGGACGAGCCCAAGCAAGCGGCTGCCCTTCTCACAAGGGATGAGGCTCTGAAGCAGCGCGAAGTCTTGTCCCTTTGGTTGCAGGCGCAATCGCTCTCACAAAACTGGCCAGCCATCCTGGACGCTCTCGCCCAGCCCAATCTCCCGCTGCCCGAGTTTTTGAAGAAACTTTTTTTGGGGCGTGCCCTCGTGATGTCGGGGCAAGTGGACGAAGGGCGTGCGCTCTATTCCGAAGGCCTCCAGATGGCATCGGTGGACCGTTCGGAATTCCTTGAGGCACTCGCCTACATCAACCTCGTCGGCGAAGACCAACGCTTTGATCAAGGCCTGCAAGAAGTCCTCTCAAATTCCGACACGGCCAAAGATTCCTTCATCAAGCTACTACCCTCGGTTCTCATGCGCCGAGATGCAGCGCGCACCCACCGAGCCTACGAGATCGCGGCCGCCACTTCGCCGGACTTGGCCAACGACCTCACGCTTCAAAACGACCTGAATTTCCTCAGCCTCCTTCTAAACCTGCCGGTGGATCGCAAAAAGTTGGCCTTCCTCTGCGAAGCGAACCCGCGCGACTTTGCCTTTCGTGCGACTCAGGCCTTCTCCCTCCTGAAAGCAGGCAAAAATAAAGAAGCTCTCACCTTGCTGGAAAATTGTGAGCCCGACGTCTACGTCACCTCTCTCACACCCTCGCACAAAGCCCTCCTCGCCGCAGCCTTTGCCGCCAACAATCGCCGCAATGACGCCCGCAACGTCATGTCACTCCTCGCTCCTCAGCAACTCTCAATTCAGGAAATCCAATTCTTGCAAACCTACCTCAACGAGGCCAAGCCATCGCCCACACCCGCTGAGTCGCCCGCTGCGAAGAAGAAAAAACAGGCCAAAAAAAAGAAATGAGCGGGAATTTTCAGCGTCCACCCCAGAGATGAGCAACCCCACGACCGACCACCGAAGCGGACGTCTCCTCACGCCGACCCTCCTCTTGCTAATCGCCTTGGCAGGGTTTGGCCCGCTCCTGGCCCAATTTTTTTACAACTTGTGGCAGTATGATACCTACCAATTTTTCCCGCTGGCGTTAGCAGGCTCGGTTTTGCTCGCTTGGCGAGGGCTTGGAGAAGTGGATCGTCCGCTGCATCCGGGCTCGCTTTGGGTCCGCCTCCCCTTGGTTCTCGCTGTGCTGGTCGTGCTCACCGCAGCATCCATTCTGTGGTCACCTTGGCTAGGTGCGGCGTCGTTCCTTATGGCATTGCTCACCACAGCGTGGTGGTTCGGAGGGTGGCGTCTGGTGAAATCGATCTTCCCCGCATGGCTTGTGCTGCTCTCGGTTCTCCCGCCTCCACTCAAACTCGACGCCCGTTTTGCGCTGCTTCTGCAAGAGTGGGCAACGACTGGCAGCAGCCAGGTCCTTGGCCTGCTGGGCATCCCCCATTTGCTCACCGGCACGATCATCGAAATCCCCGGCCAGCGTCTGCTCGTGGAGGAAGCCTGCAGCGGCATCAACTCCGTGCTTTTCATGACATCCGCCTGCGTTTTCTACGCCATGTGGCAGCGACGCTCGTTCTTCTTTCTTGTCACACTCTATGCCCTCACGATCGTCTGCGTGCTGGCCGGCAACCTCGTGCGCATCACCTCGTGCGCGTGGTTTTTATTCCACCTCCAAATCGATCTTTTTACGGGTTGGAAACATGAGGCTCTCGGATTGGTGCTCACAGCCACCTACTTGGGATTCATTGTCCTGATGGATGCGATCCTCTCGAAACTCCTCTCACGCGGAAATTTTCTCCTGAGCAAGTCAGAGATCAAAAAAAATACCGAACCCCTCCTCGACGGGTTTTTTTACCAAGGAAGCCTCCGCTTCGTCACCGTGCTCTTAGTCATCCTAGGCGCGCTGCAACTCGTTCGCGGATGGGATTTCCATTTCCGCCAAGAAGGTGCCAGGCGCGTGAGTCGGGCATGGATGGATGGCTCTGCCAAATTCACTCTTCCGCCAGAAATCGACGGCTGGCGGCTTGTCTCGGAAACCAAGCCCATGCCAAAGCGCGCGGCTTTTGAGGACGGTATCTTCTCCCACATCTGGCAATTCCAAAAAGGCGCGACGCTTGCGACGATCTCGTTTGATTATCCGTTCTTCGGCTACCACGACGTCACGGTCTGCTACCGCGCCGCAGGCTGGGTCATCGCAGACACCAAGCTCCAACCCTCCTCCACCCGGAATGCTATGATTCCCTGCATGCAAGTCGTCATGCAGCGCGAAGGCGGGCTGAAGGCCGATCTCCTCTATAGTACGGTGGATGAAACCGGCTCGTGGCTCGAGGACTCTGGAAAGCGCTCCGCCTACGACTCCGAAGGCGATGCCCTAGCAGATGGCGGGCTCGGCGAGCGCATCACCCATCGCCTGCGCAAATTGCCCTATGCAAATGAAGCCTACGACGAGGCGATCAACTACCGCATCCAAATCCTCGCCGCAGCCCGCGGTGGGCTCAGCCGCGCCCAACGTGTGGAACTCGAGGATCTCTTCCGCCAAGCACGCACGCTCATCGCCGATCAATTCATCACGCCAAGCGCGACCCCCACGCCCACCCCTCGGGCCATCCCAAACTACGAGCCGATTCCCAATAGCGCCACCGATTCCACCACCAAAGCGATCGAGGAAGCCAAAAAATCCGCCTTGGAAACTCGCGACTCCAGCTCCGATGCCACTCAGAAAGCGATTCAAAGAGCCATCCGCGACGCCCAAGAATCCCCAACACCCAATGCCACACCCGTAAGATAAAATATCTCCTTTCCCTCGATACTTTGCTTCAATCCCACTCATGCGAATCGCGATATCCGGATCCCACTCGTTAGGAAAATCAACCATCGTCAACGAATGGGTTGCCAGCCACCCCCACTTCCAACGCGAAGAGGAACCCTACCGCGCCCTCGGGCTCTACGGGCCCTATGAAATCCTCTTCCGCGACGCCTCCACAAAATTACACAACGGCATCCAGATGTACTACAACATCGGCAGGGTTTACCGCTATTGCCACTTCACCGACAACGTCATTTTTGATCGATCTCCGGTGGACTACATCGCGTATTCCCAATTCACAGCCACGCAAGGCACCACGGACATCAACGACGCGTTTGTGGAGTCGATGGTCCCCGCCGTGAAGGAATCTCTGGGGCATCTCGACATCTTGGCATTTGTGCCAAAATCCGACGCCTGGCCCGTGGAGATGGAGGACGATGGCATCAGGCCCGTGGATCATGCCTATCGCGATGCGGTGGATGCCATCTTCAAACAAATTTACCGCGACGGCCGCTTCGATGTTTTGCCGAAAAAAAATGGCCCGCATCTTGTGGAGTTGTGGGGCTCGAGGGAACAGCGATTGGCCCAATTGCAAGCGGCGATCGACGAGGTGGCAGCGCGCAAAGTCGGCACGCTATGAAGAATGGACTCACCGCTGAGATGCAGAGTGGGCCCGCAGCCGAGCTGTATCGCCAACTTGTTCCGGGCGTTCCGATGCGAGACCGCTGGGTAGCCGAAATTCGCGCACTCTGGGGCAGACCCGACCACCCCAGCCTCGCAGACTTCCCCGAAGTCGAGGTCTCCGAACACAGCCTGCCCTCGCTCGATTCCGGGATTTCCGTGCCGGTCACCCTTTTCACTCCGCCACAAGCTTCGACGAAGGCTTTTCTCTATCTGCACGGAGGCGGCTGGATCGCACCCGCATCGGGCAAACACTTGGGCTGGGCAAAACGCATAGCCGCCTTGTCCGGACACACCGTCGTGGCCGTTCACTACCGCTTGGCGCCGGAAGAGAGATTCCCCTGCGCGCTCCACGATGCCATCGGCGTTTTCCGTGCCATGAAAAAAATGTTCCCCGGCGAGATCACCGTTGGCGGAGACTCCGCTGGCGCCAATTTGGCTGCCGCGCTGTGGTTTTTCTGCCGGGAAAATCACGACCCGCTTCCAGACAAATTGATGCTCATTTGCGGCGTGTTGGATCTCGAGCTGGAGAAACACGCATCCATGATGCGCTTGGGAAAAGATCATCCCTACAATGGCCTCGAGCTTCTGGCTTTTCAGCGCGCCATCTACGCCCCCGAGCAGGCATTGTGGACGCATCCGCTCGCCAGCCCAGCTCACGGCGATCTGAGCAGCCTCCCGCAAACCCTCGTCATCGTCGGTGAAGACGACACGCTCTGTGATGACGGCGTCGATTTTGCCACACGCGCGAGCTCGGCAGGCGCCCCCGTGCAACTTCACATCGGCCAGAAAATGCCCCACGGCTTCGCCATGCAACACCACCTCGTCCCAGAAGCCGCCGCCGCCGCCGAATTGGCCATCCTCCAGTTTCTCAATTCCCCAACAGCGTAAGAACCCAACCATCCCCAACTGGAGGGCGCTGCTCCGTCAGCGCCGTGGTTTTCCCGCGCACCAGCGCAGCGCGGATTTTTTAAGAATGGGGCGCGGAAGCGCCCATCGAAAACCTTGGAGGGCGATGCCCCGTCGGCGCCCATTTCTCCCGCGCGTCAGCGCGTCAGCGCGCCAGCGCGGCCTTGTCGGCCGGAATGAGGCGGGCCTTTGCCCGCATAAGTCCGAATCCAGCAGAACTAACCACAGAGCGCACAGAGAACACAGAGGATGATCTGTTTATGATCCGATGTGTTTGAAATGATTTGTGCGATATCAAACAAAAGCCAAAGCCTTTCCTGTAAATCCTCTCCATCCTGTCCTCCTGTCTAAAAATCCGTTTTCGGGATAAGTCGG
>VFJO01000212.1 GCA_009886045.1 Verrucomicrobiota bacterium
CAACCCCCAACTCCTCCTGAACCTCTCGGGCACCTAAACAAAAAACAGCCACTGCCCGCTCAAAAATCCCCGAGCCATCACCCGCTCGCGCCTACCTGAGTAGTTACGATTTTTGTAACAATAGCCTGCGGGCTCTCAACCTTTCATTGAGCCAGCACTGCGGCTGCGGGAATTACTTCCGTGGCTCGTGCTGGTCGTCGAAGTTCAGATAAGTATAGAGCGTGAGGCTCTTTTCGTATTCATCGAGAAGGCGCATGGCTTCGTTTGGCTTGAGCCGGTCACTCTTGATTGCGGCGTCGGTCTGGGCCTTCATCTGGCGTGCAAGCTCGTTCACATCCCACTGGGTGAGGGAAAGAACTTGGCCGATAGTGCTGCCGGGAAGGACCTCTTCGACGTAGTGTCCAGAGTCCTCGTCTTCGTCGAGGTAGATGTGCATCTCGTTCACACGGCCAAATAGGTTGTGGAGGTCGCCCATGATGTCCTGATACGCGCCGGCCAAGAAGAAGCCGATGTAGTAAGGTTTGCCTGGATGCCAGCGATGGAGCGGAAGCGTTTCTTTCACGTCCTGGAGGTCAATAAATTTGGCGACTTTGCCATCCGAATCACAGGTGATATCCACAAGTGTCGCGTTGCGGTCCGGACGTTCTGAGAGGCGGTGGATTGGCATGACGGGGAAGAGTTGCCCTAGCGCCCAGTGGTCGAGGAGGGATTGGAAAACTGAGAAGTTGCAAAGGTATTGGTCACCGATGGCGATCTCGATCTCGCGAACTTCTTCAGGGACGTGCTCGGCATCGCGGAAGAGTTCCACAATATTTGAGGCGATCTGCCAGTAGACCGTTTCGATGCTGGCTTTAGCCCGAAGGTCGAGCATGCCGAGGTCAAACATCGACTGCGCACGTTCACGAATTTCCTGAGCATCGTGGAGGTTTTCCAAGCGGTTTTGAGGCGCGAGATTGTTACGGATTTCGAGGATGTCGGCAAGTAGTGGGGTTTCACTATTGGCCGCAGGCTGCTCGTGGCGGCTGGCCTTCTCAATAGCGCCAAAAGTTTCCACGATGAGGACAGAATGTTGAGCCACGATTGCACGGCCGCTTTCGCTGACGAGTATGGGGTGGGCGACGGACTCCGAGTCGCAGACCTCTTTCACAGTGTAAACAATATCCCTCACGTATTCCTCGAGCGAGTAGTTCATCGAACTGTCGAATGTGGTGCGCGAGCCGTCGTAGTCTACACCGAGCCCGCCGCCGACATCGAGATAACCCAGCTCGTGACCCATTTTCGAGAGCTTGGCATAGAAGCGGGCGGCTTCGCGGACGGCGCGTTTGATCGTGCCGATGTCTGGCACTTGGGAGCCGACGTGGAAATGCACAAGCTTGAGGCAGTGGGCGAGTCCGGCGGCATGGAGGATATCGCTGGCCTCTACAAGGTCAGCGGTGGAAAGCCCGAATTTGGCGTTTTCGCCACCACTCGTCGCCCACTTGCCGGCGCCCTTTGAGAGGAGGCGAACCCGGAGGCCGATGAGTGGCTCGATTTTCATCTCTTGAGAAACACGGAGGATGTGGGCCAGTTCCTCGAGTTTTTCGACAACAAGGATCACCGACTTGCCGAGCTTGCGGCCAAGAAGCGCGTTCTGAATGAAGCTGGTATCTTTATACCCGTTGCAGATCACGAGGCTCTCGGGATCGGAATGAACGGCCAGCGCCGCAAGAAGCTCAGGCTTGCTGCCCGCCTCGATACCAAAGTGCCAAGGCTTACCGGCGTCGATGATTTCCTCTACGACTTCGCGGAGTTGGTTGACCTTGATTGGAAATACCCCGCGATACGGGGAGGAGTAGGAGGCCTCCTGAATGGCTGTGGCGAAGGCTTTATTGATTGTTTCGACACGATCGCGCAACAGGTCGTGGAAGCGAACGACCAGCGGGAAGGCAAGCTTCCTTTGGCGGGCTTCGGCAACCACATCCATGAGGTCGATCGTCTCTTCATTGCGCTTTGGAAAAACGCAGACGTTGCCGGAAGAATTGATCCCAAAGTACCCGCCACTCCATCTATCGATGTTGTAGAGTTCACGGGCTTTTGCGATGTCAAAGGGTGTGGTGGATTCCATAGGTCAAAAATTGATAACTGTGTGTGATGTGGTTTGGTTAACGGCTGCGGCTTCTTCCGGCATGATCCATCGTTCAGCAAACTCTGGCCCCCAAGAGTCGGAGACCGCGAGTTCGCCGGTTTGCTTGTTGTAACCGATGATCATGCATATGTGCCCGCTTTGGTTGTCGGGTTGAAATTTCCTAACCTCTCTGCGCGCCTGCACCAGCACTTTTTTCCATTCGGCCGGGTCGGTAAAATTTTTGCGGGCTGAAATGCGGCTGTTTACGGACTTGTTGTAGTCTGCCGTGCTGAACATCGCCCACATGATCGGCAGGCCACAATCTATGAATCTGGAGACGCTGGCCGCGTCGAGCTTCAGCGTCGGGGATTCGATTCTTCTTCCCGCCTTGAGAATCGAGAGGCTTGCTCCAGCAGAGACCGCTGTAACCGATGACCCCCCGCCAGCACTAGTCTGGCCGGCCATAGCGAGCACATACATGTCGGCTGGAACTCCCATATATCGCATCGCACGCTCCCAAGTCGCCGGCACGCAGTAGCCTTTTGGACCCTGATCAACCATCGGAATGTCTTTGAGAACCACATCTCCGTTTGGTCTTTTTTCGATTCGATTGGAGACGCGCTCACGCATTGCTGAATCCAGAACGCGGGATTTGCCGCCAGCATCTGCAGAATCACTCGTTATGATCCGGAGGGCAACGTATTCGTCGCGTGGAGCTGCAAGAAGAAAGGCATGCCCGTGCCAGTCCCAACGTTTCACCGATTCGCGCGTCTCGCGTCCTTGCCCAAAGCTGTCGGCAACCGGCTCGCCAAATAAGCGGGTGAGCAGTGAGGTGAGATCTTTTTTGTCGTCCTGAATGGCTCGCTTGTAGTCTCCAGAGGAATTGCTTCGTTTGCGTTTTGAACTTTGGGAGATATCTACAGCATCGCCTTTGTTAGCAAAAACCATCGACAGAGCGGATGGCTTGCCCTCTTCGGCATGCATGGAAAGGGAGTAAGGTCTGCAACCAAAAAATCGCATTTCCGCTCCAGAATATAAGCGATAACTGGCATCGCTGGAAGTTCTGGACTCTTCAGGCCAACCAAGTCGCGCGGCAACGTCGGCTGCTTTGTCATCCCAGAGGTTTTCATCCGAAAAAAGAGGAACTCCACAAGCCTCGTTGATTTCGGCGAGGCTTGAATCCGCCCAAGCTGTTCCCGTGAAGAACAGGAGGAAAAATGCCATCAAGTGGCGAAGCAACATGTGGGACGCATTGGTTTCATTCGGAGCTCAGGCACACTAAGCGGGTCACTGGTTTTTTCCATCGGAATTCTGCTCGTGCTAGTTTCCAGGTCGTCTTTTTCTAGCACTCCCTTTCTTCCATGGTGACAGCGACGGCTCGGAGGATGTAATGGTAGATTTCGTACTTCATCTTTTTTAGAAATCCCAAAATGCACCGACCCAAATCCGCGGACTTTGCCGAAGAGCAGGGCGTTTTCTTTCCTGAATTGGCATCAGCCGACCGCGCCCGCGCTGCGGGAGCCGTCAAAAACTTCGTTCTGGATACCAATGTTCTTCTGCATGACCCCAATTGCTTGAACAGATTCCAAAACAATCACGTCTTTATTCCCGTCGATGTGCTCACGGAGCTTGATAGTTTCAAGAACGAGCAGAGCGAACGTGGAGCAAATGCAAGGCAGGCACACCGGCTCTTAAGCCAAATTTTTGGCCATGACTCGGTGAGCGTCACAGGCGGTGCTCCTACCATAGGCGGTGGCACGGTGAGGATTCTCGTGAACAACTTCCTCGAAAAAAGCCGCCAGTCGGCCGCCATGAAGCGGTTCATAAAAATTTTTACAGATCAGAACCGCATGGACCACCGGATCATCGGATCCGCGTTGGCATTGCAGGAGCAGGAGACGGCTCCCACTTTTCTCGTCACGAAGGACATCAATATGCAACTCCGCGCGATGGCGATCGGCCTGCCATGCGAGGATTACCTGAACGACAAAGTCGCCGTCTCCGACGCAGAGAGTGGGGAGTTGCGCTCTGTCGAGGTCGAGGCGCACGAGTTGCAGCGTTTTGGCAGTTCCGGTTCGATTGATTTGCCGACATCGCGTACCGGTACGTTGGACCTCAATGAATATGTGATGCTCAAGGTGTCGGAATCCAAGTTGCTTCCAGCACGTCACCACGGCAATGGGGTTCTGTCTCGCCTCAATATCCCGTCAAATCTGCCAATTCCAAAGGGCATCGATCTCAGGCCCGCAAATTCGGGACAGCAGTGCTTCCTTGATGCGCTCTTGGATCCTTCCATTTCACTTGTGACCTGCTACGGACAGGCGGGAACCGGCAAGACCCTTCTCGCTGTGGCAGCGGGCTTGTTCCTCACCGGACGCGATGATTTTAATGGCCTCACCGTGAGCCGTCCGGTTGTGGCCATGGGTGACACACTTGGTTTTTTACCCGGCACCCTGAATGAAAAAATGCACCCTTGGCTGCAATCCATCTACGATGCCTGCGAAGTGCTTTTGCCCATTCAGCCTGTGAAACGCGGGGGCAAAACCCGCTCGGAATCGGATCGTAGAAAAGAGTTCCCATCGAGTCAGCAGGCGGGTCAGCACCATCCGATTGTGAAACCCTACGAGCAACTCATCGAGCGCGGCCTCTTGGAGATCGAAGCGCTCTGCTACATCCGTGGCCGCTCAATCCCCAATCGCTTCTTCGTGTTGGACGAGGCCCAGCAACTCACGCCCCTCGAGGCCAAGACGGTGGTAACCCGCATGTCGCGCGGATCAAAACTCGTGATGGTCGGTGACCCCGCACAGATCGACAATCCGTATGTGGATAGTCGCTCAAACGGCCTCGTCTATACCCGCAACAGGCTCCGTGGACAAACGCTCACAGCGCACATCCGCCTCAGCAAAGGCGAGCGCAGTCCGCTGGCAGAAATCGGCGCCAGCAGGATGTGATGGAGATTTTCCGTTTTAAATTTTCTGCAGGCCAGGTGCCGGAGAAAGGATGCCAATAGCGATGGATGACTTGTCGAATCGAAATATCCACCCGGAGACACGTCGTTTTTTGGGCCGTAGCGACAAAGAGGCGTTGCTGGAACAACGTGGAGTGGTGCTGTGGCTCTATGGTCTATCGGGTTCTGGAAAATCCACGATCGCAAACGTTGTAGACCGCACTCTACATGCGGAGGGGCGATTTACAGCCATTTTGGACGGTGATAATCTGCGCGCGGGCTTGAACTCGAACCTCGGTTTCTCTGATGAGGACCGCGCCGAAAATGTCCGTCGCGTGGCCGAGACAGCCAAGCTCCTCGCCAGCTTGGGCGTGATCGTGATTGTCTCTGTCATCACTCCCCACCGTGAATTGCGGGCATTGGCTGGTAGGATCCTCGGTGAGGATTTTCACGAGGTCTACGTGCGGGCCGCCTTTGAGACTTGTGCGGCGAGGGATCCCAATGGCCTTTATGCCAAAGCGAGGGATGGAGCCATCAAGCACTTCACAGGCAAAGACAGTGGATTTGAGGAGCCGGTGAATGACTGCCTGATTCTTGACACGGAGGCTGCTTCCGAAGAGGAATGTGCATCGCATCTGATTGATCATCTCCGCTCGGCCACCGCCCACGGACGCCCGCGCTGACAGGCACGGTCACTTTTGCCCATCGTTTCTCAATCACACATGCCCATTTACTCTCTCGACCATCTGGACCAGATCGAAGCGGAAGCGATTTTTATCCTCCGTGAGACGGCTGCGCAGTTTCAAAACCCCGCCCTGCTTTTTTCCGGTGGAAAAGATTCGATTGTGATGGCCCACCTAGCTGCGAAAGCCTTCTGGCCTGCAAAAATCCCCTTCCCGCTGCTCCATGTGGATACGGGTCACAATTTCTCCGAGACGCTGGATTACCGAGATGCTTTTGTGGCAAAACTCGGCGCGCGTCTCGTGGTCGGGTCCGTGCAGGCCTCGATCGATACTGGTCGCGTAAAGGAGGAAAAAGGTCCATTTGCATCTCGGAACTCGCTTCAGACCGTCACCCTCCTCGACACGATCGAGGAGCAAAAATTCGACGCCTGTCTCGGTGGCGGACGTCGCGATGAGGAAAAGGCGCGCGCCAAGGAACGCTTCTTTTCGCATCGGGATGAGTTCGGTCAGTGGAATCCAAAAAACCAACGCCCCGAACTTTGGAATCTCTTCAATGGCAAGTACCACCCCGGCGAACATTTCCGTGTTTTTCCGCTCTCGAATTTTACCGAGATGGATGTGTGGATGTATATTCAGCGCGAGGACATCGAGCTGCCATCGCTTTATTTTGCGCACGAACGTGAGGTCTTTTTCCGCGGTGGTTCCTACCTAGCCGTCTCCGCATGCGTGCCGATGCTCGAAACCGAGAAGGCTGAGAAAAAAGTCGTCCGCTTCCGTACGATCGGGGATATCACTTGTACTGGCGCCATTGAATCTACCGCCTCAAACCTCGACGAAGTCATCGCCGAAGTCGCTGCCGCCCGCCAGACCGAGCGCGGAACGCGCGCTGACGACAAACGCTCCGAAACCGCGATGGAAGACCGCAAGCGCGAGGGGTATTTCTAATGATTGACCACAGAGAACACAGAGGCCACAGAGCCCAAAATCAGTGTGAGTCAGCTTCGAAGCTCTTTGCGCTCGCTCAATTTCGTATTTCTAAAACCTCTTTTCTTCCGTGCTCTCTGTGGCCTCTGTGGTCAACCTACATTCTTTGATTTAAACCATGGATCTTCTTCGCTTTGCCACCGCCGGTTCCGTTGATGACGGCAAGTCCACCCTCATCGGCCGCTTGCTTTATGATTCCAAGAGCATTTTTGAGGATCAGCTTTTGGCCATGGAGGAAAGCTCCCGCCGCCGTGGTGATGCTGTAGTCAATCTGGCCCTCCTCACCGACGGCCTTCGTGCCGAGCGCGAGCAGGGTATCACGATCGATGTGGCCTATCGCTACTTTGCTACGCCACGCCGCAAATTCATTATCGCCGACACGCCCGGGCACATCCAATACACGCGCAATATGGTTACCGGCGCCTCTACTGCGGATCTCGCGATCATTCTCATCGACGCGCGCAAGGGTGTGATCGAGCAGACCAAACGCCATGCCTTTGTGTCGAATCTCCTTCGCATACGGCATCTGGTACTTGCGGTGAACAAGATGGATCTCGTGGACTACAGCGAGCAGGTCTTTCAAGACATCGTCGGGAGCTTCTACGAATTCGCCTCCCGCCTGGACAACGTGGCCGACATTACCCCCATTCCAGTCTCGGCTCTCAATGGCGATAATATCGTGGAGAAGTCCGACAAGATGCCTTGGTTCAAAGGCGCTTCGCTTCTTTACCATCTCGAGACTGTTTATACCGGCGGCACCGCTAATCATGTGGACGCCCGCTTCCCCGTGCAGTGGATCATTCGTCCACTCTCGCAGGAGCACCACGACTTCCGTGGCTACGCAGGGCGCGTGGCTGGTGGCGTCTTCAAGCCCGGAGATGCCGTCACTGTCATGCCCTCGGGTTTCAGCACGCGCATCAAAAAAATCCACCTGCCCGGCGGCAAAGAACTCGACGAGGCTTTCCCGCCACAGTCGGTGGTGATGACCTTGGAAGATGAGATAGACATCTCGCGTGGGGACATGCTCGTAAAAGCCAATAATCCGCCCGAGGCCTCGCAAGATGTGGAGGCTATGGTTTGCTGGTTTTCCCAGAAGCCGATGCAGATCCGTGGCAAATACATCGTTCGTCACACGACAAAAGAAACCAAGGCCATCGTGCAGGAACTCCGCTACCAAGTGGACATCGAGACACTTCACAAAAAAGAGAACTGCGCTGCCCTTGAAATGAACGATATCGGTCGCATCTCGCTCCGCACGGCCTCGCCCCTCTTTTATGACTCCTACCGCCGCAATCGCCTCACCGGTTCATTCATCCTCGTGGATCCCGGCACGCATGAGACTGTGGCAGCAGGCATGATCGTCTGAGCCTGCTCGTTTTTGTTGGCCCGCAGATTCCGACACCTTTTCAATTCGGGATTAATCCGAGTCTTGGCTTGTGAGCGGGGGCTAGCTTGGTTCAGACTTTTGACAGATGAAAAAATCCGGATGTCTCGTTGCGTTTCTGCTCGTGGCGGTTTGTGCGAGCATGTTTGTAAATTTGATTTTGCTTGCGGTAATTGGAACAAGGGGAGCGGCGGCGATGGCGGGGGTGAAGGTTCTCCCAGACAAGGAATATGAGGAGGAGGTTGTTTTGGAAGGACAGGATTCGCATTCAAAAATTGCATTGATTCCCTTGGATGGGGTCATTGGCTTTGGCATGAGCGGAAGCCTAGGTGACTCGATGGTCGAAGATTTCAAGATCGCTCTGGAACAAGCCGCTCGGGACCCGCATGTGAAAGCAGTGATTGTTGAAGTTGATTCGCCCGGCGGCGAGGTGACGGCCTCGGATGTTCTTTATAACGCGGTGCGGAATTTTCCGGAGAATAAGCCTGTGATCGTCTATTTCAACTCGATCGGAGCCTCCGGGGCGTATTATACGGCCTGCGGGGCCGACTGGATCATGTGCAACGACACGACTTTCACCGGCAGTATTGGCGTGATCATTTCCACTCTGAACTACCGCGACCTCTTTGGAAAAATCGGTCTCGAGTCGGTGGTTTTTAAAAGCGGCAAGTTCAAGGATATGCTCAGCGGAGCGCGCGAGATGAGCAAAGACGAGATGGACTATGTGCAGGGTCTCGTAATGCAAAGTTACGATCGCTTTTTGGGAATCGTGGCTTCCGCGCGCAAGTTGGATGCCAATGAGTTGAGAAACGGGCCAGCAGATGGTCGCATTTTGAGTGGTACAGATGCTTACGCTGCTAAGTTGGTGGATGAGTTGGGCTATATTGAAAACGCCTACGAGAAAGCCCGTCTGCTGGCAAATTCTCCGCAAGCCGAAGTAGTGCGCTATGTTCGGAGGTACCATTTGGATCGCTTTCTGAAGATGTTTGGCGAGTCGTCGTCTGCAAAAGTCGAGATCGAACTTCCAGGGAAAAAATACGCCTTAGAGCCAGGCCGCATCTATCTTCTACCGCCTTTCTTCGCACCCTGAGGGAATCGGAATTAGTGAAAAAAACTCGCATTGATACATCCTCTCGGCAGGACGCTCTGCAGTCTCCGTTTGCTTCCTTGCAAATGGACGGCCTTTCCGATGTCCCTCCCGAGCCGAAGCAGGATGTGCCCTCCACAACTCCCGCGAAAATGGGTCGTGTCGTGCTGCGTCGAGAGAAAGCTCAGAGAGGTGGAAAAACGGTTGTTGTGGTGTCGGATTTCGAGTCCCGCATTTCAGAGGCCGAAATCGAAGACCTAGCTCGCAAAGCACGCCAAGCCTGCGGCTGCGGAGGCACAGTGCGCGAGCGCGAAATCGAACTCCAAGGCGACAACGCCCCCAAGGTCCGCACCTTTTTCGAAGGCGCTGGCTTCCGCGTCGCAGGCGTGTGATACCAAAAGCTGAATGCTTTTGGACTCTGCTGTAGCGGCGGTCTATGACCGCCGATGGTTAACGACTCCGGCGCTCATAGAGACGCCGCGTCAAGTTAAAACGGCGCGCTAAAGTTCAAAACCTAATAGATATTGGTATGAGCGTTTCATTCGCACTATTTTTACTTGCGATGGGGCTCATGCAGAGACGCGTAGACGCCAAGGAGTTCTTGTTTGCCAATTTGATTTTCACTCATCTTTGCGTCTTTGCGCCTTGAGCGATAGCGGGCGTGAGTTTGATTCCCCGTGCTGGTTGCTTCGATCAGGCTCACGCAGAGACGCTAAGACGCCAAGGTTTTCTTCTGGAAGCCCGTTCACGATTCGCTTTATTCCTTCTTTCATGAGCGCTGCTCCGAAGTTAAGGAGGTATCCAAGCTTCAGCTGCTTCAGTTTCAAGTAGGTAAAAAGCTGTTTATGATGGACCTTACTCAACTGCTCAACGGACTTCAGTTCCAGAATCACGGTGCCCTCAACAATGAGGTCCGCACGGAACCCTTCTTCAAACTTCATGTATTCATACTCAATTGGCACGGGCACTTGCCGCGCAACTGAGAGTCCGCGCCGCTCCAATTCCTTCGCCAATACCACTTCGTAAACCAATTCTAGGAGACCCGGTCCCAATGCAGAGTGAATCTTCACGGCTGCATCCACGACTTCTTTGCCAATTTGATTTTCACTCATCTTTGCGTCTTTGCGCCTTGAGCGATAGCGGGCGTGAATTTGATTCATTCCTATTTACCGATTTTATGGGGCTCACGCAGAGACGCAGAGACGCCAAGGAGTTCTTCTTTGCAAAAACCAATGCGTAAGAGTGACCCGAAGTTCTTCGCGTGAAACCCAGATTTTTTCTGGCAATGGGAAGCCGGTAATAACATGAGACGCGGCGGGCTACTTTTTGAGTTCCACGGTCTTTCCGCTTGTGCGGGAGGATAGGCGTTTGAGTTCTTTGAGGTCGTCGTCTTTCGGCTGGAAGGCGATGAAGTTGACCACGCACTTTTGACCCTCTTGCAAGGATCCAGCCAGTATTTTTTTGATATCATTCCAGGGGATGTTGTCGATGTTTCCAGTGGGCTTCCATTGGAAGCTGCCGTCCGAGATGACGTAGAGGACGTCGGGTTTCATTTGGGCGGCGAGTTCAAGGACGCCGATGAACCCTTTGGGGTTTGAGGTCACTTTTGATGAGGCGCCCATGGTGCCTGTAGTGACCCATTCGTTTTTGACCCACTCGGTGGCGGCAGCGCGGTTGGGGTCTGTGGCTGGAAGGAGTTCCCGGTTGAAGGGTTTGTAGTTTTGAGTGAATTGGATGATTCCGAATCGCGCCGTGACGGGGAGCTTGGCTATGAGGTTGAGGGTTTCCTCTTGGATTTTTTCGAGGGGGATTCCCGCTGCGCTCGCCTTATTGAGAACACTGGTGGATACATCGAAGAGAAGGAGTATGCGTTTGCCGGTGGATTGGACACCGAGGAAGCTCATGCCAGATCCGCCGAATCCCCCAGCGCCTGCAGCGCCAGAGCCGGATCCTGTCCCCATACCGTCGCCCACGCCGAGCGCGTTGATATTTTCGCTGATAACTTGGGAGGGGTCGAGTGGGAGGGGTTGGTCCATCGCGATGTTGGGCAAGTCGGGCAGGGAGAATGTGGTCGGGCGCGTGCTTTGCATGCGGTCGGAGAATGTCGGTTTCGGCGCGGCGGCGTCGAGGGCGGCCATGTTCATCTTTTGTTCGCGCTTCTTGGCTGGAAGGCGGATATCACGGGCGGCCTTGAACTCGGCGGGCGGGGCGGTGAAGTAGCGGGCCACGACTACGATTCCTGCGATGACGCCAGCCGCAACGTGAACGCCGAGGCTGACGAGGAGAATTGTGATGATGAGTTTTTTCACTCCTCCCTTCTTGGATGTCGGGGAGGCGATCATTCTGCGTCCTCCGTGGCTCCGGCGAAGGTTACTCCGCTTATTCCGGCTTGGGCACAGACATTGAGGACATCGACAACCCGCTGGTGAACGGCGCTATCCGAGACATCGATGGTCACCATGGCGTCGGTTTTATTGGCTTTGCAGGATTCCTTGAACCGGGTGAGCGTGGAAAGGAGAGAGGGGAGTTCCTTGCTTTGAGGTTGGTCGAGGGGGAGGTCGTTGAGAACGACTTGGCCGTTGTCTTGGATGGCGACGCGTTGTTCGTCGGGGATTTCGAGCGCTTGGTCTTGAGAGACTGTGCCGGGGAGGGTCATGGACATGTCGGCCTCCTGTTTTACGGGTTTCGAAGTAAGGATGTAGAAAAAGAGGAGAAGGAAGCATACATCGATCATCGGGGCGATCTGGAGTTCGATCTGTGGGTGTTCGATGCGTCTCATTTTTGCACAACTCCGAAGATGACATCGACCGCTCCGGCTTCGCTGGCGATGGCCATGACTTCTTTGATTTTTTTGCCTGGGGTGCGCGCATCGGCGCGGACATAGAGTTTGAGGGGAGGGCTCGCCTTGAAGCGCTCTTTGAGGTGGGTGGTGAGTTCCTTGGTGCTGATGGGGCGACTGCCCGAGAAAAGCTGGCCCTTGTCGTCGATATTGACGACGTCGCGGTCGCCCTCGTCGGAGGGGATTTTACCCGAGGCGGCGGTGGGGACTTTAATATCGAGGAGTTTTTCGCTCTTGGTGATTTTGCCTGCGAGCATGAAAAAAAAAAGGAGTAGAAGGGTGAGGTCGATCATTGGGGCGATCTGGAGCCCGATCTCCTCGTGTTCGACTCTGCGGTGGCGGCGGCGTGCCATGGGGTCGTCTTAGGCCTGCGGCTTTGGATCGTTTGTTGGTACGGCTGCGCCGTGGGCCTCGCCGGTGAAGAGGTCGAGCATGTGAGAGAGGGTTTTGTGGAGATCTGCCATGTTGCTTGTCAGGAGCCCACGGAAGAAGAAATAGAGGAACATCGAGGGAATCGCCAGCAAGAGGCCGCCAGCAGTGGCGATGAGGGCCTCGCCGATGCCCTTGGCGAGGTCTGTGGCTTCGGCCTTGCCTGCTGTGAGCGCGCTGAAGCTGGTGATCATGCCTGCTGTGGTTCCGAGGAGGCCGATCATAGGAGCGAGGACGGCAAAGGTGTTCATGTAGTTTACGACGACCATCATTTTTGTCTCGTTGCGGAAGCACTCGTCACTGATGTGATTTTCCATCGCACTCTTGTTGTACATGTCGCGCTCGAAGTTTGCCTTGGTGAGAGAGCCGGCGAGGATATCGGTCATCATGCAAGGTGAGGTGTTGCAGAGACTGTA
The DNA here is from genome assembly GCA_009886045.1 of Verrucomicrobiota bacterium. Taxonomy (GTDB): domain Bacteria; phylum Verrucomicrobiota; class Verrucomicrobiia; order Chthoniobacterales; family Terrimicrobiaceae; genus UBA967. The sequence continues at coordinate 12,874 of VFJO01000212.1, forward strand.
GGCACTCTGGAGGTCGCGTTGGGTCATGAATCCATTGAGCTGCGTCACCAATGCGGGCGGCATGAGTTTCTTTTTGCGAAACATCAAGGCGCAATAGCCTCCGACCGAGGTCACAGCGACGGAGCAGAGGGCGATGATGTGCATGATAGGGCCGCCTTCTTTATAGAGATCCATGAGGCTCTTGTCGCTCGAAACGCCCATGGCGTGCGCGGAGTTGGGAATGGCGAGGAGACCGAGGATAAAGGCCAGCATGACCCAGTGGTCGCAACGATGACAGCAGTGGAGGCGGGTTCGCGGGGCGGTTGGTAATTTATTTGGTTTCATTTTTTTTGTTTTTTTTGACTCGTTCAGTTTTCGGGGTTGGAGAATTTTCTGGGGAGGGAGACGGTGAGGCGGAGCTTGTTTCGCCGCTTTCTTTTAATTCCTCGCGAGCCTCATTCTCGAAATTTGTGGTGAGTTGATCAGGGGTGAGGCTGGCGAGAAACTCGGTGGCGAGTTTTGATTCCGGGGTGGTCGGGTAGAGTGTGATGATGTCGCGCGAGGTCTCCATGGCGAGGTTGGTGAGCGATTTTCCGGAGTCGGGCAGGTCGGCCTCGTGAGCATTTTTTGCGGAGAGACGGTAAACTTCGACAGCGCCCCAGAGTCCGCGGGCAGACTTCTCTTTTTCAGAGCCGAAGAACAGGGCTGGGTAGAGGTAGAGCTCCAGAGCCCGGTTGTGAAGTCGGTGGCGCTCGTCGATGACATAAGGGTCGATGTTCCAACGAGGGTTTTCTTTTAGGAAGGCCTGGAGTTCTTTGGCGGTGGCCTGAGCCATGAGATAATTCGCCTCGATGAGGATTTCCGGATCTTCCGTTTCGTCCGCGAGTTTTTTTGCCTCTTCGATCGCTTGCGCTGCCTTGCCAGTGGCTGTCATGGCGCGGAGTCGTCCCTCGCGTGCGCGGGCTTTGTCCGAGCTCTGCCAAGCCTTTTCTTCGACCAGAGTGAATAGCTCCAGCGCGCGCTTAGCATTGGGGCGTTCTTTGGTTGCGAGTAGGGCGTTTCCAAGTGCGCAGGCGATAGACCCTGCTGGAGATCGCGGCATTTCCAGCCAGAGGCTGAACTTTGACCAATAGGCTTCGAGGGCTGGTATGTCTTGGACTCCTGCAGAGCGGACGACTGCTTCACGATCTGTGGCGGGGGCGAAGTCGATTGCTTGCACATCCGCTCGCGGAATCGCTGTCGAGACCACTGGCGGCGGCACTTGGGCGGAGGGGTTGGGAATTTCGATTTCGAGGCGAATAAATTTTTCGTCGGTCGATACAATTTTGCCGGGGCGACGCTGACCATTTTTCAACTCCAGCACATCTGCGGCGTGGCAGATTAATGAGGTGGCCAAAAGGATGGGGAGCGCGTGTTTCATCTTTTTGCAGAGGACTCCTCTGGTTGGGGTGCGATTTCTTCGGTTTTTGAGGGCAGTGGTCCGCCGAGCGCCTGCAGTCTGTCTTTGGCGGTGGTGGCCTCTGGGAACTCCTCCAGCTCGGGCTTGGAAAGAAACTCGCTGTAGGTGCGTCGGGCGGCGGTGGAATCCTGGATTTTTTCGAACGCCTCGCCGCTGCGTGCGTAGGCGCGGGCGACCCATGGTCTCCAGCGTCCGTGCATGAGGTAAACCCGCTGGTAGTAGGGGATGGCGAGTTTGGGATTATTATCGGCCATGTGGAGGTCGCCGATCAGGCAAAGGGCTTCGGCTTTGCGCTCGCCGGATGCGGTTTCCTTTTTGAGGATCTCCTCGAGGGTTTTTCTGGCCTCGTCGTAGCGTCCGCGTTTTTGAAGAATTTTGGCCTTCGAGAGCATGGTTGGGGCGAAGAGCGGTGTTCCCAGGTTTTCGCGTTCGAAGCGGTTGAACCAATCCAGAGCTGCTTTGTCATTACCCTGCTGCATCTCCATTTCGCCAAGAGCGGCGAGGATCCTATCTTTCTGCATGGCACGGGGGTTCCATCTCAGCGCGTCGCGCAGCATTTCCTCACCTTTTTTGTTTTGGCCCGATGCGAGAAGCGCGTTAGCAAAATCGACAAGTAGGGCGGGATTCGCTTCGCGCACATCGGCCAAGGCGGCCGCATCGATCAGGAGGGCTTGGGAACGGATGGAATCAGACTTTTTGAGTGCGTGTGCCTGTGCATGGAGAAGTCGCATGCGGAGAGTAGTTTTTTTCTGATTGCTGGGCTCGGAGAGTAAGTCGTCCAGAAGCGCGAGGTATTCGGCGGATTCGGATGGCCCTTTGTAGAGGCGCGCGAGGGAGGGGAAGAGATCGTCCACCGAGCGGATTTCTGGATCGTTCCCGAGATCTCGGATGGCCTGCCAGTAAATGTCGCGGGCTTTTTCGGGCTGTTCCTCTTTGCGGTAATACCAGCCGAGATTCGCGATGGCCTCTGCGACCCGTGGGGAGCGGGGGTGGTCTTTTGCAAAGCGCTGCATGAGGTCGTTGTATTTGTCGTATTCCTCGAGAAGCTTGAATGCTTCGGCTGTTCGGAAGACCCCCTCTTCGTAGGATTTGGTGTCGGTGGAAGGGATTTTTTGAAACGCCTCGATACCCTGGGGAACGAAGCCCTCATTCATGAGAGCGTTGCCAAGAAGGATGTGCGCCTCGTTGTTTTCCTGTTCGTCGGGGAATTTCTCCAGGTAGTCGTGGAGTTCATCGATGGCTGTGCCGTAGCTCTCGAGTTGTTGAGAGCAATAGGCTTTGCGGAAAACGGCTGAGCCTTTGTGGAGGCCATTGGGATGCTTCTCGAGGTACTCCTCCATGAGGTTGCGGCATTTCTCGTATTGCTTGTCGAACGAGTAGGTCATCCCAAGCCAATAGGCTCCGCTGTCGCCGAGATCGTGTTTTGGATATTGTGCCAAGAATCTTTCGAAGGCTTTTGCCGCCTCGGGGTTTTTCTCGGCTTGGAGGAGCGAGAATCCTTCTAGGAAGAGCGCTCGCGGAGTGTAGTCGGAGTTGGGAAAACGCTTGGCGATATCGGCAAAAACGGAGCCTGCTTGGTCGTAGTGGAGGTTCGACTGGAGGGCCTCGGCTTGCATGAGGTAAACCTGCGGTAGCTGCTGGGAGTCGGGAAACTTGACGGCAAACTCCTTTGCCGCCTCGACGGTTTCAGGCCAATCCTCGAGCGCGCTCCAGCAGCGCACGACATTGACGGCAGCTTGCTCGGTCATCTTATCCGCTGGAAGCTCTTTGAGCATGCTTTGCATGATCATCGCCGCTTCCCGGTAGCGCTTTATTTTGAGATAGGAAATCGCCAAGCGAAAACGCAGAGCGGCATCGAAATCCTGCACCTTTTCAAAATGCTCAGTTTCACGTTGGACCTCGGCGATCAGCGTGGCGTAAAGAAAGCTCTGGTAGGAATCTTCCGATTTTGGAGCCGCTCGGAGCTGTTTCTCTAGGTTTGCAAGGCGCTGTTTTTGATGCTTGAGCAGGCGATCGCGCGCCCACACTTTTTGAAGGCAGGCAATGGCCTTTCGGAATTCGCCGTTTTCCAAGCATTGGTTGCCAAGTTGGAGGATGAGGGTTTGAAAGGAGATTAGCTGCGGGATGTTCTCCATCCGGGGAAATTCCTCATTCACGACCGCTAGGGCCTCATCGCGATTTCCAAGTTGGAGTAGCGCATGGAGTTGAAGAATCACCGCACGCCCTCGCGTTTCGGGTGGCAGTGAGGGCTTCAACTTCACAAAAGAATCTGCAGCTTCGCGGTATTTTTGCTCGCGAATCCAGGAAGTTCCCACAAGCATGCGGGCTTCGAGGAGGCGAGCCGCCATAGGATTTTGGCGAATGTATAAGGGATTTTTTTCAACTTCAGCAGGGAACAAAGAAATGAACTTTTCGAATGCTGCCCGAGATGCTGCGTATTCCTGCTCTTGCATGTTCGCAATTCCAAGCCAGAAGGTTAGCTCTTGAATTTGCATTGCAGGCAGCAGCGGCTTGGCTTCGATCGCCTCGGCAATCGCCGGAATGGCCTCGGCAAAACGGGCTTGCTGCACGCAACACATTGCAATCGGATAGAGCGAGCTATGCAATGCCTTAGCCGCTTCGGGGGATTCGCTGAATTCCGACTTAAATTGAAGGTATGCCGCGAGGGCTTCTTTGTAGTTCTTCTGGTTGAATAAACTCCGAGCGCGTTCAAATAACTCATCCGCCGTAAGCCCGCTGCTGGCGACTGGTGTCTCTGGGGTTGTCTTTTTCGCCGAGTTCTGAGCCCAAATTGGCTGATGGAAAAACAAAGATGCCGCAAAACATGCTGCCAATGGCGAAATGATGTGTCCTGTTTTCAATTACCCTTCATCCGCCTAACCTTATACTAAACCACTCGCCCCTCCCCCAACCAATTAAATGTTACATTTTCGTCGCAATTCTCGGACGCGGCCGGGCAAGTCCCCTTGTCAGAGTTTTGGACAAATCTCTTCAACCCGAATCCAGCAGAACTAACCACAGAGCGCACAGAGAACACAGAGGATGAACTGCTTATGATTCGATGTGTTTGAAATGATTTGTGCGATATCAAACAAAAGCCAAAGCCTTTCCTGTAAATCCTCTCCATCCTGTCCTCCTGTCTAAAAATCCGTTTTCGGGATAAGTCGG
>VFJO01000067.1 GCA_009886045.1 Verrucomicrobiota bacterium
AGCAACCGAAGGTTGGCCCGTAGGGCGCGAGAGTGGGAGCGAGCGAGTCAAATTACACGAACATGCACGGATAGAAGCAGATCAAGCAGGACTGCGCTTGGCAAGCCAAGCTCGCGCTGAATTTTCAAATCCCTCCACAAGCGAACTTGCACGGGCTTCTGAAAACACATCGCCCACTCGCTCCTCGAATGGCCCTGTTGAGGAGGCGCTTCGCGCAGAGATGCAAAGAAGTGGAAACATTGAACCACGGATTTCACGGATATACACGGATGGGCAGCAGGGCGACGCCCAGGAGACCTGTGCTGGCGATGCGTTTTCAAATCCCTTCACAATCGAGCTTGAACAGGATTCTGAAAACACATCGCCCACTCGCTTCGCGAATGACCCTGCTGGAACGCTGCGCGCCGGGGAATTGGGAAGTAATGGGGGGAATCAGCCTGGTGATTCAGAGGGGTTTTTGGATGAGCAGTCGCAAGCTGGCTTGCAGATGGACAATCAAAAAAGCCCCACCATTCGCACCGCGAATGACCTCGCCGCTCCCGGGGAATATTCTTCATCCGTGTTAATCCGTGATATCAGCGGTCAAAAGGCTTCTTCACCAGCTACCAGTCACTCGCCAGTCGTAACAGCGCCGCAGGCGCTCCGCGCCCCCTACTTCATGCATCCTTCAGTCTACCATAGAGGTCTGCACAAAAGGCGCTTGCCAATCACAGCTCTCGCCACCCGCCACTCGCCACCAGATACCAGCCACAGCGCCGAAGGCGCTTCCCCTTCCCACCAGTCACCCGCCACCAGTTACTCGCCACAGCGCCGAAGGCGCTTCCGCATCGGTTTCTTCGGCACACACGATCGGGAGTTTTATACAAAGCATTACCATTTTCTGGGAATGAATCGGTTTCAAGTTTTAGAGATCTTTCTAAAAAAGTTCGAACATCGCATGAGGCCGGTTTCGGGTGCGCCCGATCAGTGGCCCGATTCGGAAATTGCGGTGTCGATCGATGCTCGGGGCGGCGATCGAAGTGGTAAGGCCTTTTTATCCCAAGAACATTATTTTGAGGCGTTACACGAGTGCGACTTTGTCTTGTCGCCGCCGGGGTGGTGCATGCCGATTTCTCACAATTTGATCGAGGCGATATTTTGCGGTGCGATGCCGATCACGAATGGCGGGGCGTTTATGGCGGAACCGCTTGCGGATGATGTGAATTATTTGGCTTTTAAAAATGTGGAGGAGTTGGCTGCCGCCGTGGAGCGGGCATTGGCGATGGATGTCGGTGAGGTGGAGCGGATGAGGTGGGCAGTCTTGGATTATTACGAGCGGTTTTTGGAGCCGAAGGCTTTTGGAGAGGTGGCTATGCAGTCCAACTCAAGCCGAATTTTGGTAAACGCCGAAGAAAACAGCGTTCCATTGGTCTTTCCTGGGATGGTTTTTCCTTGGGATCTTCCCCCAGACACTATGCAAACTTGACTTGGGATTTTAATAGTCTAAACAAAAAGTATGAGCACCAGCCTACAGTATCTCACAAATGAAGAAGGAAAAAAAACTGCGGTGATCGTGCCCTGGGAAGATTACATTCGATTCATGGAGGAAATGGAGGACTTGGTTGCTGTTGCAGAAAGGCGAGAAGAAGCCCGGGTCCCCCACGATCAATTTCTTGCGGATCTTCGAAAAGATGGCATCCTACACAATCACTTGGCGTAAATCCACAAAGAAGGATTTGCGGAAAATTCCTGAAGCCGATGTTCGGGAAATTATTTTGGTAGTAGAAGGCTTGGCAGGAAATCCTTTCCCGAATGGTTCCACAAAGTTAATCGGAACTCAGAATGTTTATCGAATCCGCGTAGGGAATTACAGGGTGATCTACGAGATTTATGGCGTTGAATTGGTTGTGGAAGTCATCCTTGTCGGGCATCGCAAAGATGTCTACCGGTAAACGGATCTTTGTGAATGCCGAAGAAAATAGTGTTTGTTCTGTCTTTCCAGACATGGTTTTTCCATGGAATGTTACGGCAGAGGCCTAGGGCGCTAAAGCGGGTGGAATGAAAAAGGAGACATCGAATCACGAATAGGGCCATGAACAGTTTGAGAAGTGGCTGTGCAGTCTCACCGCCGTGCCGATTTCTGCGGAGAGGAAGTTGGAACTTGAAAAAGCGGGTGTTTGGCGCGACAAGAATTGTCAGTCTCATTTATGAAAAAATAAGCTATGAAAATTATTTTTGTAAAACCGATGTCGCGATTTGCCATCGAGGTTGGGTTTGACGATGGGGCGCATGGGATTGTGGATTTGGCGGACATCGCCGGAAGAGGGGTTTTCAGCCGATGGTTGAAAGAAGGAGTCTTCGAGAGCGTGAAAATTACGGCTAGCGGTGCTTTGGAATGGCCGGGGGAGTTGGATTTATGCCCCGATTCCATATACATGCGTTTGACTGGAAAGACCCCGGAAGAAGTTTTCCCAATTCTTAAGAAACAGCTCGTGTATGCCTGAGTTGTCGAGGTTTTACGGGATTGTTGTGCAAGTTTACTATGGCGACCATTTGCCTGCACACTTTCATGTCGAATATGCCGGTGCGATCGCAAAAATTGATATTGAAACCCTATCAGTAATCAGCGGCTCACTTCCAGCGAGGGCGAGGGGGGTTGGTTATCGAATGGGCTGCAATGCACCAAGAGGAATTACGCGAAGCTTTTCAAAAAATTGCCAACATGCAAGCACCCGGTAAGATTGATCCATTGCCGTAAGCACTGCGCTTTCGCACAATTTGATCGAGGCGATGTTTTGCGGTGCGATTCCGATTACGAATGGCGGGGCGTTCATGGTGAAACCGCTCGCTGATGGTGTGAATTGTTTGGAGTTTGAGGATGAGGATGGTTAGTCAGGTGAGTTCTGAACCACGGATGACACGGATATACACGGATGGGAAAGGCGCAGGGCGGCGCTTGGGCAAGCCAAGCCGGCGCTGCATTTTCAAATCCCTTCACAATCGAGCTTGCACGGGATTGTGAAAACACATCGCTCACTCGCTTCGCGAGCGCCCCTGCTTTGGCTGCGGAGCAGTCCCTCAGGAATAGCGAAGGACTGAAAGTTGATGGCGAACCAAGGTGGCAGAGAGCAAATTTCAACACATATTATTGCGGGACATGATCGAAAAGATGATTCAAATTTGATTTATGAAAGCTCTGCTTGATGTCACAAAAGACGCGCTGGAACTTCCTTCCGACCATAGATATGCTCTTGCGAGAATTCTTCTTGATGTTTCCGAGGGGGACGAGGCAACTGATTCTGCGATCGAGGAGGCTTGGGATCTGGAGATCATCAGACGAATTGCTTCCATCGAGAATGGCACTGCTCAATACCAAAGCGTTGAAGATGCACTCGCCAAAATCGAACGCCGCTTTCCTGGCTGAAACTTCATATTCTTCGAGAAGCCGAGCAAGAATTTGCCGAGGCGATCCAATATTACGAGGATATCAACTCTGGACTTGGTATCCGTTTAAAGAACCAAGTTACCCGGGTAATTCATTGGATTAGCTGCAATTTCGAAGTGCCGCGCATTCGTCCTCTTGGATATCGCAGGGTAAATTGCAAATCATTTCCTTACTACATTGCTTACTACATCCGGGAAAATGAGATATTCATCACTGCAATAGCAAATAGCTATAAACTTCCTGACTACTGGATCGAGAGAACACCGTAAGTTTATAAAATTGAAAGTAATTCTTGAAGAATTCCGGAAAACTATTGGCATGAATGTGGAGGGTTTGGTAGCAGTGATCGAACAAGCCTCGGCGATGGATGCTGATGAAGTTTCACGCATGCGCCAAGCCGGGCGGGATTTTTACGAGCGGTTTTTGGAGCCGAAGGCCTTTGCTGAAGAGTGCGCCGATCCGATGGCGGGAAAGTTTTTGTGAACGCGGAGGAGAATAGTGTGCCGTTTGTTTTTCCCGGAAAATTTTGAACCGCGGATTACCAAGATATACAC
>VFJO01000077.1 GCA_009886045.1 Verrucomicrobiota bacterium
CGTGGAATAAATGTCGGCAATCTTTTGGTAAAAGCGCCGCTCGGACAGGCGGATCTCCCGGATCTCCTCCAGCAGGCGCTCGAAGTAATCCTCGCCGAGGAACGCGCCGTTCTCCATGCGTTTCCGATCCATCACATAGCCCCGGAGCGTGTAGTCCCGCAGGACTCCCGTAGCCCATTGCCGGAAGGCCGTGGCACGCTTGGAATTCACGCGGTAGCCCACCGCGATGATTGCATCCAGGTTGTAATGCAAGATACTGCGCTGAACTTGGCGTTTTCCTTCGGTTTGAACTGCTAAAAATTCATTAGCTGTTGCCAGCTCGGTCAGCTCGTTTTCGGCATATATGTTCTTAAGGTGAACCAGCACATTTTCCGGAGTGGTCTCAAAAAGCAGTCCCATGTTTTTTTGCGACAGCCAGATCGTGCCGTTCTCCACCCGCACTTCCACGCCGTCGCCGCCGGTCTGGTAGGCGAAAGTGAGAAATTCCGCCGTGCTATTGCGCAGGCGCACGCTGTTCGGTGATTTTTTTTTAGGCATAAGCAGTTTGCTGTCTATGGCTTGTTTTTCTATTCGTTGAAATTTGAAGGTTTTATTTAAAATTCACCAGCATCAATCTGGCTCGTTTGACGATTTTCATTCCGCACCTATGAGCGGGCGTCTCGCCCGTGTAGGCACTGATTTTCGTCTCGCATGGGATCAACTGCTTTCCTGAATTCACCATTTTACATGGACCAGGTCAGGATGTCTGAAGCTGTCCTGATACGGCAAGCGCAGGGTGGCATCGTGCTTGTAGAGCCACGCCACGGCCATCTCCAGAGCCCGCCGGGCATAGAAGCAAGCAGTCCGCGGGTCAGCGTAGGCCAGACCCTCCGCCCTGCTGGCGGGTTCCAGCACTTCGGGCCATTCGGTGGCGAGGAAATGGAAGTTGCTCGTCATCGGTTTAATGCCTCCTCGGCACCAGCCAGCACGGACATCATCTCGTCAAAAGAGAGCGGCTCGGCGAGGAACATCGGGCGCATCGCGAGATAATCGCGCCGCAGTTCCGCTATGCGAAATTCTGGCGGGTGCAATCGCAGTGTTCCCGGAACGGCCGATTCGTAGTGGGCCCAGCTTGAGGCAAAATAGCGACTCTTGTGCAAACGCACGCGCTCCAGCAAATCCAGTCGCTCCGCCGCAGTCCGTCCCGATGGATGCAGCCAGAGCGCGACGAAGTCCGAGAAGTGCCGTGCGTAGCGTGGTGGCTGGGCCTTGTCGGCAGGGCGGTGGAATTCTGCGTGGAGGATTGTCGCCTTCTCCCAGAATGTCCGCTCGACTTCCAGCGCCACAACCTCCGCCTGAAAGTCCGCGAAGGCTTCCGGAGCCAATTCCGCCACCAGCGGAACGATTCGGTGCGTGCCCGTAGGGCGCTGGTCGGTGAGAGAGCCGAATTCGATCTTCACGGCCGTTCGAATGTAGGGAAGCGGATTCGGGAGCGTGGTCGGGTAATCGAAATGGATCACCGGCGAATGCGACGCCTCCTCGAGTTCATAGCGCAGCCAAGGACGCCCGCCGGTTTTCCCGCCGAGTTGCCCGAAGACGAGTTTTTCCAACAGGGGCAGAAACTCCGTTTCGACTTTCTGAGCGCAAGCGGCAAGCAATGCCCCAGCGCGCTTCGCACGGGCGGTCTTGGTCGGTGCCTCGTCGATTTCGCTTTCAAGGTAGCCGAGCGATTCCGGGCTCAGGCCGAGATCCACATCCTCCGAAAACCGATTAATCACCCCAAATACCTTCGAGAGCGAAGTGCCGCCCTTGAAGACGGCGCTGCCGCCGAGTTCCGGCGTCGAAAAAATCAGGCCCAAGAGCCAGCACACCCAGAAATCCTTTTCGGTGATCGCAGGATCCACGCGGGTGCGCTCTTCGTAGCGGATGAAAAAGTCCGTCCGATCTCGTTCATGTATGGTTGCAAAGCGGTTCACGGCGCTTCCTCCACGGCGAGGGCCTGCAAATGCGGGTGCATCCAACTCGGTGCCAATGTGAGATCATCCAGCAGGTGGCGGCGTTCTTTCGCTGGGATCGTTGTTTGTAGTCGGCGCAGGTGCTCCGGCGTGATTTTGCTTTTGCCAAGATTTCGGAGTCCGGCGATCACCATACCCACGGTGGTATTTTCTGGCACGATGGTGCGCGGTGCCACATGGCGGAATTTGATGATATGTGGGCCCGCTTTCACCGTGCGACTGCGCCCGTCCGTGAGGTAATCCACCTGCGCAGGCACCTGCTCGCTCAGGCCAAGTAGATTGGCGGCGCTGGCGTCGATCTTGCGCACACGCATGTGGTCGCGACGGGCGAGCGCGGTCACCACGGCCTCCTTGGATGGAGCGACTTCTCCCAGCCAGGGATTCATGCGCGGTCGAAAAAACATGCCGCGCGCGAGACGGCGAATCTCTCCTTTGCGGGTGAGCCAGGAAAGGGCGGCGTCTACCGCCGAGCGTGAGTCCAAATCCAAAAAATCGCCCGTGGTGAAAACCGTATCGTTGCGAGCCCGCCGGATGCGGCGTGCGATGCGGGAAGGCGTGCTGGATTGCTGGATGGGTCGAGCCATTATCTCGGGAATATGAACTCATTTTTCTGAGTTAATCAAGGTCGTTTTGGTCTGCAGAGATGGAAGTGAAAAGGCGGATGGCGCGCTCGCAGGGGGAAATTCTCGGGGACCACGCCCGCCTCGGGCGTTGAGGCTCGCGCCTCGCGGGCCGGAGCGGAAAGAAATGCGGCCGCAGGCCGGTGGAGGAACGAAAAGTCGGGCGCGGGGCGCACCCGACAGCGCCCGGGGGCGGGCGCGGTCCCCGGGACCTTTCGAGATTCTACTTTTCATTTTCTTCGATCCATTCTGCGAGTGCCAGCAACCTTGCACTGCTGGGGCCGTTGAATCCGTTGCCGTAGCGGCTGTCGTAGTTCTGCGCCCAGTCGGAGGCGAGCTTGTAACCCTTTGAGGGATGCGGATGGCCTTCGAGGATCAGTGCCAGGCCTTCCTCGGTGGGATACAAGGGCCAGGAGTTCACCACGCGCACGGGCCCCCATTGCTGGCCGCGAAACTTCCTCTTGTATTGAGCCACCTCCTTTTGAAGCGCCTCGATGGATCGCCGGTTCAAGCAGCGATCCCGATTCCCTGCTTCGTTCAGCCCTTGTAAAAAAACTCGCGCCTTCTCGATCAATGCCGCCTCTTCAGGTTCCTTGCCGGCATTGTCAGTGGCCGCATGGTTCGCAATCCACAGTCCGAGGGCAGGCAGCCGATTCGGGGCCTCCAACCACTTTTTTAACACCGTCAATCGCGTGAGCGGCGCATTGCCGCGCAAATCGATATCCTGAACGATTTGGCGAATCTTTTCGGAGGTGGAAACTCGCGCGTTCATGTCTCAAAGTTCCCCGCGAAAGGCCCGGTGCTGGAGGCTCGAAAAGAGCGCGTCCAACTCGGCCAACACGGAGCTTTTTGAGCATACTATTTACGAAAAATTTACGGCTGCGCTTACAAAACACGCATCAACTCCGCAACGACTTTGACAGAATCAGCCTCCTCAGGACTGATGCGGATATCATCATAAGCAGAGTTTAATGGCTCCAGAAGAATTTCAGTATGTTCCCATGTCTCGTGGGATTCATCGGAAGGCACATGCTTGTTACTACGCCAACGCTTGAGTGTGTATTGGCCGAGGCCTTCGGGGTCTTTGATGGAGGCGTGCCAAACTATGAGGCTTTTACCTTGGCGAGTGCCTTCTGGCGGCGGTCCGAACACGCACCAAGAACCATCGGGAACAAGGGGTTCCATGGAGTGTCCATGGATGCTAGCGACAAATGCTCTTTGTCCAGAGCGGACTCCTTTGGGAAGAGGAATCCAGAAATCCGCTGCTTCCAGCGATTGCGAAAATCCGCTGCATTCTTCGCCCCAACTGCCTGCTGCAACTCGAAGTTCTGGGAATACAGGAATGCAATTTACAAAAAATTCACGCTCATGCTCGGGGAGCGGATCAAATGGGAGCGGCTTAGGTTTAATGACTTTCACGACATCTGCGCGCGCTGGGGACTGCTCCCGACCTATGGCAGCCTTGAAATATTCACGAGTTTCCGGATCGGGCGACCAAATAAAACATCCTCGCTGGCCGCGCGTCATGAGTGTTCGGTAGGTGTTTTTGATGATTTCGTCGCCGCGTTTCTTTGCTTCTGCTGGATTGCTCTTGAGAAGTTTTTTATAGCCGCTTACCGACTTGTCGCTTGATGCTCTTTTAGCTGCATCGGTAACAATTTCGCCGTCTCGAATGATAAAGTCTGAGCCTAGGATGACACCCACATAATCGACTTCCAATCCTTGGCAGGTATGGATGCATCCAATTTCGCTTACGGATTCCGGTTTTAAAATCCAAAGATTTCCATCTGTGCTGAGATTCCACTTCGCCCGGAAATTGGAATCGGGAAACTCGAAGTCCCATACCCCTTTTTGATTTTTGCTGATCCATTTCCAACAGTAGCCTGCAACGATTCGGGCGCGATTTCGCTCGGCATTTCGAGCTACTATTTCTGTCCGTAAATCTTGGGGGGAGTCGTAAACGCGAAACTCGTAGTCAATGCCCTCGAGTGTGGGATTTGCTGTTGGGCGAACGCCAAGTGTATTGTCCAGCCAAGCCAGATAGCCATCCGAGCCGTTGCAGCGAAATTGGGAGGCAAGTTCGAGTTCATGCACTTTTTCAGAATGGCCGAGTCGAATGGCTCACGCCCTAATTGATGCGCAAGTTGTCAGAACCCAGGAGACTCTCAATGAATTGCAACCAACTCATTCTCTCTGTCTTCTATATCCTCTGTGGTTAACCCCTCCTGTTCATCCTGAAAATCCTGTCATCCTGTCACCCAATCTGTTCTAAAAAACCATGCCTTGCCTCGACTACCCACTTGCCCAGCTACAGACCTACACAGGCACAAACCCGCGACCTGCCGATTTTGATGACTACTGGACCCGGGCTCTTGCCGAGTTGGATTCCATCGATCCCGAGCCCGAGCTGAACCGCTCCGATGCGCTTCAATCCCGCAACAGCGAGATTTTCGACCTTACATTCACCAGCATCGGTGGGGCCAGAATCTATGCGAAATATGCCCGCCCCAAGACCGCCGCCACGCCGCACCCGGCGATTCTGGAATTCCACGGCTACACCGGCCACAGTGGCGAATGGGCCGATAAACTCCGCTTCTCTGGCGAGGGAGTCGCCATCGCCGCCATGGACTGCCGTGGCCAAGGCGGCCGCAGCCAAGATTTGGGCGGCACGACAGGCAACACCCACCACGGCCACATCATTCGAGGCCTCTCCGATGGACCTGAGAAACTCCTCTTCCGCAGCATCTTTCTCGACACCGTCCAACTCGCTCGCGTCGTGGCCTCTTTCGACGAAGTCGATGCCAACCGCCTTGCAACGAACGGTGGCTCCCAAGGCGGTGCCCTCTCCATCGCCTGCGCCGCGCTCGAACCCCGTATCACGCGCTGCGTCTCGCTCTACCCATTCCTCTCCGACTACCTGCGCGTGTGGAATATGGACCTCTGCAAGGACGCCTACGCCGAATTGAAGACCTACATGAGGCATTTCGATCCCCTCTCCGAAGCGCGGGAGAAGATTTTTGAAACCCTCGGCTACATCGATGTCCACCACCTCGCCCCACGCATCACTGCCGAAGTCATCATGGCCCTCACACTCCAAGACGCCATCTGCCCGCCATCCACCCAATTCGCTGTCTTCAACAACATCCGCTCCAAGAAAACCCCCTTCATCTACGCGGACTTCGGCCACGAAGGCCTGCCCCGCTTCGCCGACTCGGCGTTCGATTTTCTCACCTTTGCAAAGTAAGGATCAATTCTGGGTTGAGGCGCCGTTTTCGGGGAGGGCGTCCCCTGTCGTTCCAAATGGAGGGCTGACCTCCGTGTCGGCCCAAGCCTCAGGCGCAACTGCGCCGTCTTCGAGGAAACTGTGAATCGGGAATCGGGAATCGGTTCTGCACTCGAGGCCGGAACGATGATGAGGGCGGCTCTGCCGCAAGAGTGGGACGACACGGAGGTCATCCCTCCAGTTTGTTCGATGGGCGCTGACGCGCCGTTTTCGGGGAGGGCGTCTCCTGTCGTCCCAGATGGAGGGCTGACCTCCGTGTCGGCCCATGCCTCATGCGCAACTGCGCCGTCTGCGAGGAAACTGTGAATAGGGAATCGGGAATCGGTTCTGCACTCGAGTGCGGAACGATGATGAGGGCGGCTCTGCCGCGAGAGTGGGACGACACGGAGGTCATCCCTCCAGTTTGTTCGATGGGCGCTGCAGCGCCGTTTTCGGGGAGGGCGTCTCCTGTCGTTCCACATAGGCTGCCCCCGTGTCGGCCCGAGCCTAATTTCGCCAATCGAATTTGAAGAATGAACTACGGTAATCCACCGTGGATGCCCTGGTGCAGATTCATTATGACCGTCCTTACTCCAGGATCTCGATACGGTAGAATTTCTTCACGCCGTTGGCATCGGAGTCGGTGACGACCTCTGCCTGATTTTTACCGAGGCGGCGGGTATTGGGGACTTCGGTCCAGGTTTGGAAATCTGTGGTAGAAAGGACGCGGTATTCGACACCTACACGCCCTTGCCAGCGTATTTCGAAGCCGCTGGGCTTTTTGCCACTCTCCTCGACACCGAATCGCGAACGGGCATCACGCGGATCGGTATTTGCCAGGAATTCCAATCGGTTTTGGATTCCATCGCCATCGTCATCCCGACCAACCGCGCCGCGCACTGCCGACTCCGCGCCGAAGTGCTTTCCGGCCCATTGCTCGTAGGTGTCGGTCCGCAGCACCACATCGATCGTTCGCCAGACTGGCGGCGCTGGGGCGTAGGTGGCGCTGCCATCCTGCTGCGCCCTCACGCGCACCTGGCCTCGTTCTGTAAAAGTCAGCGCACCATTCTGCAAGCTTGCCGGTCCTTCCAGCAACTGCACTTCAGGCACCAAGCCACTCGTGGCCGTGGCGTTCAACGACAGGGTGCCGTCAGCAAGCCCCCATACCTCTGGGGTTGGAAGCAGAATCGCCTGTGCGAGCCGGCTTCCCACATCCACCGTCTCCTGCTGCAGGAATCCTCGAACACTGAAATCCGTGCGCCCGCTGCTGGCCGAGGCGGTCACGCGAACCGTGTAATTGCCAGCGGCCGTGGGCTCCCACGCCCAGATGCGTTCGCCGAATCCATTGCCCCAGTCGTCGCGGCGGAGGATTTCCTCACCATTCGGGCCGAGGATCGCCAACGAAACATTGCGGGCGGAGCTCACGCCGAAGACTTCGAGTGTGATTTTCTGACCGGGCAGGGCTTCCAGGCGGGTGTCGAACGCCGATCCTCCGGCCTCGATCGAGGCGTCGAAAACCTGGCCGGTGAGTGGCAACTGCAGACCAGCCGTGGCGCCTCCCGAAGCGATCGCAGGTGGTGCGACATCCACAAAAATCTGGATCGGCGCGGGGCTCGACACGCTCTTGGGATCCAACGGATCGCCCGCATAGACCAGCGCGACATAGCGCCCTGCCGAAGTGAAGCCCGAGGCAAAGCCATCGTAGCGGTTGTAGACCTTGTTCCAGAGGAGTTCGATGGTTTTCACCAACGCGCCATTGGAGTCGATCAATTCCGCCCAAACATTGGTGGGCGGGTTGCCGTCGGTCATGACCACATCCGCCACCCAGAAGTTTACTGTGTCATTTGCTCCGGCCTCGATCGGTTGGCTCGCGAGTCCAATGTGCGGAGGATCGTTGGCAGTGACGAAGGCCGCGCCAATGAAGGATGCCAGCGCTTGAAAGCCATCCTTCGCACGGCTGTAGACACCGTCTCCGTCGTCATCGATCATGAATGGCACCTCACCGAGCCAGCGCATGAGGTCGGAAGCGTAGCCGAAGCTCGAGCGCAAGTCCTGCCCCTTGGCAATCGCCTGCCAAAGCCAGCGCGAGAGTCCCGCCCACTCGGAGGCTCCGGGATTGCGATCATTTGGACCGCAACTCGCAATGACAACCCGCTCGTGCACCGTCGAGGCGCAGGCCGCGAGGAAGCGACCGCTATAGTCGCTATCCACGATCAGATGCACGATGCAGCCGGTGGAGCTCTGGAGTTGGTCCAGCCAACCCGCCAGTTGGGTATGGGAAACCTTGTCGCCGTTAGCAAAGAGAAGGCCGTCGCGATTGGCCTCGCCGATGAGATAAAGGGTGAGCGCGTTGAGCGTTTTGCCCTGTGGGAGACTCCAATTCACGATCGATTGGCGCAGGCCTTCGGAGGTCGCCGCCCCAGTGGCACGGGCGTTAACGGCATCCTCCGAAAGATAACGGATATTTTCCGGTTCCACGCGGCGGAGAAGGGTGGTCTCGTGGGCGAAATCGGCCACGAGGTGGACTTTGGTCATGCCACCATTATTTTTCTGGCCGCCATGCGCCAGGATCACCACACGGTTGAGGCATCCATTTTGAGTCACCGTAGTTTGCACCGGCAAGCTGACTTGGCCCCAGATATCGCGGGCAAAAACCAGTAGCGTGTAAGGGTTGTCCGGACCGCCTTCGGTGAAACCACCGTATTCCATTTCATAGCGTTGGTTGGAGGGATTCCACAACAAGGCGATCTCGGGCAGATCCGTCACCGGCGCATCGCCCTCCGGCGAATACCCCGGCGGCACGACCACGGCCCAGACTTTTTCGATCTGGAAACTTCCGCCAACACCCGAGGCCCAAAGTTGCGCGATGGCGGTGCCGTTGAGCACCTGAGGCTCGCTCACTGCGCCGATCGCCGGGCGGGCGACTTCCGAGACGGAGCCAAGACCGAGACCATTGCCGGCAATTCCGGAGGGATTCCACTCGCGGGGATTTTGGAAACGTAGCATCGCCTGCATTGCGGCGGCGTGGGCATCCGCGAGGGACCGCCCGAGTGAGAGCTCGCTCCAGAGCATGGCCGAGTAGCTCACTGAACCGCCCGCCACCATGTGTGCGACTTGGTTGCGGTCTGCGGAGGCATAGACGGCGCGCCTCGCTGGATTTCCCGCCTCGAGTTTGTCAGCCAGGCGCCCGGCGTAGCAGCACTCGAGGATCACAATCACTTCCGCATTGGGATTGGCCGATTGGAAGGTATCGAGCCACGAGTCGAGTTCCGCACCCGAGAATTGCTCGTCTGGACCAAGGAGGAAAAAGGCATCATCTCCGCCCGGGGCCACACGGCCATGATCCACAAGATAAAGAAGAAGTGATGGAGCGCCGTTGGCACTTTGAATGGCCTGCTGGACGGCAGCCTTCGTCGGGAGTCCTGTGACGCCAGGATCGGATTCTGCATGGCTGAGGAAGGCGACATCGCCCGCCTGATAGCCTCTGTAGCGCAGGACCTCATGGGAACGATTTGCCAAAGAACGCGCGGCCGGCCACACGGGATCGTTCGCGCTGCGCTGACCGGCGACAATCAAGGCCTTGCCAACGCCATCCCCATCTCCAGGTGCAAGCACATTCACCCATGCCGAGCCGGTGAGGCCTTTTGCAGAGCGAGCGATGATCCCGTCCACGCCAGCATTCGGTCCGGCGGTGTAGTTGCCTGTGAGCTGATCGATGCTGCCGCCGCTGGCATTGCGGGCAAAAGCCCAACGCAGGGTGCCGTCGTTGTCGATCGAGCGGAAGGGAATGCTCTCACCGGCGGTGACCGTTTTGAGCGGC
>VFJO01000042.1 GCA_009886045.1 Verrucomicrobiota bacterium
GCCGATGCGATCCGAATCTCGCGCTCGAATCTCGAAGCATCTCAGATTCCTGTGAACGCGGATTTTTTTCATGGCGATTTTCGAAACACAGAGCTTCCGCCAAATTCAGTAAGCCAAATCATCACCAACCCTCCCATGGGTCGCCGCGTTCCGATTCCAAATCTGGAAGGCTTGATTCAAGATCTTTTCGATGCGGCTGCAAGGGTTCTGATACCCGGTGGAACGCTTATTTTTGCAAACCCGGTTGCTCTACCCAATCTCAACAAACGTCTGGCGCTCGATTTGACAGAACGTATCGATCTCGGTGGATTTGATGTCCGACTGCAACGCTACCTCAAAACGACGAAGTGACCTACACGATCCCTAAATTCAGAATCCTCATAATAACCTTATTAGGCATATTGATTTTTGCATCGGCTGACGCGCAGGACTCCCAAAAATCCAAAGTATTTTATTCCATCGAGACGTCGTCCCTCTCGCACAACAGAACCCCAAATCCTTTAGTGGTGCGCCGCATGGTCGATAATCTCGTCTGCACGGCGACTGGCAAAGCAAGTCCCTCCGCGGCCTGGAGCTCGCTTGTGAAGCCCACCGACCGCGTGGGGATAAAGGTCTCGGCGGTCGGCAGGGCAGTAAGTGGCACGCACACCGCTATTGTAAAAGCCATCGCAGCAGGTCTCATTTCCGCAGGGATTCCGGCCTCAAATATCATCGTGTGGGACCGTCATCTCGATGATCTCATCGCGGCCGGTTTTTCACGCAAAGACCCCCTTTATCGTTTGCGTTGGGTTGATACGGCGACTGGTTATGACAAAAAGGCTCAAGTCACGGCACCGGTGATCGGACGCCTGATTTGGGGCGATAGCTCCTTCGGCGACCGAGACGGTTCTCGAATCGAGGACATACTTGGCAATGGAGAGCAACTCAGTAGCACGAGTTTTTACTCCAAGGTTCTCAGCCAAGAGGTCGATAAGGTCATTAACGTCCCTTCGCTCACTGACAGCTTTCTGACCGGTCTGAATGGCGCTCTCGCCAACATGACACTTCCGAATCTTGACAACTGGCGCCGGTTCACTCGCACGCCAGATTTCGGCGATCCATACCTTGCCGAGATTTATGCGGACGCCATGATTTCTGAAAAAGTGGTATTAACCGTCATGGACGCACTTGTTCTGCAATATGCAGGTGGCCCCTTTCCGAATCCTGGCTATTTGGCCGATCACCATACGATTTTTTTGAGCCGCGATCCAGTTGCCATCGACGCCACGGCCATCCGACTTCTCAATGAAAACCGCACGCCCTCACGTCTTCCGACGCTTGATAAAATGACACTCTGGCTTGAGAGCGCGTCCACAATCGGCCTTGGTAAGAACAAAGAGGAGGATATCGATTTGATCCGCGTGGGAGCCCATGCTCAGTCTCCGGACGGGTTCAAACTCACCAACCCTCCTCAGCCCGATGCGCGCTGAAATTGAAAAAAACATCTCCACAACTCCCATTCGTCACCTTGAATTTGCCCGACCTCTGGCAGCAGGAGGCCGTGCGCTACCTCAAGCAGGGAGAGGATGTTGTCATTGATGCTCCGACTGGAGCCGGAAAAACACGCGTCTTCGAACTTTTTCTAGCCACCCCAGAGGCAACTCGCCTCGGGCAGGCGGTCTATACGGTTCCGACTCGCGCACTGGCCAATGACAAATGGAGGGAATGGAAAGCCCTTGGATGGAATGTCGGAATCGCAACGGGCGATGTGGCCGAGAATCTTCACGCTCCTGTACTCGTAGCCACACTCGAAACCCAGAGGGAGCGCATCCTGAGCGGGAATTCGCCCGGATTTCTGATTTTGGATGAATACCAAATGCTCGCTGATACTCAGCGCGGTTTGAATTATGAAATGGCGATTGCTCTGCCACCGGTTTCCACCCGACTTCTTCTTTTGAGTGGAAGTGTCCGAAACGCATCTGAGATTGTCGAGTGGCTCAAAAGACTCGGACGTCATGTGAAGTTGATCCAAGTCGCAATGCGTCCTGTGCCTCTCGATGAATTCGGAATTGAGAATCTTCCCCGTGTTCCGGACTCGATCCATGGGCTCTGGCCACGCATCGCCTACGGAGCCGTTCTGGCTGGCCTGACTCCGCTTTTGCTCTTCGCTCCCCGCCGCCGTGACGCAGAAAAAATGGCCACCCAAATTGCGGCAGCGCTTCCAGCGGATAATCCCATCCGGATTTCCTTAGAGGATCAGAATCTTCTAGGTCGCGACTTGGCTCGCATGCTTCAGCACCGGGTCGCCTTCCACCACAGCGGACTCCCTTACTCGGCACGCGCCGAGTGGATCGAGCCACTTGGCAAGGCCGGGAAACTCGATGTCATCGTTGCAACAACCGGTCTTGCTGCGGGCATCAATTTCTCGGTCCGCTCCGTGGTGGTGACATCGACATCCTACGGAGACGCGCGTTTCCAACGAGAACTTCGCCCGGACGAGTTGCTGCAAATGTTCGGGCGCGCCGGGAGGAGGAGCCTCGATGAGCAGGGATTTGTACTCACCGCTCCAAATCTTCCTGGTCTTCTCAGCGCGGCACCGCGTCAACTCCGACGCGTCACCCAAATCGATTGGCCAACCTTGCTGCGCGTCATGGAAACAGCAGCGAAACGCGGGGAGAATCCGCTTAACCATGCTTCCCAAGTCTGTGAAAAACTTTTCAGCCGTCAAAAAATCGCCCCAGATCTCGCAACGGCACTGGAATTGCAAACATCGAAAGAACGACATGGCCCAACGAGGGTGGAATTTTTCGGACTGAATGAGCGTTGGGAACCGCTGAAAGGCAGCGCCGAAGAAATTCGACCTCTTGGCGATTGCCACATCTTGCACAGAGAGCGCTGGATTCCTGCCTTGAGGGCTCCCCAATGCATGGACTTCCTCCCTCAGGGCAGAGCCTGTAAAATCAGGCACTCGCAAGGTTTTTTCTATGCCAAGGAGGTTTCCATAGCTCGCCAGAGGGAAAATTTATTTGAGCCACTGCCATGGGTTCAGAAGCTCCTTGGTCTTTCCAAGGTCGAAACATTTTCAGAGGCCGACCTGATTCGCGATGTGATCCCGCTGCTAGAACCCAACTGGTCTCCCGGCATTTTTCATTCAACAGCCCAGCACGGTCCAAACCTCATGACTCGAATCTCACTCGAGCGTGTTCCCATCAAAGTATTGATCACACCCGATGGCTCCGCGCTTATTGATGCCCCCAGACGGAGAGTGACTTCCCTGCCCGAACTCGGAGAGTCCAACGCCTTCAATCCAGCCCCTGGCTCGACGGCATACGCCTGGCGCAAGTTGGGGCTTGTCGATGGCAGCGCCACTCCAACTCCAAGAGGCCGACTCTTCAGCCGCTTTCAAGGCGGAGAAGGACTCATGATTGCAGCGGCCCTTGAGGACCCCTCTTATCCGGTGGAGGATCTCGTGTGTCACTTGGCGAACCTCAGGGGCGGCGCCCGTTTTATTGATTTTGCCGATGGACCCAGCCTCCGGTTTTCTGCAGCAGCCCGCGAGATTTACGGACATGTCGATCACGAGGGTTACCTTGCAGGAGGTCTTTGTCCAGGCTTCGGAGAGGGCACTTGTGAAGCCCTCCTTGCCTATCGAAGCGGCGGGATGAGGGGGATTGAAAAAGAATCAGACGCCATTCGCCGGGGTGATCTCGAGCGGGCTAATTTGGAATGGAGAAGCCTCCTTCGACATATCCTCCACGCCGCTGACCCAGTCTGCAAAAGATGGGGTGACCTGCAATCTGCCGCATCGCAGGCCTTGGAAAAATCTCTTTTATAAAAGTGCTACCCACCTTTGGAAAAAACCACGGGCGTATGGTTCCAGCCCAGGCAAAACCTCTTTGGATTCACGAATGAGAGCCGTGGGCTCGTATCCTGAACCAACCAGATATTCCTCAGAATCCCAAACAAGCTCCTCAAAAAGGGAGCCAGTCATTTCAAGATGGAACTGGAACCCATAGCAGTTTTTCCCATATCGAAAGCTCTGATTTGGAGTAAGCTTGCTTGAAGCCATGTGCACAGCGCCGAGCGGAATCTCAAAAACATCGCCATGCCAGTGGGTGACGGCAAATTTTTTGGGAAGCAAGCCGACCAGCGGGTCTTCCAGCGCATCATGGCTCAAAGTCACCGGATAGAACCCAATCTCCTTTTGCTCTGCGGCTCTCACTTCAGCGCCAAGAGCACGGGCAATCAGTTGAGCACCGAGGCAAAGACCAAGCAAAGGCACCTGCAGGTGCACCGCAGACCGGATCAATCCACACTCGGCATCAAGGTAAGGATGCGAGTCCACATCATAAGCGCTCTGGCCCCCACCACCCAGCGCGAGCCCATCAAATCCACTGAGATGAGACGGCACAGGATCTCCAGAATAGGGATGAAGCAATTCCAACTCGACACCCATATCGCAAAGCCCATCGGCAAGGAGACCGGGCTTATCGACATCCCCATGCTGAATGAAAAGGAGTTTTGGCATGCTACAAAACTCAGCACCTATCGTTTTAAGGTGAAATCAAAAAAGAACATGCCGCTTGATATTTCTGCATTGCCAAGCGGTCTGGTAATGGAAAAACTCAGAAATATGCATTGGATGCCCAGTGCAGCCTTGAACCCATGCCCAAACTCCCAAGCCCTATGCCAAGTGTCACCGATGACGAAATAGCCGTAGATCCAGCCGACTACGCCCGCGCGGAGATCAACGCCTCGCTGAAGCCGAAGCAAAAAATTGGATTTTTTAGGGAAATGATCCGCATCCGGCGCTTCGAGCAAACATCACTCAAATATTACAATCAAGGCATGATGGGCGGATTCCTCCACCTATATATTGGCCAAGAGGCAGTGGCAGTTGGCACGGTCTCACTTCTTGGTAAAAACGACCACGTGATCACAGCCTACCGGGACCATGGCCACGCTCTCGCCGTAGGAATGGGAATGAACGAATGCATGGCTGAGCTCTTCGGTAAGGCCACAGGCTGCTCCCGAGGCAAGGGAGGTTCCATGCACTTTTTCGCTCCAGATAAAAATTACTGGGGTGGCCACGGAATCGTCGGCGGTCAAACCCCGCTCGGACTTGGGCTCGCATACGGCCTTAAGTACAAGGGCCTCAAAGGATGCGCTCTCTGCTTTATGGGTGACGGTGCTGTGAACCAAGGCGCTTATCACGAATCCCTCAACCTCGCTGCACTCTGGAAATTGCCGGTCGTTTATATCATCGAAAACAATAAATATTCGATGGGCACGACGCTGGAACGCTCTTCCGCAATGAGAAATTGTCTAGCCGAGCGCGCTGATGGATACGGAATAGTATGGGATATCGCCAATGGCGAGGACCTCTACGAAGTCCGCGCCAAGACGGCCAGCGCCATGCGCCGCGCACACGATCAATCCCTCCCCACCGTGCTGGAAGTCGATACCTACCGCTACTACGGCCACTCCGTTGCCGATGCGAATACGAAAAAATACCGTTCCCCTGAGGAAATCGAGCGCCACAAAAATCACCACGACCCTATTAGGCTCTGGAAAAAACGCCTCATCGATGAGTGTGTCTTCACAGAAGCCGAAGCCGATGCCATCGATGAAGCGGCCAAAGAAGAAGCCGACACCGCAGCTCAGTTCGCGATTGATAGCGATACGCCCGCACCCGAGACGATTTTCGAGGACGTTTACTGGGAAGTGGACAACAAAACCGATGCAGGCTCGACTGGTAAACATTTTTTCGGTGACTAGAACACGCCCGCCGCCCACGTAGGGCGCGCCTTATTTCCTGACTGAACCAAAATTTTTTAAACACACTGCACCATGCCACTGATCACGTACCGCAAAGCTCTCAATGACGCCCTCGCTGAGGAAATTTCCCGCGACGAAAATGTCGTTATCATCGGGGAGGAAGTGGCCCAATACAATGGCGCCTACAAAGTCACCGAAGGCCTCTGGCAACGCTTCGGCGACAAGAGGGTAGTTGACGCCCCTATCAGCGAAGCTGGCTTCATCGGCATGGGAATCGGAGCATCCATGCTTGGGATTCGTCCTGTCATGGAACTCATGTTCTGGAGTTTTGCCTACGTCGCTTGGGATCAAATCATCGACAACGCAGGGCAGGTCCGCTACATGAGCGGCGGTCTTATTAACTGCCCGATCGTCATTCGTGGCCCAGCAAATGGGGGAACCAGTGTTGGCGCTACCCACTCGCACACTCCGGAAAATTTTATCGCAAACACGCCCGGTCTCAAAGTCGTGTGCCCCGCGACCGCGTATGATGCAAAAGGGCTGATGAAATCTGCGATTCGGGATAACGACCCAGTGTGTGTGATGGAAAACACCCTGCTGTATGGCGAGTCATGGGAGGTCCCCGAGGAAGAATACCTGATCCCCCTCGGCGTCGCCGACATCAAGCGCAAAGGAACCGATGTCTCGCTCATCGCCCATGGCCGAGCAGTGATCACCGCTCTGAAAGCCGCTGAAATCTTGGCTGCTGAGCATGACATCCATGCCGAGGTGCTTGATTTGCGCTCCATCCGACCACTTGATGAGGAGGCCATTTTAAACTCTGTTCGGAAAACCCACCGAGCGGTCCTCGTGGACGAGAATAAGCCTTTTTGCGGAGTCTCCGCTCAGATCGCCGCGACGATCCAAGAAAAGGCCTTTGACGACCTGGATGCTCCAGTTCAGCGCGTTTGCGCACTCGACGCCCCGGCAATTTACTCGCCGGCGTTAGAAAATCTTCAACTTCCAACGGTGAGCCGAATCATAGAAAAGGTTCTGCAAATCCGTTAACACATTTACTCAGATTATGACTCAAATCACCATGCCCAAACTGAGCGACACAATGCTCGAGGGCACACTTATTAAATGGCACAAAAAAGCCGGAGACAAAGTCTCTGTCGGCGATGTGATAGCCGATGTGGAAACCGACAAGGCAACGATGGAGATGGAGGCTTTTGACGATGGGCTGATCACGGAGATCCTGATTCCCGAAGGTGGAGTTGTGAAAGTCGGGGAGCCTATTGCAAATATGGAGGGCGGAAAAAAGAGCCTCACCAAATCCGTCGCGTCTGCAACGACCGTCGCGTCTGCAACGACCGCCGCGTCTGCAACGACCGCAGCCATATCGCCGACAGATCCAAAGATCAAGCCAGCCGCTTCATCTCACGGATCCCGGGTCAAAGCCTCTCCCCTAGCTAAAAAAATCGCGCTGGAGCGTGGAGTGGATCTTTCTGCTGTACAAGGCACTGGTCCCGGCGGCCGCATTGTTGCCGTTGACGTGCCTGCCACAGCCAGCACACCACAACGCGCTTTATCCGCAGCAGCGCCTCGAATCGAAGTGCCATTCTCGGACAACGACACCAAGACTCCGCTCTCTGGAATGCGCCGCACGATCGCCGAGCGTCTCCTGGCAAGCAAAACCCAGATTCCCCATTTCTATCTCTCGATGGAGATTGATGCCTCTCCGCTTGCTAAGCTCCGCAAGGAACTGAATGCGGCAGCCGAAGCTGATGCGGCACCAAAAGTGACCGTCAACGATTTCATCCTCCTGGCAGCCGCCCGCGCGGCCAAACAACATCCGAGGGTCAATGCCGCATTTGCGGGCGACTCGATCGTTGAATATGGCAGCGTGAATCTCTCTGTTGCGATAGCCGTTGAGGGCGGCTTGATCACACCAGTCATTCGCGACGCTCAGAAACTTTCGCTCCGTGAGATCAGTGCCGCAGTCAAAGACCTCGCCGTGCGTGCCCGCTCGAAAAAAATTAAACTAGAGGAATATCAAGGTGGAACGCTTACGATTTCGAATCTGGGCGCCTATGGAGTTGAGAGCTTTTATGCGATCATCAATCCCCCACAGGCCGCCATTTTGGCAGTCGGCGCGATTGTGAAAAAACCCGTTGTCAACGCTCATGACCAGATCGTCGTAGGGCAAAGGATGACGATCTCACTGAGCGGCGATCACCGCGTGGTGGACGGCGCAGCCGGAGCGGAGTTCCTCGCTACCATCCGAAAAAGCCTCGAGTCACCAACGACACTTCTTTTTTAAGTTCCAAGAATGCTGTTGCGTTCGGAATCATCGGACGCTACATAGAACACCTTTTTTACGCTCAACAACCACACATGAATCACAAAGGAAGAATCGTCCAAGTCATCGGCCCCGTTGTCGATGTCGAGTTCAACCCGGCAGACGGCGCTCTGCCCAAAATCTACGACGCGCTTGAAATCGACTTTGAAGCCGGGGGCGAGAAACAAAATCTCACCCTCGAAGTGCAACAGCACCTCGGCGAGCATTGGGTTCGCTCGATCGCCATGAGCTCCACAGAAGGCCTCGCACGCGGCATGGAAGTGAATGCGCTCGGCACCCCGATTTCCGTCCCGGTCGGCGAGGGCGTGCTCGGCCGTATCTTTAATGTCACGGGTCAACCGACAGATGGTCGTGGTCCTGTACCGCACGAGAAGCGATACCCGATCCACCGCAAAGCACCGCCCCTTCTGGAGCAGGATACCAAAGCCCAGATTCTCGAGACAGGTATCAAGGTTATTGACCTGATCTGTCCCTTCACCAAGGGCGGTAAGGTAGGAGCCTTCGGTGGTGCCGGCGTCGGAAAGACCGTCGTCATCATGGAGCTCATTAATAACATCGCCAAGGGACACGGCGGCTATTCCGTTTTTGCCGGCGTGGGCGAACGCACGCGTGAAGGCAACGACCTTTACGCCGAGATGAGCGAGTCTGGCGTGATCAACCAAGACGACCTCTCGAAATCTAAGGTGGCGCTTGTTTACGGCCAAATGAACGAACCTCCCGGCGCCCGCCTTCGTGTGGCGCTCTCCGCCCTCGCAATGGCCGAGTACTTCCGCGATGAGAAGAACCAAGACGTGTTGCTTTTCATTGACAACATCTTCCGTTTCTCACAGGCAGGAGCCGAAGTTTCCGCTCTCTTGGGTCGAACACCAAGCGCCGTAGGTTACCAGCCCACACTTGCTGCGGAAATGGGCGACCTACAAGAACGCATCACCTCAACAACCAAAGGATCGATCACTTCCTTCCAAGCTGTGTACGTGCCGGCCGACGATCTTACCGATCCAGCTCCTGCAAATACGTTCGCGCATTTGGATTCCACGATCGTGCTTGAACGCTCCATCGCTGAGCTAGGAATTTATCCTGCGGTTGATCCCCTCGCCTCGACTTCAAAGGCTCTTTCCCCAGATATCGTTGGAGAAGAACATTACAACGTCGCTCGTGGCGTTCAACGTGTCTTGCAACGCTATAGGGACTTGCAAGATATCATCTCCATTCTGGGCATGGACGAGCTCTCGCCCGATGACAAACTTACCGTTTATCGCGCTCGTAAAATCCAACGTTTCCTTTCTCAACCCTTCCACGTCGCCGAGATTTTTACTGGCACAAAAGGCCAGTACGTTTCCACAGCGGAAACAATTCGCGGCTTCAAGGAAATTCTGGAAGGCAAACACGATGATGTCTCGGAGTCCAACTTCTATATGAAGGGTGGCATCGACTCGGTGAAGGAATCCTAAGCCCATGCTAAGGCTCGAAATCGTCACACCTGAGGCCAAGACGTACTCGGACGACGTGGATTCCGTAGTGATTCCCGGTATCGAAGGAGAACTCGGTGTGCTGCCGATGCACGCTCCGCTCATGACCCAATTAACTCCGGGCGAACTTCGCGTTTTCAGAAAAGGCGAAGAGATTCGCTTGGCAGTTGGTGAGGGTTTTGTCGAGATCACCTCCGACAAGGTCGCGGTTCTTACGGACATGGCGGTGAAGGAAAGTGACATTGATGAATCCGCTGCCGAAGAAGCGGTGCGCCGTGCAGAGCAGGCCATGACAGGTGAGAAACTCAGCAATGAGGAGTACGCCGCCACAAATGCCTCGCTTATCCGCTCCCTCGCCCTCATCAAAGTCAAACGTCGCAGACATCAACTCTAACGCACCTCTTCGAGCGTTTGCAGTTGGCTAAAACCGACTTGATCTGATGCATCAACGCTATAACCTTAGAACAGTGAATGGCGCGCCCATCTCAGAGATATTCAAATCAATATGCGAAACTCTCAGGATCCTGTGTCATTTTTGCCGTTAGATAAAGACCTATGAGACCTCATACACTTCGGAAAACTCGCTTTTCACAGTCCGGATACACGCTTTTTGAGATCATGCTGGTGCTCGGCATCATTGCCGTGCTAGTGGGCTCTGCCATTTACATGCTGGTTGGAAACATTGATGTGGCTAAAGAACAACGGGTGGATAGTGACGTCGAGGCGATTTCGATGCAGCTCCGCACATACGAGATGTTAAATTACCGGATGCCTACCACGGAGCAGGGGCTCAAAGCGCTTGTCAGTCAGCCTAGCACAGAGCCTCGTCCTCGACGCTGGAAACAGCTCATGAAGACCGTCCCTATGGATCCTTGGGGCAACGAGTATGCCTATCGCAACCCCGGCAAGGGAGGAACAGGTTTTGAAATCTACTCGCTCGGACCTGATGGTAAGGAGAGCGATGACGACGCGGGGAAAGACAAGTAGCCGGTTTATATCCTGCTTTCGTGGAGAGAGCGGATACACCCTTTTTGAGATTCTTTTGGCGTTGGGAATCGTCGCCATTCTTTTGGGAACGACGGTTCCCCTTATCATGACTTCTTGGCAACCCTCCGCTGCGGAGGAAATTTCCCAGAATATCGAAAAAAGCGTTCAAGCAGCTCACAAAAAAGCCGTGGAGACCGGAGAGGCTCGTCGCTTGCGGATTTTGGAATCTGGTCTTACAGCAGACTCAGGTCTTCCCTCCGCCAGTTTGCCAAAAGGTTGGAAATTGCAGGTGCGCCGATTTACGGAGACCCGCTACCGCAAGCCACAACGTGATGAATACTGGAACTTCAATGGAGCAGGCATATGCGACCCGCTGGAATTAAGGCTTGTTAGCAAACAGGAATCCATCGATTTAAAATTTGATCCCCTCACCGCATTGCTTGTCGCCGATGAAAACTAAGAAGGCATTCACTCTCTTCGAAGTTATGATCGCTCTCGGCGTTTTTGCAATGGCCGTGACGGGTCTGGCACTAGCCCTCCAAGCAGCCGTGGATGCGGCGTTGAATGCCAGAGAACGAATGCTGGCCCGCACGATTATCGAGTCCCGCTTGGCCACCGCTATGGCGAATCCTCCACTGGACGGCCGGCGCGAAATCGATGGACGCACCAACAACGGCATCTCGGTATTGGAAACATTCGAACAGGCGGAAATTCGAGATACGAACAACACGATCTTGCCTGGGATGTGGCGTCTCAAAGTCACGGCTGAACCGATACGCGGTGGAGTGAAGGAAAACGCTGAAATTCTGGTGTACAGGCCATGAAAAACCCACCCTCCCTAGCCAAAAGCGATCCGAGTGCGGGGTTCACTCTTTTCGAAGTGATCATGGCTCTTATGATATTGGGCCTTCTGAGCGGTGCTGTTTATTCGATTTCCTTGGCCGCCCTCGAAACCTCAAAATCCGTGATCTCGGAGCAGTCCTCCGCACGGAGGCTTGAGGCTTTTCTCCGAATAACTCGAGAAGCTTTTCTCAACCTTCCCGCTGACGCAAACCTCTCACTCCGCATTTCCAAATCCTCCGCTGGGGCGCCCGTGCCAGAATTGATTTTTGCGGAAACATCGGGGACCTTCGGCGTGCCAAGTCTCGGCGGGGGCTCACTCATCCTTGCTGCCCGCCCAAGGGCCGATGGATCACGCGCATTTTCCATTCTGAGAGTGCAGGCTGGGCTCGGAACTGACGAAATGGAGCGCCTCAACACCAAAGGAGATTGGATTTCCCTCCTCCCCGAAGTAACCCGCGTGACATGGTTTTTTTTTAATGGCAACGAGTGGGTGGAGGAATGGCCAGAGGGAGCAGGAAGACCGCAACTCGTGCGTTTGCAGTTTACATACAATCCCATGGCCGCAAGCCTGATTGACGTCCAATTCTGGATTCCCCCGCTTGCACCGCCACAACCCATGCCAACGCCGACCTCAGGAGCCAACAACGCTCCCAAATTGCCATGAATCGCATCCGAGCCATTCGAGCTATCGCTTTGCCACTGGTGCTTTGGTGCATCGCGTTTCTGGCGGGCCTTGTCATCTTGGCTGGAGGTGTCGTGCGTGGATGGATCGAAAACGAGTCGCTCGCAGAAAAAAAATTTGTGGCCCGTCAGATGGCGCTTAGCGGAATTGCCTTAGGGCTGAATCCTTCGGTAAAATCAGGGAGCCCCTTGCTCCGAAATGGAAACAAGGACACTGAGGGGTATCAGGTTTTACTCACCAACGAAGCGGCAAAGATCAATCCCAACTTCTGGATTCAGGCCGGAAATCGCCCTATTTTCAACCGCCTCTTCGCTTCTTGGGGGGCCAGTCTTTCAAATAGCGAAGCAGCGATCGATGCGCTGCAGGATTGGATCGACGGAGATGACTTTGTCTCACTCAAAGGAGCCGAACGCGGTGAGTATGAGAGGGAGGGGCGCTTGGGCTACCCGGCAAATCGCCCCCTGAAGCATATTCGCGAGATGGAGTCCGTGATGAATCTCGCTCCCCTTCTGGCAGCAAAGCAGGGCTGGCAGACAGACTTCACCATCTGGTACACTGGAAAAATAAGCATCCAATATGCGAAGGAACCAGTTCTTACAGCTCTTGCCGAACTCACTCCCACTCAATGCCAGTCGCTCATCGAATTGCGAGCGGGCCTTGATGGCATCGATAACACAGGTGACGATCAAAAGCTCGCATCCGTCGAGGCCGTTGCTGACCTCCTTGGAGCTGTGGGAAACCAGCGTACAGCGCTTCTGGAATTTTTTGATGTGTCGGGAGATGTGCGCCGCATTGAAAGTACAGGCTGGTGTGCAGGCGTGTCCCATACCATCGCAGTCATCGCACAGTCTGGGGCATCTGCTCAACTCATGAGCTGGGAGGAACGATGAAAGAGCAAACTCCCGACGCCGTTCTCCGGCCCGCTATTGATGGATGGGAGCTGTGGAGATTCCCGTCAAAGGGTTCACCCTCTCAGGATTCGGAGTTTTCTGAAAAGTCGCTGGATTCCTGCACCCATCTGCTTCTAGCCGTCCCGACTCGTAGCATTTTGGCAATGCCATTTTGGATTGCATCTCAGGGCGATGCAACCGAACTCGCAGAACTCGAACTCACCAGCAGACATCTTTTGCGTAAGGAAGCCCAAGTTTATACGATCCCCATTCTCGAACATGAGGGACGCTCCTTGGTACTTGCGATGGCAGTTGTTGACGACGATACGCCTCACACTTATCTCAAAAAGGCCAAGAAATTTGAAGTTCCAGCTCGCCTCTTGTCTCTCTCAGGGGCCGACGTAGCCGTTTGGAAAGAACAAGGCGGTCTCTGCTTTGCGTTCTACCGCGATGATAAATGTGTGTTTTTTGCATCCACCGGCGAATCGCAACCCCGCGCGAGCTTTGCCGGAACCATCGCGCGGACTGCAATGCGGCTTCGCGCTGAGTCTGTCATAACTCGAATGCCAGCAAGACTGCGATTTTTCGGCGATTTTTTACCGGCCGATGCCTCCTTGGTCGGGCAAGCACTCAGATTGGATTTTGAAGTCGATCAAACTCGTCCTGCTCCGATTCTGCCGGACCTATTGAGCGATCCGGCTCCTCCCACAGCTCGTACAGCCGTGGAATCTCGGAAGCGACTAAAACGTTTAGCTTCGATTGCAACGATGGGCCTTGCTGTGTACGCGGTGCTTCTATTGTTTATCGCCGCCGATCTGGCTTGGCAGAGATTCCAATTACACCGCCTCGGCTCAGAGTTGAATTCCATCCAAGTCGAAGCGACCAGCGCACAAAAACTCGTCACCGAGTGGAAACAATTCCGATCCTCCATCGATCCCCAAACTTTTGCGATCGATCAACTCGCGGCCGTCGCTAGTGAGATCCCCGGCGAGCAGGTGCGCTTGACTCAATACGGCTACAACAGTGGCAGACTCTCAATCGTTGGGGAGGCGACCGATGTCTCCCAAGCCTATGAATTTTTTGAGCGAGTAAAAAAATCTTCACTGCTGCAAGATTATGATTGGACTTCACGCCAGCCTCAATTGGCAGGCCGCAATAAAGTAAAATTTGAAATGGAAGGAGTACGCCCCGATGCGAAAACTAGCGAAGAATGAATCCCAGTTGCTGTTGATCTTCGGCGCAGCGATCTTCCTCGCGGTGAATCTCTTTCTCGTTCGCGCTTGGCTTTCACATCGCTCATCAACTGCGGGTAAAATATCCGCAGCAGCTTCAGCCATTTCGACATCCCGCTCTTGGATCACTGCAGCAGAGGTACTGCAACCGGCTCGCGACTGGATGCAGGAGCACCCGTCACCCTTCAAGAAAACCGATGCGGCCAATACCGACCTCCTTAACACGGTGAGAACCCTGGCTGAGAAATCGGGACTCAAGATCGCAGAAGAGACTTTGCTTCCGGGAGAAGAAGCCGATGGGTCACGTGTGGCTCTCTTGCAATCAAAAATTACAGGCCCATTCTCGGGTGTGGCCACGTTTTTATTCGAACTTCAAAATCCCACAGCTTGGCGCTCGGTTGAAAAAATGATCATCCGAAGCGATAATGAACCACCCAACGTGATTGTAGAAATGGAAATTCGCCAGTACTTCCGAACCTCAGAGTCGGCCACCAAAGAAACTGTCTCCGAATGAAGATATCTATAGCTGCCCTTTTTTTTTCGGCCTTAATCACACAGCTCCTGCAAGCCGAAAACGTGCCTTGGACTGACCAACGATCAATGGAAAATTTTCAAGTTCTGCTCAATCGTTCGCCGTTTTCCCTTCCCACTGCCGAAGAATCCGCTCCATCAGCTGATCGTTTTTTCCTAACTGGTGCCGCAACGATAGATAACGAACCCGTGGTGTTCATATTGGACAAAAACACCCAAGCGCGTCACATGCTGGGCAAGAAACCAGATTCTGCAAACAATCAACTTCTCGACTACCAACCCAGTGCCGATATCAAAAGCGCGAGTGCGAGAGTCCGAATTGAAGGCCAAGACGCTCTCATTCGCTACGCCGAGATGCCAACAGAAGCACATCCTCCAACACAGGCGCCTATGAATCCTCAGATGCCTCAGCAACCAGGCGCTATACCACAACCACCGGGCGGAACAGCCGTTCAACCCTCAGCACCTACAGGGTCGGAGCCTCCACGTCGAGTCATCCGCCGTCGTGTGATCTCCGGTCAGCCACCAGCTTCCCAGCCAGTCCCAAATCAATGAAAAAAACGATCTTTACTGTCATACATGCCCTGCTTCTTTGCGCCATGCCATTGGTTGCGCAAACTCCCCAGGTTTTACCACCTGGAGCACCCGTGACCCCGACCCTAGCTCCCCCATCCGAGCAGCGCTCTCAGGACTCGGTGAGCATTACATTTCCGCGCAACTCCGTGCTCGATGTCATTTCATTCTACGAAACACTCACTGGCAAGCGGATCATTCGTGATTCCAACCTCGCTGGCCAAGAACTCTCGATCATGGTCGCCAAGCCAGTCAGCCGCGAGGATGCGATTGGGATTATTGAGAGTTCCCTGCTTATGAATAATTACAGCATCGTTCCGGTGGATGCTCAGACGATCAAAATCCTTGGCCCAAGCCGTGCTCCACGTACTGAAGGCCTTCCGCTTCTGAGCGAGATCGAATCGCTCCCGAGAGATGGCGACAAGGTATTGAGCTTTTACAAACCGCTCGCATTTATTTCTCCAGAAGAGGCGATTGCCGTCGTTCAGGGCGTCGTTCAAATCAACGCCTATGGGTCGGTTGTCCCAGTGGCAAATACCAACGCCATCATCATCACAGACAAAACCCCAGTCATTCGCAAGGCCCTCGGTATTCTCGAGCTGATAGACGTGGAACCAGCCCGCGTCGTGACCGAGTTTGTGCAGCTTCAACGCGCCAATGCAGAGCGCGTCGTCGAAATGCTTGATGAGATGTTCGACAAGGACGACGCCGCAAAATCGAAGGGTACCAGTACTCAACCCCAAACGCAGGCCAACCCTCAGACACCCGAAAACCCACAGGCCGCTGGAGCAGCCTCGGGCGCGCGCTATGAAAACCGCCTGATCGCTGGTAAAGCAAAGTTCCTCGCCGATAAGCGCACCAACCGCATCCTCGTCGTAACGCGAGTCGAAAACTACCGCTATGTGCGCGATGTGATCTCCCAACTCGATTCGGCAGGGAATTTTGAGCTGCCGTTCACGCGCATCCTAAATTATGTCCCTGTCAACGACGTCTTCCCCGTGCTTACCGACATGCTCAGCGATCCGGATTCCGAAAAACAGGGTGGCACTGGACAACAATCTCAGAATTCCTCCAACAACAATCAACTGAATCAAAACAATAATAATAATTCCAACGGAGGTCTCGGCGGCAGCGGCAGCGGCGGTCTGAATCGATCCGACCGATTGAATGATGAAACCCAACAAGGAGCACCGCAATCCGCTACAATCGGCGAAATCCGGCTCATTGCCGACAACAACTCAAATAGTATCATTGTTTTTGGTCCGCCCGAGAGCAAGCAGCGCGCAAAACAAATTCTCGATATCCTGGATCAGAGACCGAAACAGGTTTATCTCGCCGTCGTCATCGGCCAACTTCGCCTCAGCAAAGGAGTGGATTACGGTGTGAGCTATCTCATCCGAAACAAGGGATTCCAACCCATCAACAATCTGCTTGGCAATAGCGATGCAAGTGGAGCGGCCGCGACGTCACTCAGCCCCACCCTCCTGCCAAGTAGTGTTTTTCCCAACGCCGCATCGATCGTGAATCCGGCTTCACTTGCGACCAATGGTCTCTCATCCCTCGCCGGCCTCACTATCTATGGAACGATTGCGGATTCGGTTGATGTCTTCGCGCGCTTTCTTGAAAATACAGACCGCTTCAGAACGCTCTCCAGACCGGTCATCTACACAACTAACAACCGCAAGGCCACGATCCTCTCGGGTCAGAAGGTTCCCGTCCCAACGCAGTCGCTCACCACTGCCACCGGTGGAGGGATAGGCGGCAATGGCAGTGCGATCACCTCAAACATTCAATACCAAGACGTCGTGTTAAAACTCGAAGTCATTCCACTCATCAACTCCGACCGCGAGGTGAACCTCATTATTGCTCAAACAAACGATAATGTTATTGGCACCGACACGATCTCCGGGAACAAAGTCCCTATCATTGCCACACAGGAAATCACCACCAGCGTGCGAGTGCCAAATGGTGCCACCATTGTTCTCGGAGGCCTGATTTCCGAAGACAAGGAGCGTGGGGTGGAAGGCATGCCATACATCTCAGAAATCCCTGTACTCGGGTCACTCCTCGGCGGGCGTACTACATCGAAAGTGAAAAAGAACGAGCTCATTGTGATGATCCAGCCCTTCGTAGTGGATTCCAATCACGAGATGATGAAAGCCAGCGCCTATGAGGGCGACCGCTCACCTCTGGGGCGTGATGGGCAGGCAATGACCGCGCCAATCGCCGAGCAAAAAAGCCCCCCAGCCGTCTGGACTCCCACACCGGTCCCACCCGAGAAAAAGAAAAAATTCCGCTGGCCATGGAGCAATGATCAATACAACTGACGACCTCCTGCGCCTCGCCGAACTCGCGGGTTCCACAGATCGCGAAAAATGCCGCGATGTCATCGACCGCGCCGCGTTTTCCCAGCGCTCCCCGATTGCAGCCCTGCTGGATTCTCAGCTCATTCAAGAACTGCCTTTTCTTAAAAGCCTAGCTCAAGAACTCGACATCCCATGGCGCGAGGAAGCCGATGTCGCCCCGATCGAAAATGTGAGGGAAAAATTTCCCGCTCGTTTGGCACTCGGCCAAATCGTCCTTCCCGAGTCGGCTATCCCTGGCGGCGAACTGAGCCTCCTCACATTTGACCCCTTCGATTATGCGACTTGGCAGGCAGTGACACAGCACTGGCGTGGCCCGGTGGCACTCGTCATGACCTCCCGCACTCGACTGGTTGAAACGCTCAAGAAAACCTACGGCGTCGGCGCCGACACATTTGAAGAGTTGCTGGAAGGGCGTGAGGACGATCTGCCCGGCGGCGCGAAGGAAGAAATCAATATCATCGACGAAGACGACTCCGAAGCATCCGTCATGAAATTTGTGAACCAAATCCTGCGCGAGGGACTCCAACAAAGCGCCACAGATATCCATTTCGAGCCCCTCGGCCATGACCTTCGTATCCGCTACCGCATCGACGGCGTCCTACAGGAAGTACCGGTCCCACAGCGGATCAAGATGCTTCAAGACTCTCTCATCTCCCGGCTTAAAATCATGTCGGGACTCGACATTGCCGAGCGGCGGCGTCCCCAAGACGGCCGTATCGCGCTCGAAATCGCCGGTCAACCGATCGATGTCCGTGTGGCCACGATCCCGAGCGTGAATGGCGAAAGCGTGAGCCTGCGTCTGCTCGGGCAACAACAATTTGACTTCTCCGGACTCGGGCTTGACCCCGAGAACGAAAAGCGCATCCGCACCCTCATTTCCATTCCGAACGGAATCGTGCTAGTGACAGGTCCCACGGGATCGGGAAAAAGCACCTCGCTCTACACATTCCTCAGCGCCATCAACTCGATGGAGCGCCGCATTGTGACCATTGAAGACCCGGTCGAACACAAGCTTAATGGCGTCATTCAAATCGCCGTCAAACCTGAGATCGACCTGACCTTTGCAACCGCCCTTCGAAGCATCCTTCGTGGCGATCCCAACATTATCATGGTGGGTGAAATGCGTGATCTGGAAACCACCGAGATAGCGATCCGAGCCGCGCTAACTGGTCACTTAGTCTTCAGCACGCTCCACACGAACGACGCCGTAGGTGGCATAACACGTCTTCTAGATATGGGCGTTGAGCCATTCCTCGTGGGCTCAGCAGTGAGGGCCTTCATTGCCCAGCGACTCGTTCGCCGCCTTTGCAAATACTGCTCGGAGCCGGCCGAATACAAAATCGAAGACCTCACAGGATTCGGCTATCCCATCGAGTGGGCCGACAAAATCCGACGACCCGTCGGCTGCCTCCATTGCCGAAATACCGGTTTCTCCGGCCGCACCGCGATTTTTGAAATCTGCCAGATGAGCCCACGCATGCAAGAACTCATCCAGCGCAGGGCCCCAGCAAACGAACTCCGCGAACTTGCCCTACGAGAAGGCATGGTGCCACTCCGCAAAGCGGGCTGGGAAACCGTCTCGCATGGGGTCACTTCCGTAGAGGAAGTCTTGCGCGTTACATCTAGCGAACTCCAAGTTCTCGACGAATAGAAATGCCGGATTTCTCCTACAAAGCCAGCGACGCCTCTGGATCCGTTTCAACAGGGACCATGCCCGCAATTTCTCGAAGCGATGCCTACCGCCTCCTTCGCGCGAAGGGCCTCCAACCCATAAGCGTCAGCGATATCAATGGCGCTGTATCTTCCAACAAAAAAGCATCCGCAGCTTCGGGCAACGATCCCCTTCCCCGCCTCAATACAACTCAATTGCTGTACTTCACCGAAGAGTTGGCTGAACTCCTCGAGGCAGGACTCAAGCTCGAGGGCGCTCTCAAAGTGATCGAACAGCGACAGGAAAAGTCCGGCGTTCAACCCATCGCCGCTCACCTGCGCCAACGCGTGCGCGACGGCTTCAGCTTCTCTGCGGCCCTCCATGACTGCGGGAAAACCTTTGACCCGCTCTATTGCAATCTCGTCGCGGCAGGCGAAGTTTCCGGCGCCCTCCCACAGATTCTCAAACGGCAGTGCGCCTATCTCACACTCATCAGCGACCTCCGCCGACGAGTTGTTTCCTCCCTCCTCTACCCGGCCATCGTTTTTACCTCAGCCATTGTGCTCATGTTTGTTTTTCTGACATTCCTCGTTCCACAGCTCTCTGTGCTCCTTGGAAAAACCGGTCAGAAGCTGCCAATCATAACACGCATCCTAATTGGCGTCAGCGAATTCTGCGCCCAATGGTGGTGGGCAATTTTTGCGTTTGTTGGCTTTCTCATTATCTCTGCACGTGCAGCAGTGCACACCCCCGCCGGTCGGGAATGGTGGCACCGTACCATGCTCGATCTTCCTGTGGTTGGCCCAGTCCTGCGCGCAAAGTTCTACGCGGAAATGCTGCAAACCCTCTCGACCCTCGTCTCAAACGGTGTAGCACTCCTCCAAGGGCTCAACCTCATGACTTCTGCCACGATGAATGTTTATCTCAAGGCCTTACTCACAAAAACGGCGGCTATGGTCGGGGAAGGGTCCAGCCTCGCCTCCGCACTTAGACGCGTGGGTTTTTTCCCAGCAGTTCTCATGGATATCCTAGCAGTCGGCGAACAGACGGGTGATATCGCCATCGCCTTGGAACGTGCGGCGAAGAGGTTCGACCGCGATCTTACTACACGCATTTCCCATCTCACTACACTTGTCCAGCCGGCAATTATCCTACTTGTGGCATTGTTCGTAGGCATCGTTGCTTATTCGATGATTGCTGGCATCCTCACCAGCGTGAGCTCGTTAAAATCCCGCTAGTAGCGGTTGCCTTGGCCATTTAGCGATGGCATTTCACCTCTAGGCTAGCTGGCTGAATAATGAGCCCGTCTCGCTTCTTGAATAAAACGCCTGACCAAATCGCGGTCCTTTTTACGGGGACCGGATTCCACGCCGCCAGCCACGTCCACAGCTGCCGGCACAACAACTCGGATGGCGTCTGCCACATTTTCAGGGTTGAGTCCACCAGCCAACACAAACTGCCTTGAGAGATGCATGGACGAAAAGCTTCGAATCATTGCCCAGTCCGCCTTCTCCCCCGTTCCACCAAATGCGAGAGGCGACCAAGCATCCAGGAGAAGGTGCGGAGTTTTGTACTTGAGAGCCTCTTCTAGAGTCTCACGATCTTTTGCTCGGACCGCTCGCATCCACTGCCGAAAGCCACTCGCTTCACAATGCAAGGGAGTTTCTTCACCATGATATTGGATGAGATCGAAACATCCCGACTCCCGCAGCATTGCAAGCAAAGCCTCGTCAGCATTCACAACCACAGCGACTCGGTCTATCCGCCCTTCCAATCGGCAAATCCACTCAACGGATTCTTCAAAGTCGATGTAACGTTTCGATCCCGGAAAATAATTAAATCCTAGTGCGTCGGCTCCCTCTTCGATGCACATCGAGGCATCCGCCTCATTGGTAATACCGCAAATCTTGACCCCCACACGGTCTGAGTCAAAAAGCCTCACTTAATCGTCCGAGCGTCAGCATTTTTTATCGATGGATGGTGCGTGATTGTGTGAATCCGTCCATCAGTGGTTCGAAAAAATGAACTCAAAATCCAGCTCACCAAGCTAATGATGATCGCGCCAAAAAATGCACTCCAGAAACCGTCTACCTGAAACGCAGGAATCATCTGCGATACAAAAAGAAGAAGGAGGGCGTTTACGACGAAAATAAATGCCCCCATTGTAATGATTATAAAGGGAATACTTAGAAGCAAAAGCACGGGACGCACAAATGCATTGGTGATTCCCAAAAGGAGCGATGCGCCAAGCAAGGCCCCAAGACTTGCACAATGGATGCCGGGCAGCATCTTCTCAGCGACAAAAACCGCCACCGTTGTGACCATCCAGCGAATAAAAAAAGCACTCACATGTTGATAGTAAACCCTGTCGAAAAATTTTGAAGAATTATTTTGCAAATGATTGAAGGAGACTCAAAGATCAAATTCATGCCTGCAAAACAAACAAAAAAATCTCCGCCACCGAAGACCTCGCTAATCTCTAAAAAGGAGGTCAAAGCGCCCACCAAGACATCCGCAAAAGCTGCAACCAAGCCCACACCCAAAACGGCTGCAAAACCCATACTGAAGACCAAGTCCCCAGTAAAAACCCCGGTAAAAACCCCGGTAAAAACCCCGGTAAAAACCCCGGTAAAAACCCCGGTAAAAAAAACGTCACCCAAGACAAAAGCGACCAGTGAACCGAAGCCGAATGCACCTCACGCACAGTCTCCTATTATCGCACGCGAGGAGATCGGCTTGAGGGCCTATTTTATTTCCGAACGTCGCCACACCATGGGCTGGCCAGGCAATTCCTCCACCGACTGGGCTGAGGCTGAAGCCCAGTTGCTCGCGGAGGCAAGCCGCCGACTGAAGCAAGCCCTCTGACCCATCGCCGCTATTTCGTAGGAGAATACGGCTCCGGAATGAATATCGAAGATCGCCTTGCAAAGTTTTTAAACAACAAACCTCAGGTCTCAGAGGCAGTATTTGTAGCTTCCAATGCGTGCCTCATTGGCGACGTGCGCTTGGGACGTGACTCGAGTGTCTTCTACGGCGCGACCCTGCGTGCCGACATCGAAACAATTCAAATTGGCGAAGCTACCAATGTGCAGGATGGTTGCATCATCCACTTGGCAGATGATCTTGGCGTGCAAATTGGCGCACGCTGCACCATTGGGCACGCCGCCATCGTTCATGCCTGCACGATTGGGGATTTGTGCCTCATAGGCATGCAAGCAGTCATCCTCGACGCCGCAGAAATTGGTGACGAGTGCCTTATCGGAGCCGGCTCTTTGATTACATCGAGAACCAAGATTCCTCCGCGTTCTCTGGTGATGGGTTCGCCTGCTAAAGTGGTGCGCCAACTTACACAGGAGGAGATCTCTTTTCTGCGGGTCAGTTCTGAAAAGTATGTCGCAGTGGCCCGTGCCCACGCTGGTCTTCAAGCCGCCTCTCGATGAATCTCCCCAATCGGCTCACCATTGCGCGCCTCGCACTCACCGCCATTTTTGTGCTCTGCTTCGCCCTCGATTTCAGATTCCGCTTCACGGCGGCATTCCTCGTTTTTTTATTGGCTGCGCTCACCGATCTTCTCGATGGCATTATTGCCAGGCGCTGGAATCTCATTACCGACTTCGGCAAGCTCATGGATCCGCTCGCCGATAAAATCTTAACAGCATCGGCTTTTATTTGCTTAATCGGATTTCACGATATTCCACCCTGGGCGGTGATCCTCATCATCAGTCGGGAATTTCTGATCACAGGACTTCGTTCCCTCGCTGCTAGCAAAGGCACAATCATTCCCGCTGACAATTTGGGGAAACACAAGACGGCGTGGCAAATGATCACGATCATCTATTTTCTTTTTCTTCTCTCGCTCTCTGAAATCCAGCATCCGGATTGGTTCCCACTAGCTTGGTCCGCAGGAACTCATCTTCTCGTTCCCATTACAGTGATCCTCTCGGTCTATTCCGGGCTAGCCTACCTTTTTAAAAACCG
Organism: Verrucomicrobiota bacterium; assembly: GCA_009886045.1. Taxonomy (GTDB): domain Bacteria; phylum Verrucomicrobiota; class Verrucomicrobiia; order Chthoniobacterales; family Terrimicrobiaceae; genus UBA967. The sequence goes on from VFJO01000042.1 coordinate 23,301, forward strand.
CGAGATCATAAGAACCGCCTGATTTTTTCGGCAGGCCGATTGACAGCCTGAAGAAACATCCTCATTTTCGCGGAGTGCATTCGTTTTCCTACGTTAATGGCATCCTGCGTTGTGAGGGTGTGGACCTTAATGAAATCGCCAATCGTTTTGGCACACCGGCCTATGTTTATTCGTCGGCGACGATCCGCGATAACTATCAGCGCCTCGATGCAGCCTTGTCTCCACTCGACCACCTCGTTTGCTTCGCCGTCAAAGCGAATTCGAACATCGCCGTCTTGAGCGTACTTGCCAAGATGGGGTCCGGGTTCGATATCGTCTCTGGAGGCGAGCTGTTTCGAATTTTAAAAGCGGGAGGGCGCGCTGACAGGTGCACATTTGCCGGAGTCGGCAAAACCCGCGAGGAGATCGCCTTCGCGCTGCGTGAAGGAGTTTATTCCTTCAACGTCGAGAGCGAGGCTGAGCTTGCTCGCATCAATGAAATCGCTGGCGAGCTTGGACTAGTAGCTCCGATCGCCATTCGGGTGAATCCCGATGTCGATGCCAAAACCCACAAATTCATTTCGACCGGCAAAAGCAAAAACAAGTTTGGCATCGGCCTTGATCGCGCCGCCGAGGTTTATGAGGTCGCCGCAAACTTGCCTCATCTCAAAATCCGCGGCGTTCAGACACACATCGGCTCCCAGATTCTTGAGTCAGGTCCCTTTGCTGAAGCAGCCGGAAAACTGGCCTCGCTGGTCGAGAAATTGAAAACCACCTATGACTTGGAATTTTTTGATTTCGGGGGCGGTATCGGTATCGTTTATGATGAGGCTCTGGAGAGTGGAAGCCCTGCTTGGTGGAAACAAGACGGCGCGCCACCACGGCATATCACCCCAGAGGATTATGCCGCAGCGATTATTCCCATCCTAAAGCCACTCGGATTGCGCATCCTTTTTGAACCAGGCCGCTTCCTCGTCGGCAACGCTGGCGCCCTGCTTTCAACCGTCCAATATGTGAAGCAAACTCCGGCAAAAACTTTTACGATCATTGACGCCGCCATGAACGACCTCATCCGCCCTGCGCTCTACGAAGGCTGGCATGAAATCGTTCCACTTAGACAATCCTCCGAGGAAAAAAACCCAATGGACGTCGTTGGCCCAGTCTGCGAAAGCGGTGATTTCTTTGCCCAAGACCGCGCCCTCCCGCCTCTAAAGTCCGATGACCGCATTGCCGTGCTTAGCTCGGGAGCTTACGGATTTGTTATGTCTTCGAATTACAATTCCCGACCGCTTCTGCCCGAAGTCCTCGTTGATGGAGGCCACTATAACCTCGTTCGTGAACGCCAGACTTACGAGGACCTCGTGAGAGGTGAATCCATCCCACACTAGCCGTTTTTAGTTTGCCTGCATCCCGACAATGCGTCCTGAGTAGCCTGTCATTTCAAGGTAACCTCGCCCCTTGCGCGTCCCTTGAACAGAGACAGCCCCCTCCCAATACGAGAATGGCGCAGCCGAAAGTTCCTGATCAGAAAAGCGGGCGCGCACAATGAGGTCCAAGTTGAATTTCGGAATCTTGAGTTTCCAAGCCACTGGATACTTCGCCTTGCTATCCTTGCTCGTCCACCACTCGGTTGCCTCAAGAGAAAAATCCGAGTTTTCGATTTTGTGATCTTTCCCCTCCGCATCCACAAATGTACCGGAGGAAAATTCATCCCGGCCGCCTGTGTTCGTTCGAATTTGAAAAAGCATGAGTTCCCCACCCTCCTCAAAATGGAGGCTGAACCAGTCCCAGCCACTCTGGTTGGCAGCGAGCTGATTTGTAGCCCATTCATGATCGAACCATGTCCACCCATCGACGAGATATTCGACGCCATGCAAGCGAATCGTTCCATTCGTTGACATGCGCGTGAGCGAGTAGTAGTGCGATGCCCGCCCCTCACCTGCCGATTTCTGGCTCACGCCATCCCGACCATGCATTACGGGCGCTCGAGAAGAATTGACATGCAAGTCCACCGCCACTTCGCCTTGCAATGCCAAAAGATGAAACGCATGCAAACCCGTGCGCTCGCAAGACCAGTCATCAATCCAAGCCGTGCGCACTCCCTCCTCAAAACCCGCTTCTCCAAAAGCTCCGCGTGATAGTTTTTGAAAGTGATGAAACTCTTTTCGAGAGATATCAGAGACTGCGAAGTGGGCAAATTTCACATCCCGCTGAATGAATCTCGAGCCAGGAAGCGATCGGGAGGGATCTGCGACCCCTTGGCGAAAAAATGTCAGCTGATAACCAAATTCTTCCTCCCCGCGCGCGCGAAGATTGCCAGTAAAATACCACCACTCGGTTTTAAAATCAGGATGCAAGCCGTGATCTCTTGGAAATTCATAGCGCCAGCCAGGCAGAGCGGAGCGCCAGTCGGCGTGTGCGGACATTGCGCTGAAAACAACAAACAGGAAAGTGAGCAGACGAAAATTGGCCATTGGGATACAGAGATTACGCTGCCCGCCCACCCTTCGTCTCGATTGAAATCGCAATCAAGCGAAGCTTGAAGAAGCTCAAATTAAGAACTAGGTTAATTTCCCCTTATGGCTGAAAAGACCGAAAAAGACCTCCCCGAATTCCATCGAGCGAATTGGCTAAAAGCCATGAGTGCGATGCAGCTTAAAAATTACGGTTACACCATCCAACTCCTCCAGACGGTTCTCAAGAGCTGCCCAGAATTCCTAGCCGGTCGCCAACTCGCTCGCAAAGCAGCCATGGCGAAGACCGGCGGGAAAAAATCTATTTTCTCGACCGCTTCACTCAGTGCATTAAAAATTCAATCGCAAATTAAAAAAGACCCATTGGAGGCGATGGATGCCTTGGAGAAATGTTTTGAGTCGGAACCAAATAATCCGCAGCTCAATCAAATCCTGAGAGAAGCCGCTCTGGCAGCAAACTTACCCGAGGTGGCCGCATTTGCCCTCGAGACTATTCTCGAAAGCTCCCCCAAGGATGTCAAAATCCTTCACGAACTTGCCAAGCACCACATGCAGTTTGGAAAGCCGGACAAAGCTGTAACACTCTACCAGCGAATCGTCGATGTCTCCCCCAACGACCTCGCTGGCATCAAGGGCATGAAAGATGCCTCAGCTTCCGCATCCATGCAAAGCGGAGGGTGGGAAAAGGAGGAAACAACCTACCGGGATTTGATTAAGAACAAGGACGAGGCCATCGCACTCGAGCAACAATCCCGCGTGGTACGCAGTGACGAAATGATCGAGAACCTCCTCGCGGAATTCCACGTCAAAGCTGAGGAAAATCCAGGCAATATCGACACCTCGCGTCGCATCGCTGAACTTTATGAGCAGAAAGAGGATTGGGAGAATGCTTCAAGCTGGTTCAGCTATGCAGCCGCACTTTCCAACAATTCCGACATGGCCCTCGTGCGCAGAGCCTCCGACCTGCAAATCCGACAGTTCGATATCGCCATCAGCGCCCGCGAGGATTACATCGCCGCTCATCCAGACACTCCAGAATCCGAAGCCTATATCAGCGAACTCCCCAGCCTCCGTTCCCAAAAATGTGAGCTTGCTCTTCAATTTGCCAAGACCCGCGTCGAACAAAATCCCACCGACCTCCAATTCCGATTCGAACTTGGTGAGGTCCTAACAGAGCTCGAACGCTGGCAGGACGCGATCCCAGAGCTGCAAAAAGCGCGCCAAAATCCAAACGTGAGGATGCGGGCTATGTGCCTCCTAGGTCGTTGCTTCACAGCTCGGGGCATGCTTGATCTGGCTGCAAAAACGCTATCCGATGCTGTCGCTGAGCTTGTTGCGATGGATGCCGTGAAGAAGGATGTCATTTACAACCTCGGACTTGTTTATGAAAAAATGACCGATACGGAAAAGTCCGTTCACTGTATGAAGCAGATTTATGAAGTGGACTATGGATACCGGGACGTTGCAGCCCGCGTCGAAGGCTCTTACTGACCTCAACCCACCCCACAACCACACTCATCTGGACAAGGGGCAACCGGTGAGCTGCTCCTTCAAAAACTCACCGTCATAAAGTCTCATACCTCTGGAGGCAAAGAATTTCTTTGCCCAATTGGAAGTGCTATATATATTGGCAAGGTAGGTTTTCCCAGTAGACACAAGACACATGGCCACACATTCCATGGAAGCAACAGAGCCAGCAACCGACTTATTTTCACGGAGGTCGGCATCGCTGTTTCCAGCGGGTCTCAAGGTGGCCAAGGGCTCATTTCGCGAGAGAGCCCTCATGCTAGGGCTTTTATTCCTCGATTGTACATGCTGGGCGGGAACATACCTTGGGCTCTCGGAGTTATCGGGAACATTTAACCAATACGGCTGGGCTGAAGTCGTTCTGCCAACCGCGATTTCTGTTTTTTCTCTCAGCTTGATCGGAGCCTACAACTCCCGCTCCGACATGAAGTCCCCAGGCTACACCAGCGAACACATCATCGCCTGCATCGTGGCATTTTTAATCTCTGCCCTTGTTGTTTACCTTGTGGCATCATTTGGCGGGATTGTGGCCTCAAGCCGCTCGATTTTTGGCATCACCTTTCTCTTTTTTGGCGCGTTTTCCATCTTTCAACGCCGCCTCGTCTATTCGTCCCGTTTGCTCCGAAGGAATCGGAGACTCTTGGTGATCAGCGATACAGAATCGGGAGAACGATTTTACAAAAACTACACCACCAATGGCCAGAAGCAGGACCTGCACTTCTTCGCCGTGGGAGATGCCGTAGTGGGATCGAGCGTTGCAGGCCCAGACAGCCCGACTTACTTGGCGCTTGGGAGCGAGGTTCTAAAAAGTCTGGAAGAAAACTTGGACACCGAACACGAGGCGATCGTCATAGCCGCACCTTCCTCACAGATCGATAACAACGTCCTCACATCGCTGGTCGCAGTGCACTTTCAGGAATTGCCAGTTTATACGATGCACTCTTTTTTTGAGGCCTACTGGCAGAAAATGCCGCCAGACCTCCTCAGTCGCACTTGGCCGTTGGACTCCGGTTTTCAACTGGTACAACATTCGGCTTTTGCCTCGCTGAAACGCGTTTTTGATATTGTGTTGGCATCCATCACCCTTCTTTTGATGTCCCCCGTACTGGCTCTGGTGGCACTACTCGTTAAGTTGGAAGGCAGAGGACCGGTCATCTTCAGCCAAACGCGAGTTGGGCAACACGGAGAGCTCTTCACGCTTTACAAATTCCGAACGATGGAAGTCGGTAGTGAATTTAAGGGCATCTACACCGCGCAAAATGACCCGCGAGTGACTCGTCTCGGCCATTGGTTAAGAATTTCGCGCCTCGATGAACTTCCTCAAATCTGGAATGTCCTGCGAGGCGAAATGAGTCTCATCGGACCACGTGCGGAATGGATCAAATGCGTGGAGCAATATGAGGAAGTCATCCCATATTACCACTTCCGCCACCTCGTGCGACCAGGGATTACAGGCTGGGCGCAAGTGAACTACCCCTACGGGGCAAATATCAAAGACACCGTGGAGAAACTGATGTACGACCTCTATTATATTCGTCATTTTTCCTTAGCACTTGATGCCACTGTAATAATGAAGACTCTTCACGTCATGCTGTTCGGAAAAGGACGTTGATGACCCCATTTTAACGCCTTGGAAAACCATCCCCCCCCCCGCCTTACCAAGGACCAATCCCTCGGAACAGCGGTCGCGGCCATCGCAGCAATTTGGTGGCTCGCAATCCGAATGCTCTGGAACGAATGGGAATTGGACCCCCAATATAGTTACGGATTTTTGGTTCCGATTCTTTGCCTCGCCCTTTTTTTTCAACGCTGGCAAGACCGCCCCACCCCCAATCCCCCTCAAAATCTCTGGAGGCTTGCTGCCATGGGTTTTCCAGCATTCGTTTTTCTTGCAGCAGTGCAGCCCTTCTTTGAAGCCAACCCCGAGTGGCGCGTGTCCGGAATCCTAGGCGCTTTCAGCGCTGTGCTTCTCACCATTTTGTTCATTTATGCAGTAGGAGGCTCGCCTTGGATGCGACACTTTCTTTTCCCTGTTTGCTTTTTTCTTGTGTCAATCCCGTGGCCACGTAACGCGGAGGAGGCAGTCATGGGCTTCCTAATGGAAAAAAATGCTATCGCAGCACTAGAGGTTCTTCACTGGTGCGGCCATGAAGCCATTCGAAGAGGACACCTCATCACACTTCCCACCGGCACCCTCGGAGTTGAAGAGGCGTGTAGCGGAGTCAGATCCCTACAGAGCGGAATCATGTCAGCATTTTTCCTCGGCGAAATTTTTCGCTTCAGCATTTTCGTTCGTTGCGGCCTAGTTTTTTCGTCCGTGGCACTCGCCTTATTTGGAAACTTCGCTCGAGCAACTATTCTTTCCCTCATCGCTTCGAGTAATGGGGTGGCGGCCATTGAAAAATGGCACGACATCGCTGGCTACGCCATCCTTCTCACAACCATCGGCACACTCTGGGTTATCTCGTATTGCTACTACCGATCCTGTCATTCCAAGTTGACGAAAAGCCAAGGCGGAAAAGAAATCCCGCATGAGCCACTACACATTCCAAAGCCGGTGCGCGTCGCTTGCCTAGCAGTACTTGCCACAACGCTGATTTCTCTAGCAGGTACAGAAATTTGGTACCGATCCCATGAACAGACGCCAAACTCGGAAAGCCAGTGGACCATTCAATCAGGCACATCCGGAACAAGGTCTGTTCCCATCTCCGACCGCACCCGTAGGATTTTGTTTTATCCGGAAGGCTTTTCCGAGCGCTTTTTGGATTCAGGAGGACGGAATTGGCAGTTTTTTTATCTGCGATGGCCTGCTGGTCGCACCGCCATCCAAGCCCTGAATATTCACGACCCCCGCACTTGTCTGGCCAGCATCGGCATGGTCTTGGATAGACAACTCCCCTCGATCACGATCCCTATTGCCGCCCAGACTTTTCGCTTTCGTGTTTTTTTATTCCACAATGAAGGGCGACCGGTCCTCGTCTTCCACTCCATTATTGCAGGAGGCGTCGCTGCGAGTAATGGTTCTAGGATCACTGAGAACTTAGTTGATGAGCATTACACCCTACAAGGCCGTTGGAATGTTGTGAGAAAAGGCATAAGAAATAGAGGCCAAAGCCTCATTGAAGCCGCAGTCTGGAACACGACCGATGTACCTCTCGCTGCAAACGAACTCACAAAGTTTCTCACTGGCGTCATGGTCGTCCCCTCGTCTGCCCAACAATGAACGATTCAAATCAGACAAAGAGCACGCGCCCAAAAGCTGCTCGGGGTTCCAAAAGCAAACCTTCTTCGAAAGGCTCTGCCAAGCAGGACGCGCCACAACTTTTTCCCGAACCTGACCCCGTAGAAGAGACGCCAAATCCTGTTGAACTGCCCGATTATGAAATCGTCCCGTTGGAGAGTCATTCACTAGCCCGTTTTTTAGGCAACCTTGTCCGCGATACGAGGGCCCGCATTCTTTTGGCGGTTCTTTTTCTGGGCTTGTTGGCATGGATGGCCGCTCCCTCAGTCTATCAAAGGATCAAGGTCTTCCGCGCCATGCAATTTTTGCAGCAATCTGAGGTGGCTATCAGTGAAGAAAATGCCCCCAAAGCACTCAGCCTGATGCGCCGGGCAATCCTCATGGCCCCGAATGAGGAAAATGTTTTCCGGAGGGTTCGCTTATTCAATGCCTCACTTGGAGACCCTGCCGCTCTCAATTCCATCCAGCAATTGATGCTGGAAAAACAAGCCACTTCTGAAGAACTCCTGACCCTCGCTAAACAGGCCCTCAAAACGAACAATGTCCTGATTGCCAAATCAGCTCTGGAGAGTCTGCAGGAAGATCGCTCTACAGAGAAATTCATCCTTGAAATGCGACTTTTGGAACTCGAGGGGAATCAAGCCGCCGCTATCGATCTGGCACGAAAGGAGCTTCCCACTCTCCCTCCTGAAAGCGCCAAAAAACTCTTACTCGCCACAGCGGAGATGACGCTGAAGTCCGATCCCGCCGCGAGTCAGCAGATATTAGTTCAACTTGTGGATAAGGACTCCGCAACGGGAATGACCGCCCTCCGCATGCTCGCAGCGCAACAACTTTTCCAACCAACCCAAAAATCTCAGCCAACCGATAATCTTGCAGAAAAAATCCTCTCGCACCCGCTTCGCACGCGCGACGATGAGCTTCTGGCGTTGGACATCCAAATCCTCCTGAATCCTCCCAGCAAGCCTGCACTTCTGTCTCAGGCGGCTTCTGCAAGAACTGCAGGGCCTGCGAATGAAGGTCTCGCATTTGCTCGCTGGCTCAACCGCCGCCTGAGTTATAGAGAAGCGGTGGACTTCATCGGTTTGGACCGCGCGCGGTCGAACCCAGACTGGTTCCTTGTTTATCTTGATGCGCTAGCTGGTCTCGAGCGCTGGAACGACATTTTTTCCCTCCTGGATGAGAACTCTATCATTGGCCTCTCAGATAGCATCCGCCTCCTGTTTTTAGCCAGAGCCGCTGAAAAATCCGGAGACCAAGAGCGCGCAGATAACAATTGGCGAGACATGCAGCTTGGATTGGCCTACGAGAAGCCCGAAGTGGTATCCTTTGTGGCAGCATACGCCTTGCGCATCGAGGAACGCACTCAAGCCATCAAGGCCTACACAACACTGTCCAACCGCAAGGAAACCGCGCTCGGCGGCTACCTTGGACTGATCCGATGCTGGCCCTCAAATACCTCTGCAGCAAATCTCCTGCCACTCTATGAGCAGTTCACACAGGCATTCCCGACATTGGGGGAAGCGCAAAGCGATCTGACTTATCTGAGACTCCTGACCGGTGACAACCCTGTCAGAAACGCCGAAGCCGCACTGAAATTGCATGAAACAAGCCCGACATCACTGGCCACACTCAGTGTCGCTGCGCTTAGCCAGTTAAAATGCGGTAACGCTGCTGCTGCAGATGAGCTCTACACCGGTAAAGCCATCCCTTGGATTTCGGCACCCGCTCCATGGAAAGCCGTTCGGGCAGCCGTGCTGTATGGCGCGGGGAAAAACAAAGAAGCCGACGATATTGTCAGGACCATTAAAACTGCCAACCTTCGCCCTGAAGAATTAGCTCTTCTTCCTCAAAAATAGTTTTTCCCGAGAGTCCAGAGAGCCAGTCCCCATGCCTCCTCGCAACCAATCCCAGCCCACATGTCGACAGGATGAAGTTCTGCGTGAACTCAAGCGCTCCGGCCCGCTCTCAGTGCGGAACCTCGCAGCAAAACTCACCCTCAGCTATATGGGCACCAAACAGCACTGCCTCACTCTTGAAAAAAGAGGTCTCCTATCGAGTCGCAATGCACACCAAGCAGCTGGACGCCCGCTGCTCATCTACGCTCTCACGCGGAAAGGGCAAGCTTGGTTTGAGGGCACAGACGACGCACTGACGATCTCCATCCTGCGCAACGCACAAAAACTCTTTGGCTCCAGTAGCGCCGCAAAATTGCTGCTGCTCTACTTTCAGGAAACAACCGAAAAATACCGCACTCAGATCCCCACCCAAGCCACGCTTGCAGAAAAAATGAGCCTCTTCGCAAAAATTCGCGACGAGGAGGGACGCATGACAGAACTCGTGCCTGGCCACCAAATCATGGAACGACACAATCCCAATCTGGCTTTGCATAAGGCGTTCCCCGAAGCAGACGCACTTGAGGAATCTCTTGTTCGTCAAATCCTCGGCTCTCCTGTTCGCCGCCGCGTCACCTCACTTGGAGATCAATACGAGATTCACTTTGAACTCCACCGCACGTTCCAACCGGAGACATAAACCGGTTCCTCGAAGTCGCTGGTTTTTATGACCGAGATTCAATCTCGCATAATTCCTCGAGGCCATGGCGACACACGATCCCTGTGGAAATTCTTTGTTTTTTTTAGTTCGCAGACCTTTTGACCTCTTCTGAAAACTCGCGAACAGCTTGCTGAATGGCAGTCGCGACATCGGTTCGGGCGGTGGCAAATTTGGGACGGAACCAAGGGAACAAACCAATGAGGTCGTGGAGAACGAGGATACTACCGTCGCACTCATTACCACTGCCAATCCCAACCGTCGGGCAGATCAGCTTTTTGGAGATGGCTTCGGCAAGTGGTGCGTGAACAAGCTCCAAAACGAGGGCACTGGCGCCCGCTTGGTCAATCGTGATGGCATCCGCTAAAAGCCGATCAGCTTCAGGGCCGGATTTCCCCTTAATATGATACCCTCTCTCCTCGATCACCCTCTGCGGCAGCATGCCAAGATGTCCTATGAGCGGAATCCCGTCACAAAGAATCGCCTCGATCGAGGGCAAGCATTCACGACCGCCCTCAAGTTTGACAAGATCAGCCCCAGCGTCGCGAAGGAGACGAGCATTCTGGACCGCCAACTCAGGAGTGGAACAACTCCCGAATGGCAAATCCACAGCAATGAGGGTTTTTGAAACTCCGCGCACAACGGCCCGTGTATGGTGGAGCATATCAGCCATCGTGACATGGGTCGTATCAGGATGCCCAAGAACAACCATTCCCAGCGAGTCTCCGACCAAGACAAAATCCAGGCCGCAGTCATCCAGCAATCGGGCCGTGGGGTAGTCGTAGGCAGTAAGAGACGCCAATCGGCGACCAATGGCTTTGGCCTCCCGGAGTGAGTTGGGTGAAGGTTTCACAATAGAGAGAAACTAAGAATGGCGAAACATACAGCGGTTTTTAGAAGGCAGCGACCGCTTTCGGAAGCGCATCGGAATTCAGCTCTCCAACAAGCATAGCGATGCTTTTGTCCAACCCAGGCAGAATGCGGTCGGGACAAATATCGGCAAGCGGGCAAAGGACAAAAGGTCGCTCATGCAGTCGAGGATGCGGCAGAGTGAGCTTAGGAAGACTGAAATAAAGATTGTCGTAGTACAAGATATCGAGGTCGATCGTGCGCGGCGCATGAAACCCATGAATGTGAGGCCGACCAAGCAATTCTTCAATGCGCTGAAGCCTCGCCAAGAGGTCCAGCGGCGGCATCGTGCAGGCAATTTCAATGACTGCATTCAAAAATCGTGGCGAACCGGCTGGACACTCAAACGGCTCGGTCTCAAAAATTCGCGAGCTCAAAAATGCCCCCCTGTCCTCGTGCAAAGACCGAAGATGATCACGCGCAGACCGCAAGCATTTTAAGCGCTCGTCAAGATTCGATCCGAGCGCAATGCCGACTCTCATTTTAAACCCAAAACATCCTGCATGTCGTACAGACCGGGGCCTTGAGTTTGAGCCCAGCACGCAGCGCGAAGTGACCCCTTTGCAAAGGTGTCGCGACTCGAAGCCTTGTGGGTTAATTCCAGACGCTCCCCCAAATTTGCAAAAATAACCGTGTGGTCGCCAACGACGTCCCCACCTCGAATGGCGTGCATCCCGATTTCGGACTTCGTTCGCTCGCCGACCATGCCTTCGCGACCGTGCATCACATCCGCTCCGTATTCGAGTTGACGCACATCAGCAAGAATCTCGGCCAATCGGCGGGCCGTTCCGCTCGGGGAGTCTTTTTTCAGACGATGATGCATTTCCACAACTTCAAGATCATAGTCAGGCCCCAGAATTTCAGCAGCCTTGCGGGTCAGCCAGAAGAGCGTATTCACACCAACACTGAAATTCGGAGCAAAGACGATTGGAATTGTTTTTGAGAGATCTGCAATAGATCGACGGGTTTCATCGTCGTGACCGGTGGTGCCAATGACAAGCACCTTGCCTGCGGCAGCGCACGTCTTGGCAATATCAACCGTGGAGGTGGCATGTGTGAAATCGATCACCGCATCACACGCAGACAAAGACAAAGCCAGGTCATCCCCAAGGTCGGTACTGCCTGCCAAGACAAATGACTCGTCCGCACCCACACAGGCAATGATCGCCTGCCCCATTCGTCCACGGGCTCCATTCACAATGACACGGGTAGGATTCATAAGCCGAGATTACTGAGGGTTGCCGTGAGGTGCTGCACGTTGGATGGAAGCATCTCACAAAGTGGCAGGCGTACTTCGGATGCCATTTTTCCGGCACGGGCGAGTGCGAATTTTACAGGCACGGGGTTGGGTTCTATGAAAAGATCTTTGAAGAGCGGATAGTATTTTTGATGAATCACGCGAGCCTCATGGCATTCCCCAGCCAACTGTAGCCGAACCAAGCTCGCGACTTCTGCAGGGATGATATTCGAAGCCACGCTGATCACACCAACCGCCCCTACTGACATAAACGGAAGCGTGAGAGAGTCGTCGCCAGAGAGGATTTCAAATGCTGAAGGAAGGCTTGCCCTGAGCTGATTGACTCGGTCGACCGAGCCCCCAGCCTCTTTGATCGCAACGATGTTTTTAAAATCCGAAGCAAGGCGAGCCGTCGTCTCCACGCCGATCTCGATGCCGCAACGACCGGGTATACTATAGAGAACAAGCGGAATTTTCACCGCATTGGCAATAGCTTGGAAATGCCGATAGAGGCCTTCCTGACTCGGCTTGTTATAGTACGGAGCCACGAGGAGACAGGCATCAACTCCACACTTTTCGGCAGCCTGGCTGAGAGCAATCGCCTCGGACGTGGAGTTTGAGCCTGTGCCCGCAATGACGAGACAACGCCCATTCGCTGTCTGCACAGCGACCTCAACCACCTTGAGGTGCTCATCGTGATCCAGCGTAGGCGACTCCCCAGTAGTTCCCACGGGAACGATGCCAGTGATGCCGCCCGCAATCTGATCCTCGATGAGCTGGCGGAATGCGGGGATGTCAATTTGCCCGTTACGGAATGGCGTAACGAGCGCGGTGTGTGCGCCTGCGAATGTCATAGCCACATTACTTACAAAGAAACGACCCCCTCGAAAACAAATTCCGCTGGACCAGTCAGACGCACGCCGACGAAAGCACCTTCCGAATTTTTTTCTAAGTCCACCCTCATTGTATCGCCACCACGTACCTGCACCAGAATAGGTGAGATCGCTCCAGTCTCTACGGCGTGGAGAAGAGCGCTGGCACAAACCCCCGTACCACAAGCAAGAGTTTCACCTTCGACTCCCCTCTCATAAGTGCGGACAGCCAAGGTTCCCGAGGCGAGAACTTGGACAAAGTTCGCATTCGTACCCTTGGGAGCAAATGCCTCATGCCAGCGCAACTCAGAGCCCAGAGACTGCACGTCCACAGCTTCAATGTCTGAAACAAAGACGACGGCATGAGGGACGCCCGTGTTGATGAAATGCACTTGGCATGGAAAACCTCCCAAGGACAGTGACTGCGGAGCTCTGTGATCCTGCGGCTGCCCCATCTCCAGGGTTACAAGATCGCCTTCAAAAGTTGCAAAAATCACGCCGACCTGAGTTTCAAAAGACAAAAAGCCCGGCATCTGAGGCATGAGACGCGCAGCAAACCTAGCAAAGCACCGGGCCCCATTCCCACACATCTCCGCCTCTCCACCGTCGCTATTGTAGTAGCGCATCCGAAAATCCGCCCCGCTGCTTGCCGCCTCGACCGAAAGCAATCCGTCGGCCCCCACCCCTCTGTGACGATCGCAAAGCCTGGCAACGGCACTGCCATCCAGTGAAAACCCACCAGAACGGTTATCAAAAACAACAAAGTCATTCCCCGCACCATTCATTTTTGTGAATCGGATATCCATTCCCTCGATCCTAAAGAACTACGCCGCTGCCTGCAATCCATAGCAAAAGTTCGAAACAATCCAAGGGGTTGGCTAGTTTTGAGATTGCTTGAAGCGATACGTTAGCTGCACTTTCGGAAAAAGCGCTAGCGCATACTGGTTAGTTGTTTGCAATATTCCCTCAGGCGAAATGTCAGACGTAGAGATAGGTAAATTATTCAGTTTCTTAATGCCTGAGCACTTCCAGCAAATAGAGCTGCGAGATTTTCATCACTTACGACATCCTCGATCAGACCCAAATCCTTGAGGTCAGTTTCAAAAAGGCGTAAGCCAGATATTTCGGCGACGGGGAGCCACTCATTAAGGTGCCGCATGACAGTGCGAAGGTCGGTGTCGGCAGGATGTTCGTCTTCTACGCGAAGCCCGCTCTTGTACGTTGAGTGCAAACGCGTGCAGCGATGAATTGGCGGTTCGGGCATATCTGACAACTCGATCCATGCATCAGCACGAATCGTTCGCGTATTTGCTGCAAGCCAAATGAGCAGGGCGCCGTCCGACAAGCATGTGTGCGAGTGAGCGTGGATATGCACATGCGGCGGGCGTTTGCGCAGAACCTCCAAGAGCATGAGCGCGGTATCGTGGAGCATCAATCCGGGGCCCAGCAGTTCGAGCGTTATTTTATCCATGCCATCCCCCAGAGCCGCATAGAGACTCGATAGCAAGATTGAGGGATTTTTTTCAGCAAGATTGAGAAGCATTAGAGAACGCAGGTTGTGTTCGACTTGCGTTCAGGCACTTTGAGTTTCTGGCCGATGCGCAATTGCCGTGGATCGGTGATGCCGTTGGCCTCCATGAGTTCGCTGTAGGAAACTTGGAGTCGGCGGGAGACGGCATAAAGATTATCGCCGCTGCTCAGCATGTATTCGCTCGCTGGAGCCGTGCGCAGTGTCGCAGCCACGGGTTTTACCGGCTCTGGCAAAGCGATGTTTTCTGCAACGATTGGATAGGAAGTTGTGGACACTAGGATTCTTTCCTGAACCTCAGCATCCGCCTTCGGGCGAGACGCTGTGTTTTTTGTAGCCAGAAACTTCTCCTTGAGTATGGCTTTTTCGGGTTGGGAAGCAGGTGGAGATGCGGGAGGTTCTTTTGGTACAGCGACCACAACCGAGCTGGCAGGGATGGGTGTGGAAGGCACGCGCACGGCCGGTTTGGGAGCAATAGGTGCCGGTTTAGATGCCGTAGCAACCTTCTTCGGAGCGAGTGGCAGTGCTTTCACTTCAGGCGTTGCGTCTGGTTGAGGCCATTCGTTTCTCGCGAGCGCATCGGACTTCGGCCCGTCGGGTATTGTCGTTGGCGTTTCCAATGCTGCAGTGGACTTGTTGGCCTTGGCCTTCAAGTTGCTCGAGGCATAGATGCCGCAGAGAAGAACCACATGGAAGCCAAGCACAATCAAGAAGGCCCACTTAAAAGAGAGACCTATCTTTGTGCAGCGGGCACGCAATGTGATTTTTTCGATTTGAGGCTCGAGATCGTCATCGATCCAGTTCGGATGGCGGGTTGGGTAGGATGGATATGTTTTCATCGCCCGTTGTATCCTTTAAAAATATAAGAAACGCAAATAGCAGGGGCCCTCAGATCCTTTTCTGGTCTTGTTTTCCGCCCATTCGTCCAGCGCACCCGACCGCTCGACCGGCGAAATCAACCGTTCGTTGAATTTGCAAAATTTTCCGTTTTCAGACCGCCTTGAGTTCGCGGAATTCGGCGCTTTGCCTGCGCGATAGCTCAACTTTCACCCCGTTTGCCATCGTTAAGATCATAAAGCCTCCCTCGGCATCTTCGACATTTGCGATGTGGTCAAGATTCACCGCGTGGCTACGGCTGGCTAAGAAAAAGAGATTTCCATTGAGACGCTCGCGGACGCCTTTGAGCGTTCCATTCACGGTCACACCGTGCCCATCACCAAGCAGTAGTCTGGTATAGGAATCCGAGGCTTCCAACACTTGGATGTCGCCAACCCGGAGCAGCACATTTTTTACACCATCACGGAAGAGCGCCTTCTCATCGCTGGAGAAAGGCCGCTCCTCAGTAGGTTGGCAAACACGCGTGAGGCTTTCCTTCAAGCGGCGGGGATCCACAGGCTTCAGTAAATAATCCACCGCTCGCACCTCGAAGGCGCGAAGTGCATGGTCAGGATGCGCTGTAATAAAAATCGCCGGAATCCCTTCCGCAGGCAGCGTGTCGAGCAGGTCGAACCCCACCTTCCCACCACGCAACTCGACATCCAGCAGCAACACATCTGGCCGCTCTTCATTCAACGCCTTCACGGCCTGATCAATCGTCCCGACATCCCGCACATCCGTCACCCCGATTTGGGCCAGCGCCTGTCTCATGCCCCGCCGTGCAGGCGGTTCGTCGTCGAGTATCAGAACCTTCATTTATGCGACCAAGGCACTCTTTCCATGGCCGTCTTGTCAAGTGTCATCCTTGGTTTTAAGGTTTCTTCAGTTATGCGCAATAATTTGACTCGTCTCGAAATTATCCATGTTCTCGTTGCACTCGACGCGGAATGCGAAAAGCGGGGCATAGCGGGCGAAATCTGCATATACGGTGGTGACGGGATGGTGCTTGTGTTCGATGCCCGTCAATCAACGAGAGATGTTGACGCTGTGTTCCGGCCCAAAGCCGAAATTCGGACAGCTGCCGAGGCTGTTGCCTCCGAGTTGGGTTTGCCGCTTGATTGGTTGAATAATGTTGTGAAGGGCTTTCTTTCCGAGACTGAGGAAATAAGAAGGGTTCCGGTCCCTGAATTGGAATCGTTGCAAAATCTGCGCATCGTTTGGCCAACACCTGAATATCTTTTAGCGATGAAGTGTATGGCTGCCCGTTCCGATGACTCATCCATGGACAAGGAAGATGTTGTGTTTCTATTTCGCCGCCTTGATATCAAAAGTGAGGAGCAGGCTTTGGAGATTGTAGAGCGTTTTTTTCCGAAGGAGCGTATCCACATCAAAACGCATTATTTCATTTCCGAAAATTTAGAGTTGTTGAAGCAATCGGAAGGAATCGAACCATGATTGCTGAACGCATTGCCAGTTTAGCAGAAGTTGCCCGAATCGCTTTGCAGGAAAGCTCCTTGAGCTTTGCTCTTCGGGACTTTCTGGATGGTTTCTATGCAGATGTTAACCTTCAGAAGCTCTCCGAGGAGCCACAGCATATTTCAGCGGCACTCGATGACAATGGCTTTGCGGATGCTTATCTGGCGGCCGTTTGTGATCATCTCTGCCGTCGTTACGCTTTGCCAAAGCCCGACTGGATTTTTGCGCCAGGTAGAATACTCCAGCGCCCCCATTTTGCGGCGAAAACTTATGGGTTGAGAATGGTACTGCTTCAAGAGTCACCGCCCGCTTTTCGTGAGCGCAATATTTTTGTCAGTGCGAATGCGCTCTCACGCGCCTGACTTGAATTTTGCCATAGTTCGCTCAACCTCGCGCTGCCGTTTGCTTGATCCGCAGCAAAGCCTGCACCATCCCCTCGGCGGGTTTGGAAAACTCCAGCCCGCTGCCTTCCGGGCAGCCATCAGCAATCCGTGCGCGCACGCTCGACAGGCCTACATTGTCTTTCCAGGCGGAGGGGTCTGTTTTTGGCGGCGCTGTATTACTGAGGTAAACAACTAGATCGCCAGCTTCCATGCGCGCATTGAGTTCCACCCTGCCAAAGCCATCATCCACTCCATGCTTCACCGCGTTTTCCACGAGTGGTTGCAGCAGCATCGGCGGCAACAAAAATCCACCGGTATCGGCATCTGCACTGACGCTCCATTCCAGGCCTTCTTCGTAGCGCATTTTCTCCAAACGCAGAGTCTCGCGAATGATGTCCAGTTCCTCGGAAAACGGAATCAGCGCTTTCTTGGACAAGTCCAATGTTTTCCTCAAAAGCTGTGCCAGTGCGGTAACGCCGTCTTGGGCAGCGTCCCTGTCCGAGCAGATCAGGCCATGGATCGCATTGAGGCAATTGAAGAGAAAATGCGGATTCACCTGGGCCTTGAGGCGCTCCAATTCCGCGGTCTTCTGTGCTGCCACAGCCTGCAGCACTTTCTCGCGCCGCTGGGACTCCGCGCCTGCCGCAATGAGGAGGCCCGTGGTGGCAACAATCGCGATGAATGCCTCGATTTGCCAGATCGTGCCAACCATGGAGCTCGAAACAAACGGCCCGCTGCCATGGCTCGTGAAGGCTGCGGCCGTGAAGACGATGAGAAGCACAGAGAGCGCGGCAGCAGGCAGCCCCCGACTCAGCGCGACCCAGACCAAAAAGGGAAAAGGCAAATACGCCAGCGCCTGCATCGAGGCCGTTGCAGAGGGCTTCCCGTAAAAAGCCAACCACGCCGCGAGAAAGACGCAGGCCAGTTGGACGAGGCTCGCCGCCACATCATGAAACCGCGTCGCCTTGGGCCAAAACCGCCCGCTCGCCATCAGCAAAACCACCGGTGCCACGACGACTGTTCCCGCTGTGTTCGTCGCCCAGTAGATACTCGCCACAGACCACAGGCCCACCGGCGGCATCATGCCGGAAATCACAAGGCAGCCCGCGCTCCAAAGCCCTGCCGCGCCCATGGGAATCGCCGCGCCGAGCCCCGCGAGCAGGAGCACATCCCGCGTCGATGAGAGCCGGATATCAAACCGCGACCTCGCCAGTAGAGCAACGCCTGCCCCCACGGCCACTGTCATTCCCGCCGGAGCCAGAATTGTGAAGATCCACGGATTCCCAGCTCCAAGGCTGCTGAAAAAAAGCGGCAGAAAAATTCCCGGCAACACCTGCAGACCGAGCAGCAGAGCGAACGCCAGCGCCACACCGCCCGCTGGCCAAATCGGAGAAAACACCGCGTCGGCGTTTCCAAAAAGCTTCGCCGATCCCATGGCCGTCAAATAAACCGCCGCCGCAACAGTCGCGTTCACCAAAATGACTTTGCCTACTTGCCTCAGTGGGGAAATGGCTGACACGCCGGATTGGTTAACCTCTTGCTCTGGCCATTGCAAATCCTCTTCGTTCACCATCGCCCCGTTGCTGCATCCCGTCGGAGTCGCAAAGCGCGCAGGTGGATTCATACTTCCTCCTTCTTCCTTCTAACTTTTCTTTGCCACTCACCCCCACTTTTCGACCGCTCGACCAGCCAATTCAACCGCTCGTTGAATTGCCTGTTTACGCGTAGGGATCGCTCTCATAATTTCGGCGCTGTTATGAAAACCACCTCTCAACACCGCATCCTCATACCCGTCCTATCTGCTGCATTTGGCCTTCTTTTGCCATCCCTTGTGCAAGCTGCAGTCAAACCCACCGAAGAATCCGCTCCCAAGCTTCCTGAGATTTGGGTGAAGGCTGGTCCGCGCGAGCGTCTCAAGGCCACACGCGCCGCAGAGCTCGATGCCGACCGCCTCCTTGCCGAGCGCATCTATGGCCTCGAAGTCGATTCCGAGACCACGATCGCCGATCTCGCTGCAGGCGACGATAAGATCGACAGCGCGGTCTCTGCCACACTCGTTGGCTCCTTGACGACCGAGCCACCGGAATACCTCGCCGACGGCACTGTCCAAGTCGTCCGCGCCGTCAAAATCCGAGAAGTCATCAACACACTCAACACCGCCATCAAAGGCAAGGTCCTCAAGGATGGCTCGGTTCAGACCTTGTCCAACAAGACCAAGACAAACACCGAGGTCAAAGACAGCGTCATCGATGTGATGGGCAACGCCGCCCTGCCCGGCTCCGAGGGACACCAGAAAGTCATGGCCAAGCGCGCCGCCGAGCTCGATGCCTACCGCCGCCTGGCCGCCCGCATGTTGGGCATTCAAATCAACGGCAACACGACTGTCCGAGACATGGCTTTGGAAAATGACGAACTCGTGGCTGGGCTTTCGCATGTGCTCAAAGGGGCCGCGACCACGGCCATCAAATTCAACAAGGACGACGGATCTTGCGAAGTCACGATGGCGATCAAAACAGCCGATGTTCTCCGCACCGCCAAACGCATTGTTAAGGGCGAAAAAGTCACCACTACGATCAAAGATTCCATCGAGGAGAAAACCTTCTCCGAAACCGGCCGAGGCGCGATGCGTGAGGTCGCCCAAGGTGACGCCCCCACCGAAGCAGCCACAGAGAGCGTTCCTACGAATCAGCCCACTATCGAAGCGGAAGTTAAAATCTCCGGCCGTGATCCATTTTTTGAAACCACAGCCATCATCAAGGAAGTCGTCCAGAGCGGACCCGTGGTCCAGTGAAGTAGGAAGTCAGAAGGAGGAAGGAAGAAAACAAGACCGCCAACCGAACCGGCTCATCACCCTAAAATTAACAAAAGCGTATGGCTTTAGGCATCGATTCGGGAGTGTCAAAAAAATATCCCTTCACAGCGTCCGCTACCGCCTCACGGAGAGAAACCCAGTCGTCGCCTTGCGTGACGATCGGTTCCGTCAAGCACTCCGCCACAAATCCGCCATCGCTCTCCTGAACGACCTCGAAGATTAAATCAAGCATAACTTCACTAAAACCTACCAAAACAAAATCGCAAGCCACCATCACCATGAAACTTCGCAATTCACTTCAAACTTCCTACTTCTTACTTCTACCTTTCTTCCCGCCTGTGCCAGCAGTCAATCTCGCCCCGTGGCAAGTTATTCCTCCGCGCTTCGCTCCTCCGACACCGAATCGAGGCAACTCGCTTCCATGAGCGACGAAGACGTCGGTGACCAGCCCGCAGGAAGCATTCGGAAGGAAAAAACCGCTGAATCCCAAACCTCGACCAAAAAAGGAAAAATCCAAAAACAAGAGTCCGAAGTCACCGAGTTGGTCGAAACCGACATTACCACCGTCATCGACACCACCAGCGCACCGACGGCGGATCAGGACGCGAGGTAAAGGAAGAAGTATGAAGGAAGAAGGAAGAAGTATGAAGTATGAAGTCGGCGAATGATGATTTGATTGAGCGGACGAAGCAGTTTGCGCTGCGGGTGATTCGTTTGTTTGTGTCACTCCCCAAGACGGGCGAGGCACAGGTGCTTGGCAAGCAGCTTTTGCGTTCGGGAACATCCGTCGGAGCCAATTACCGCGAAGCCCATCGCGCACGCAGTAGAGCCGAGTTTGCCGCCAAATGCGGCGACTCCCTCCGCGAAATCGAAGAATCCGCCTACTGGCTCGAACTCCTCGAGGAAAGCGGCATCGTCCCAGCCACAAAACTCAAAGACCTCCGCGCCGAAGCCGATGAACTCACCGCCATTTTCGTCACAATCGTGACGAAAAAGTAAAAAGTCAGAGGGATGAGGAAAGTATGAAGTCAGAAGGATGAGGAAAGTATGAAGTCAGAAGGATGAAGTAAGAAATACCAAAAACCCGCAAAACTCCCGAATCACCATGAAACCATCACCACACTACCCCCTTCATACTTCATACTTCCTACTTCTCACTTTAGTTTCTTCCTTCATACTTCTTACTTCTAACTTCTCCTTGGCGTCCGCCAAGGACGATCCTTTCAAAAAGCTCGCCAATAAACTCGGCAAGGAAGCGCCTGGTGAGAAGGTCAACATCGCCGTTGGCAGCTTCAACTATGAGAACACCGATCTCCAGTCGCCGTTCTCCTCCATGCTCCGCGACGAGTTGGAGATCGCGCTCGGTGAATCCGGGAAATTCAAGGTCGTGACCCGTGACCGCCTGGCCGATCTCCAGATGGAAGGCAAATTCCAAGGCAAGGGCATCCTGGAGCCAGGAACTGGAGTTGAAAAAGTCACCATCGAAGGCGTGAAGGGCATCATCCGTGGGGGCTTCTGCGCCAGCGGCGACGAGGTCACCGTCTACGCCGAGTTGGCGTGGCTTGAAGGTGGCGAGATTAAGAAAGCCCGCATCGTCATCCCGGCTTCCCAAGTGCGCGCAAAAATCTGGCCAGATCCAGCCGATGCGGCAGCCCGGCCCATCGATGGCGTCATTAATCCCCAGAATGTCGAGCAAAGCCTCGCCAATGTGCAGGAGATCGCCAGAGACCGCCTCGCCAAAGTGCCGAGGGATTTTCCCATCGAGATTTTTACCGTGGACGGTCGCCGCGCCTATCCTGAAAAAGAAACCCTCTCGTTTCGCGTCCGCAGCGCGCGCGAGTGCCACATTGCCGTTCTCTGCCACCAGAGCGACGGCACCACCGTCGTCCTCTTTCCAAACCGCTTCTCAAGAAACACCCTCATTCCTGCGAACAAAGCCATCGACATCCCAGGCACGCACAAGAGCGGATTCGAGATCGAGATCGGCCCGCCCTACGGCTCCGATGTCGTCGAGGTTATCGCCTGCTCCCAACCCAGCGAACTCCACAAGGCGCTATCCAAATACGCCTCCGAAACAAGCGCCCCCGCTCCCTTCCAAGTCCTCACCCGAGGCATGGCTGTGAAAGGCATCGACTCCGCCCTCGCCGCTGCCAAAGTCGGCTCCACCGCCGCCCTGCTTTGGTCCCAAGACTCCATCGTCATCAGCACCTTTCCGAAGCCATAAAAACCTCTTCCTTTTTCCTTCTAACTTTACTCACCGTGTCATCCATCATCCTCTTTGAAGAAAAAACAGTCCGCCGCGCTTGGGATGCCGAGAATCAGAAATGGCTCTTCGCCATTGTTGATGTCTTGGCAATTCTCACGGGAAGCATTGATCCCGGTGCGTATTGGAGAAAGCTCAAAGAGCGACTGAAAAAAGAAGGCAACCAAACCGTGACAAACTGTCACGCCTTGAAAATGACTGCTGCTGACGGCAAGCACTGCACTCAACCCCGCTTAGGAATGAGAAATCGAGTTTATCAAGTTTATCATGAAAAATAATTCCTCGCGGCAACCGGCTATTGTCGGCCAGAGCGTCCTTACATCCCAGGAATACCGCGATTTTATCGCCGATCTAAAGTCTCGTATCCAGTCCGCGCGGATTTCAGCGGCCCGCGCGCTGAATTCCGAGGCCATTCTTCTCTACTGGGATATTGGCCAAGGCATCGTAGAAAGGCAGCGCTCGCTCGCTTGGGGAGAGTCGGTAGTCGAGTTGGTCTCGGCCGACCTTCGCCGGGAATTTCCTCAAGCCACCGGCTTCTCGGCAAGGAGTGTCTGGGACATGCGAAGATTCTATCTTTTCTACACCGACGCACATTTTCTGGATGAAGCCGCTCGGGAAATTTCCAAGATTCTCAAAAATCCCGGTCTGCGGCAGCTTGTCGCAGAAATCCCGAATCCACCCCGGCAGATTGCGTCCTCCGATGCTGCCATTACATTTCTGCGACGACTCGTCGCAGAAATTCCTTGGGGCCAAAACTTGGTTATCCTCAACAAGGTGCCCACGCCCCTCGCGAGTCTTTGGTATCTTCAAGCCACAGCCCGCTTCGGATGGACTCGAAATGTTTTGCTCAACCAGATCAAGGCCGGCGCTTACGAACGCGCGGTCGCCGATAAAAAGTCCCACAACTTCGGCCTCTCCCTCCCCGCACACCTCGCCGAGCAGGCTGAGGAAATGCTCAAGAGTTCCTACAACCTCGAGTTCCTCGGAATCCGCCGCGCCGTGAAGGAACGCGAACTGGAAGACCGCTTGATCTCGCGCCTCCAAGCCTTCCTCATGGAATTAGGCTACGGCTTCTGCTTCGTAGGTCGCCAATACCGCATCGCAGTCGGCAAGAAAGAATACTTCATCGACCTCCTCTTTTACCACCGGTTCCTCAAAGCTCTCGTTGCATTCGACTTGAAGGTCGGCCCTTTCGAGCCCGAATTCGCCGGAAAGATGGATTTTTACCTCACCATCCTCGATGAAAAAGAGCGCGCCCCCTGTGACCAACCCTCAATCGGAATTATCCTCTGTGCCGAGAAAGACGACATCGAAGTCGAGTATGCCCTCCGCACCAAGTCCAATGCCATCGGCGTGGCCACCTACGAACTCCAGTCGAAACTCCCAGGAGAATTCAAAGGAAAACTCCCCACGCAGAAACAACTCGCCGACCTCGTCCGCGCGGAATATCGAAATTGAAGCAATCCAAAAAAATCAAGATGTTCGCAATAAATAACTTCTTCCTTCTGACTTTTTCCTTCCTTTTCTCCGCCGCTCTCCACGCCTCGCCGCCGAAGGAGGCTCTGTTAATTGCGAACGGGAAATACTCGCACTTCGCGGGCTTAGCGCACCCAAGCCCTGA
This sequence comes from Verrucomicrobiota bacterium, assembly GCA_009886045.1. GTDB lineage: Bacteria > Verrucomicrobiota > Verrucomicrobiia > Chthoniobacterales > Terrimicrobiaceae > UBA967. The sequence continues at coordinate 47,052 of VFJO01000042.1, forward strand.
TGCAGCAAAGTTAAGCGCGGCACTGGAGCAACTCGGCTTCCGCGTGCGCGTGGTGCGCGATGGGAACCGCGAGCAGATGATCGACGCCATCGCAGAGTTTGAGCGCGGGCTACGCAATACCGACGCGATTGCATTTTTTCACTACGGGGGACACGGCGTTCAAGTGGATGGCAAAAACTATCTTCTTCCGGCGGATGCCGACATTCCCGACGAGCGGCGAGTCGCCACGCGGGCTGTGGCGCTCGATGAAGTGATGACGGCGATGGATGCCGCCGCAGCGCGGGCGAGCATTATTGTGATCGATGCGTGCCGCGACAACCCGCTGCCTGCCGGAAGCGGTCGCAATCTCGCGCGTGGTCTCTCGGTGGTGGGAATGAAGCCAAAAAATTCCATCGTCATCTACGCGGCGGAAGCAGGAAGCAAGGCGCTGGATGGGCTTTTCACGCCGATTTTGGCCGTGGCTCTGCAACAAAAAGGACGGACGATCGACCAAGTGATGAAAATCGTGCGCAGCGAGGTGTATGCGAAGTCGAGCGGCCAGCAGACGCCTGGGGAATACAATCAGCTGTTTGAGGAGTTGATCTTGGGTGAATTGGCAGGAGTGGATTTAACGCCAGAGACGGCCTTTGCGGCGAAGCCAGCTGGGACTCCGTATGCCGCGCCAACTTCCGCTTCGCTCACGACGGACGACATGGTGCTTGTGGAGGGTGGCACGCTGCCGGATGAGTCGGATTTAGCAGGGAAGTCGGTCCAGTCATTCTACATCGGCCGCACGGAGGTGACATGGCTGGAGTGGAAGAAAGTGAAAAATTGGGCGGCAGACAACGGCTATGACATCGGGAATGTAGGCGAGGGCAGCGGGAACGTTCATCCGGTGCAAAATGTAAATTGGTATGATTGCGTGAAGTGGTGTAATGCGCGGAGTGAGTTGGCAGGATTGACGCCAGTCTACCAAGTCAAGGGCAAGGTGTATAGGAGCGGAGAGTATGGAGATATGGGTTCGGGCGTGGTAATGCCAATTTCAAGCGCGAACGGATATCGACTGCCGAGCCAGACAGAATGGGAGTGGGCCGCGCGAGGTGGAGTAGAAAGCCGTGGATACAAGTATAGCGGGAGCGATGATCTGAATGCGGTGGCGTGGTATAGTTTGAACTCAAGTGGAGCAGAAGTGGAATTGGGAAGCAGGGTATCAAAGAATTTGTTCGGTGGCGGGACATTTCCGGTTGCACAAAAAGGAAGAAACGAACTCGATCTGCGAGACATGAGCGGGAATGTTTGGGAGTGGTGTTGGGACAGCAATGGTCCCAACCGCCACGTCCGCGGGGGCAGTTGGAACTTTCATGCGAACTACTGCACTGTTGCTTACAGATACGACAGCCACTCCCCAGACGCTCGTAACTACTACATCGGCTTCCGTCTGGCCCGAAATCTGAATTAGAGTATCACATCCTTCCTCAAAGAAATGAATTACAAAAACTGGCAAGAATACCAAAAAGGACTTGCTGTTTATAACTCTGCGAAGCTCGAGCATGAATCAGTCCTCAAAAAATGGAACGAAAAACTGGCAAGTTTCAACAAAGACTCTGATCAATCAAGCGCTGTCCAAGGGTGTGGTTGCCTGCTAATTTTAGGGGTTGGATTAATCGTCGTAATCAACGGCTTCGCAAATCGATACTGGGGGTGGTTGATTGTTTGCTTCATTCTCTTTGTAATCTACCAAAACTTTGATGAAAAATGTCGCTCTTATCAGAAACGTCGGTTCCTTGAGACAAATTTTCCACCTGTAAACTTCTCAATGAGTGAACCAATTTATTTGCCGCCCGAGGAAAATGAGAGGCCACCAAATTCATCAAATATCCCAGTAACTTTATCCTTGGAGGGCAGTTTGTCCATTTTGGGTATCAAAAAAGGCTCTGGGCTTGATGAAATTAAGCAAGCCTACAGAGACAGGATTCGAGAATACCATCCAGACAAAGTTGCAAGCCTTGGAAAAGAGATTCGGGACGTGGCCGAATACAAAGCAAAGGAAATCAATGCAGCATACGAATATCTAATTCGTTTTTATAATTTTAAATAAATTAATGAATCCACGCCAATCCCCAAAAACTTCGCCACCATTTGGTTTGTTATTATTTGGTTTCTTGCGAATTCTTATTGCTTTGATGATTTTTGCTATTCCTGTGTTTGTGCTAATTGACAGCTTCAAGAGCGATGACAAGGAGATCTCCCCGCCAATTCATTCAAACACGTCTCCCCGTCCCACGCCGATAGTCCGACCGACTCCCCTTCCATTTAATCAACCAATCCAACCAATTCCACCAAACGGAGAAGTTGTAAAATACACACGAGCTCCAAGCTTAGCTCCATTTCAGATCAAATCATCTCCAGGTTCAAATTACCTGATAAAAATTAGCGATTTTGATACAAGTCAGCCTGTCATGACCATTTTTGTCCGTGGAGGGGAGCATTTTACTGTTAAAGTTCCATTAGGACAATTCACCATAAAATATGCATCTGGTGATACTTGGTATGGTTATAACTATTTTTTTGGACCTGAAACAGTTTATAATAAGGCTAATTCTTCATTTACATTTGCTCGTGAAAGTGATGCGTATTCCGGATATACGATTACTCTTTACAAAGTCCGTAATGGCAACTTGAAAACGCAGGCTATTTCTGCGCATGATTTTTAAAATTAGCTTATGCTGCGATGGGAAATTGATTTGAGAACCATGTTGAATTCAAAAAAAACTGCATCATTGAAGGCCGCTTCTTTGAGTCCGACTTCGATCGCGTCTATAGATAACGGCCCAACTCTGGGCCAACCACCCGATGATTTCAAACTGCATACTTGTGACTTTCCATCTGCCACCTCTATCATGATGCTGCCTCTTCGCCGTCTCACATGTTCCGCCGCATAGCATTTTTTTTAGCTTTTTTGGTCTTTTCGGCTGCTCTTCACGCCGCGCAGCCGAAGGAGGCCTTGCTGATTGCCAACGGGAAATACTCGCACTTTGCGGGGTTGGCGAATCCAGGCCCTGATGCGGCAAAATTAAGCGCGGCGCTGGAGCAACTCGGATTCCGCGTGCGTGTGGTGCGCGATGGGAACCGCGAGCAGATGCTCGACGCCATCGCAGAGTTTGAGCGAGGGCTGCGCAATACGGACGCGATTGCGTTTTTCCATTACGGGGGACACGGCGTTCAAGTGGATGGGAAAAACTACCTCCTCCCGGCGGATGCCGACATTCCGGATGAGCGGCGGGTGGCGACGCGTGCGGTGGCTTTGGATGAAGTGATGACGGCGATGGATGCCGCCGCAGCCCGAGCGAGCATTATTGTGATCGACGCTTGCCGCGACAACCCCCTGCCTGCGGGAAGTGGGCGGAACCTCGCGCGGGGCCTCTCGGTGGTGGGGATGAAGCCGAAAAACTCC
>VFJO01000034.1 GCA_009886045.1 Verrucomicrobiota bacterium
AAAGGTCGAGAAGGCCAAGGCGCTCTTCATATAGAGCGACATGAAGAGCAAGACGCAGGAAATCCCGAGGTTCACCGCGATGAGTGTGTCCAGCACGAAGGCCGGAATCGGCACAATCATCAGAGCAATGACGCAAACGATAATCGTGGCAATGTAGATGTCCCCGTATCGCCGCGAGGCGAAGGCGAAATTCTGCAACCGCATCAAGAAGGCTTCCATCACAGTCCGCCTCCCTCTTCCCGCCGGGATTTGAGAAATTCGAGAGCCTCGGAGTCGCTTTCCGAGGTATTTCCGAGGCGGCGGGCGGATATGGCTTTGACCAGGTGGCAGAGTGGCTCCTCATCCGGCGGAAGGCCGAGTTCCAAGGCCTTGGAGGCACTGGCGGCGGCCTCGGGGTTTTTTTCGAGAGCCAATTGGATCGTGGCCAGCGTGCGCCAGGCGGTGGGATTCATGGCATCCACCACGGTCATCAGTTCGAAGTAGCCAATGGCGCGTTCTGGGCGGCCGTAGCGGGCATTCAGGTAGCCAAGAAGATGGAGTGTCTCCCGCACGGTCTGGATCGGCATGGAATTGGAGTCCGCCATTGAAATCAGCCGCCGATCATGACCCTGCGCAGGGCCTCGAGGAGTTGAAGATTTTCACAGTCCTCCTGAAGCAGGGCGAGGCCCGACTGGAAGGCTTCGTCACGGCGAGGATAGCCCGCCCGCAGATCGCGCAGACGCCCGCTGAGATTGTCCAGATGCTGACTGTAGGAGGCGGCTCCAATGAGGCTGGAGGTCATCTCACGCGGCTTGAGCGAGTCGATGAGAAACAAATCCACCGCCTGATCTTGAAAAAGACTGGCCAACTTGCTTGGCACAGCCTGCTCGCTCATCGAGGGGCGGTTCAAGGGCAGCGTCGGTGAACTCTGGCCGCTGGCGGCGTAGGAGACCTTCTCGATTCCGGTGCGGAAATCGAGGGCGCCAGTGGAGTTGGTGACGGAGGCCATTCGGAGCGCAGACTATACAGCTTCCGCCATATTGTGAAGTTTTGTGAGGCGGTCGAAGGCTTCAAGCACATCGGCACCACGGAGGCCGTCCACGGAGAGCGTTTCCATCAAAACATTGGTCCTGCCGAAATCCGTGCGGCGGCAGCGCACGCCCTGACCCTCGTTTTTTTCAAAGTGGAGAAGCTCCAGCAAACGCGCAGCCGAAGGCGTGTGGGGATACTGGTGCGAGCGCGAGAGGCTCACAAAAAGCTCCTCCCCGCTCGAGACGAGGCAAAGCGTGTCGGAGGGCTCGATTTCCAGCACAAGATCGCCACCGGGGGAAAGTTCCAACCCGCCCATTCCCAGAAGCTCGCCAAATTCCCTGATGATGGAGTCAATCATCCGAGAGCCGCCTCCTCTTCGTCGATGGAGTGGTCGATCGCCTTCTGCATGGCATCGAGGACGCGCTCGCGGGTTTCGGGTTTGTCATAGGCGCGCGGGGGAAGATTCCTCGCCACATCGCGGAACTGGGTGAGGAAATTGATGGTCGGTTCGAGCGGCGGAAGGTTGAAGTCGGATGCCATGCGAAGGAAGTCGGCATCGGAGACGCGACCGCCGTTGGCCGAGTCCAGCATGCCGGTCATCAAACGGAAGGGAGCCACCGGCACAGAGTTGTTGGTGGATTTATGGAATTTTGAAAGCAGGTCGCGGCAAGAGGCGTGGGCATTTCCCAGAAAGCGCACCTGATACAAACCATCGACCACTTCGCCCAACCGCGCAGGCTCGCCCGAGGGACGCGTGGCCGCGAGATCCGCTGCCAGTGCGCTTGAGAGAAAGTCGATCGTTACCGAGAAGTGCTTCTCAAATTCTGGCCCATCCGCCACGGGACTGGCCCCGGGAGTGTCCGGCCCACCGTTGAATTGGCCGAGGTGCATGGCTATGTATCGGTAGGATTCCGAGGGCGACTGGTAACCGAGCACCGCCTGACGGTAGAAATCCCGCACATCGCCGGCATCATCCGGACGGGATTGAACGAGATCGTTGAGAACCGGCGCGATGTTGTTGCCGGCGGCGATCGCAGGCCCGTGCTCCTTCTCCAGCTTCGCTCCGTATTCCTGCAAATGCTCGCGCAAGGCCTCTTCGGAAGTGCCATCCCCTCCCCCGCCACCAAGGTCTGCGGCCATGGCTTGGATGACGCCGAAGCGCACCGAGGGATCGGGAAAGATTTTTTCCATCTCCTCGGAGAGTTCGTTGAAATTGTTCTCCCTCTGCATCCGGCGCAGGAGAGCCGCGAAGCGCAGGAGCCCGGCGGAACTCTGCATCTCCGGAAACATCTTGGCGATGGCCGCCCGCATCTTCTGGGCCTTGGCATCGGCCCCCTGGCGGCTCTGGGATTTCACGGGAGCCTCGGTTTCAGGCTCGAAAAACTTCGTCGGATCGTTGATGTCCAATCCCGCCTCCGAGGGGTTTTTTCCTCCAGCGGTGATCCTCCGCCCCTGATAGGTGCCCATGACATCATCCAGCGAGGACTTGACGGCATTGGACATCACTTCGGCATTGCTGACTTGGCGTGAAGTAATACTTGGGCCCATGAGGAAGGTTTTAGCTAAACGCGAATACCGGCGGCCGCAAGCTCGAATCCCATCAATCGAAGATCAGCACCGCATAGGCGGCGAAGAGGACCAGGTGCACCGCGCCTGCGAGCATGTTGGTGCGGTTGCCGGCGAAGACCAGTATCGATGAAAAAAAAGTGGCAAAAAGAAGAACCAACTCTACAGGCGCGAGTCCCAAGATGATGTGCTGACCCGTGAGGGCGCTGATGCCCAGGGCGGCCGGCACGGTGAGACCGATGGTGGCCAAGGCAGAGCCAAGAACGATATTGACCGTGCGTTGGAGCGTATTCTGCAGCGCGGCCTTGCAGGCGGCCAGTCCCTCGGGAGCAAGGACGAGCAAAGCCACCACGAAACCGGCAAGGGCCTGGGGCGCTTGCAAGGCGGAAATGCCATACTCGAGCACAATGGCGATCTTTTTGGAAAGCAGAACGATCGGCAGCAGTGAAAGGACAAGAAAAATGGCGTGATAAGCCGTGGAATGCGTTTCCGGGTGACCATGTTCAGAGTTTAGTTCCCCCTCCTCCGCTGGATGCTCGAAAAAATCCCGATGGCGAGTGGATTGGAGGAACAAGAAAATGCCGTAGAGACCAATGGAAGCGATCGCCACAAAGCCGAACACCAAGGGCGAGGCGGAACCGACACCCCCGGATTTGCTAAAGGTAGGAAGAACAAGAGCCAGAAAAGCCAAGCAAAGGATCACGACGAGGTAACTCCGGGCCCCCTCGAGGTTGAAAACCTGCCGATGGTGACGCAGACCCCCGAGAAGCAGTGTGATACCAAGCATGCCGTTCAGAACGATCATGAGAACCGAGAACATGGTATCCCTCGCCAGCGTGGGATTTCCAGAGCCATTGAGCATGAGGGCACAGATCATAACGACCTCAATGGAAATCACCGCGAGCGTGAGGATGAGTGTTCCATAGGGCTCTCCGAGCTTCACTGCCAGGCACTCGGCATGATGCACCACGCCGAAGGAAAGCCAGAGCATAACGGCAAACATCGCCGCAAAAGATCCGGCAGCCATCGCTGCACTCCCATTGCCGCCCAAGACGGCACTCCCACCAAGAGAAAAGACCACCACCACGAGAATGCCCACCCATAAGGCCATTTCACTTTTGATGATGCCGAATAAACTGATCTTCGCGTTTTTCGAGTCCACCTGCTCGGCTTAAGGCAAACCCCCTCTCCGTGGCAATGAGTTTCGGATTTGCAGCGCACAATCAATGATTGGGAAAATAAAAGCGCCGCTCGGCACGGATACTGCCGGGCAGCTCTACCTCGCCAATGGCCCGTTGGAGCCAAGGTCTTAGGGACGCGCCCGCCCTCGGGTGCGCCAGCAGTGGCTCCCGCAAGCTGAGTAGGAAAAAACCGCCTCAAGCTGGTGGAATTTACGACATCTCGGAGGCCAGACGCGCTCGATGATTAACGCGCTCTTGGGGACTATTTTGTCCCGCGCTGATGTGCTTTCCACCGCCTCGCCACTGACGCAGCACACGAGCAGTGCACTACCTCCTGCACTGGTGCGGCATCCCCACACCACTTTTCGCGATAATGCTTGTCCCTATCCAGAAATGGTCAAGGACTCCGCTTCTCCTGATACTAGTTTCTGTGTGTGAAACATTGTCTTTGCCAACAAAGACTCGACAAACGCAAACTTAGATTTTGCAGAGTTTACGCAGAGATTTGCGGGAAGTGTAAACCACGCAAAGAAACCCCAGTGCAAAGAGTGCATATGTCGAAGGCTCTGGAACGACACTGAACTTTCCGGCCATGAGAACATGGTCTGTGACAGTGCAGGTATACCAATAATCGCCGAGTTGATTCGGGATCCAAGTAATCGCCGCGCCCGGTGCTCCTGGGTTTGCCGTGAGAAATGTGGCATTAGAAATATCTGTCGAAACGGTGGTGGTTCGTCTGTAATTTCCATCTGCCCCGATCATGAAAGCGGCTGCGCTATTATCCATGATAGCAAAGGGGTGTGCAGTGGATGTCCGCTGAAAAGTGTAGGTCTGTCCTAAAGTGAGAACCAATGTAGGGTCGGCAATGTTTGAGAAACTGGCAGGCGGATTCCCCGTCGGGTCGGTCCAATTAAACAGGAAATCTGATGCCCCACTGTCTCCGATGGTAAAGCCCACACCCTCCGATACAGAATAAAGGCTTGTGCCAGTGTTCAAGGTGAGGGCGTGGGTTGTTGGAATGGCTGTGAATGCTGTGAGAGCAAGTGTGAGTAGGAGTAAGGTTTTCATGGTTTAGAATTATGCGAATCGGGCTGCATTTTTAGTTACAACAAATTTTGAATTTGTGCAACATCGTCATCCGCTCTCTGGTTTTTTGCATTTGTAAAAATCAATCAGTTAACTAACGCGGCGCGTGGTTCACTACCCATCTTCATCGGCACGCTGCCGCGCAAAGAATGGGGCGCAACGCCCATCGAAAAGCAATGGTAGGGTCGCCGCGCCGTCGGGGACCCATGTTTGCGGCGAAGCCGCCTTTGTTTAGAAGCGTGTTCGAATTTGCAAACCGGTTCCCGAACCCATCAACGCCCAGGAGACGGCGCTTCGCACCTGAAGCTTGGGACGACACGGAGGTCATCCCTCCATTGTTTGGATCCGCTGGGGCGAGCCGACCCTACCCAGATGGAACGATCCACGCGCCGAACGCGCACATCGCCGCGGCAACGCCCATCGATCCTCTGAAGGGCGATGCTCCGTCGGCGCCCACGCGTGCGGCGGAACCGACACCCCCAGTTCGGCTGAAGGTCGGCAGAACCAGGGCAAGGAAGGCCAGACAGGAGAGAACAATGAGATAACTCCGCGCACCTTCGAGATTGAACACCTGCCGGTGATGACACAAACCACTGAGCAGCAGAGTGATGCCAAGCATGCTATTAAGAACGATCATGAGAACCGAGAACATGGTAGCCCTCGCTAGGGTTGGATTTCCAGAGCCATTGAGCATCAAGGCACAGATCATGACCACCTCAATGGAAATGACCGAAAGCGTGAGGATAAGCGTTTCGTATGGCTCGCCAAGCTTGACTGCCAAGCACTCCGCATGGTGCACCACACCAAAGGAAAGCCAGAGCATGATCGCGAATATCACCGCAAACGATCCCGCAGCCGCACCTCCTGTGGAGCCCAACAACTCACTCCCGCCAATGTAGAAAACAAGCACCGCAAGGAGGCCCACCCAGAGCGCCAACTCACTTTTCATAACGCCCGCCAAACCGATCGTGGCGTTTTTGGAATTCACTAACTCATGTTTAGAGCAAATGACAACGACACCGAATGGGGTTTCGGTGTGTTCTGCGAAATCAGGAGTGGCCCGGGAAGGATCGGCGGAACGAATCTGCTCGCATCAGGCTTTCGGAGTGCCGTTCTTCGGTTTGCTTCATTATGTTTGCGATTTGGTGTGCATGGGGAAGTTGACCAAGCCGTAATGATCGTGGAGTCGTTCGTTGCTGTAGGCGTCTCCATAATGCGCTTGGGTTTTGGCGTGTTTCTTCCACAGCCATCGCCTCATGCGCTCTCTCATCTGCCACTGCATTTTATCGAACACCCGCGAGCTATTGGCGTAATGAAAGTAGCCGATCCATCCCCTCACCCGGCGATTGACGCGGGCGATGACCTCATCGGGTTCCTTCCACATGGTGCTCCGGGTAGTCTCCTCCCGGATCGCCTCCCGCAGTTTGCCACAGCTTTTCGGGCTGCGCTCACAGTGAGGATAGTGCCTGCCACTTCGCGCTTTCCTCCACGCCAGCCGGAACCCAAGGAACTCGAGACTCTCTTTCTCGAAGTCCACGGTTCGTGTCTTCTTCTCGTTGAGCTTGCCCCCCTTTTCTGCAACCAGATTTTTCAGCCGACTGTACATCGCCGCTCCCTGCCTGCTTGCAACCGTGGCGGTCTCCAAATACTGCAACTACCTTCCGCTCTTCAGGCAGGAGATGATTTTCAAAACCCGCCACGGAGGGTCGTTGCCGCGATCGACGCTGGCAAGATGGATGGAACTCATCGCATTTTGGTTGCGGCCCATTTACGAAATCATTCGCACCACAGTTATGGACAACAAGTATGTCCAGATTGACGAACGGAGACGCAGGGCAGCGGCGACATAGACTGCCGCAGGCAGCCCGAAGGGTGCGCAGGCCGGGAGGCCGTAGCATCAAACGCCCGTGTCCTATCTTGCACCCGGGAATGGAAAAACCAAACAAGGCTACTTGTGGACAGCGCATGCGCCCAGACTCGGTGTGGTCTTCCAATGGAAGACTGGACGGGGCGCAGCCTGCTTGAAAAACATCGTTCCTGTGAACTTTCGTGGCGTGCTGCAATGCGACGCCTATGCGGCTTATCCTGCTTTCGCCAGCAAACGCGAAGGCGTCGAACTGGAGGGATGCTGGGCCCATACGCGGCGGCACTTCCACGAGGCCCGCGAACATGTGCCACTGCGCGCCAACTGGGTCCTGTATCAAATCCAAAATCCCTACCGAATCGAAGCACGCCTGTTCAAAATCAAGGCTGGGCCTGCATTGAGAGCGGCCGAACGAACCGCTCAAAGCGCGATGGTATTGAACCGCCTCAAGCGAGCACTCGAAAAAATGGAGGCATCCCAAAGGCATCTCCCATCGAGCACATTTGGAAAAGCCATCAGCTACACCCTCTCGCACTGGGATCTTCTCACCAAGTATGTCGCCAATGGCCGCATCGAAATTGACAACAATGGTGTGGAAAATGCGATTCGACCAACGGCCATTGGTAAGAAGAACTGGCTGTTTTTCGGAGATGCCGAGGCCGGACAGCGCAGCGCCGTGATCTACACGATTATCGAAAGTTGCCGCAGACGCGGTATCGATCCGCATGAGTATCTACGCGACGTGCTCACCCGCATCACCGAGACCTCAAGCTGGCAAGTCGCCGACCTCACCCCAGAAAAATGGGCGGACAAGAAGCTCTCGCTGAAAAAGGCGGCGTAGATGCTGTAAGTGTCGAGTCTTCGATGGAGCCCCAGATGCGCTTGCGGCTCTCACGCAGAGTGGTGCTTGTGCAAAGGACCTTCGTATCAAGCGGGGCCGCGAGCCAATTCACGATGCCCCAGACAGCCGCCGTGTCGGTCTTGGAGCTGCTCGCGCAGCCGCTCACAGAGCTGAAGTTGTAAATGCACCACTCCTCAATCATCCGCTCCCCCCACGGGTTTCTGAAAAAGGGTTTGCGGCTTGTGGCGGGCCACAGCATCGCGACGACATTCCAGAAGTGCTCGGCCTTCCCAAGCCCGCCATCAGCGACTGAGAGGCCAGATAAAAAACAGACGAGTTCGATCTGGAGTTGGTTCATTTCGCCCCAGTCGCGCCCGTATAAAAAATTTCCGGGAATCGGGGGTTGCGTGGCGACTACGGGACTAACGGGTTTTTTCCCGGCTCTGGTTTTTTTATTTGCCATAGCCTTTTTGTAAGTCGCTGGTGAGAGGTATCAACTTGTCACTACTTGTCACTACCAGACCTAAGTCGTTGATAATCAAAGCGACCCTAACGGGATTCGAACCCGTGTTACCGCCGTGAAAGGGCAGTGTCCTAACCGCTGGACGATAGGGTCTGCAGAAGAGTCTGGAAATTAGTGTAAGGAGATGTTGAGAGCAAGAATTATTTGGGATTCGCGATGTTTTTTACCGGAGAGTGTCTTAGCAGAAATCCAGCGCGAGGTCGATGGATGGGGCCGAGTGGGTGATGGCCCCGACAGAAATGAAATGAACACCTGTCTCGGCAATGGAGCGAACGGTTTGAAGATTCACGCCGCCACTTGCTTCGAGTTGGATGTGAGCTGGGCAGAGACGCACGGACTCGCGCAGGTCCTCGAGCGACATGTTGTCCAGAAGAATCACATCAACTCCGTGCAAAAGAAAAAAACTTTTGACCTGGGCGAGCGTGTCGGCTTCGAGTTCCACTCGGAGGCCTGGGTGTGCCGCGCGAGCGGCGGCGATCATTTGTTGAAGGGTGTCGAGATCCAGCCCGGCTGCGAGGTGGTTGTCTTTTACCATGAACATATCGTGGAGTCCGCGCCTGTGGTTGAGTGCGCCTCCATGAGCGACGGCAGCTTTTTCCAAAAGACGCAGGCCGGGTGTGGTTTTGCGGGTGTCAAGTATGACGGCGCCCGTGCCACGAACGGCCTCCACAAAGGCGCGCGCCATGGTGGCCACACCGCTGAGACGTTGAATGAAGTTGAGTGCAGTGCGTTCGCCCGTGAGGATGGATGCGGTACTCCCCTCCACTGATAAAACGAGATCACCAGTCTGAAGCGCGGCACCATCCGGCTTGTGTATTTGCACCTTTAGCTCGGAATCAATGCGATGAAAGATCTGCTCTGCGACTTGTGTACCGGAGAGGCAAGAGGGCTCTCTCGCCACGATCCTCGCGCGCGACTGCGAACCGGGCAGTGTGAACGACTTTGACGTAATATCCCCTGCCCCGATATCCTCTGCGAGAGCGAGGTCAATAATGTCTGGAGCCGGTGCAGGCATTTGGCGGTAGCGGGAGAATCAGATGCCGGTAGAATCCAGCGAGGCCAAAACCGAGAGACCAAGAAGCCGGCGTTGCCAATTCATGAGAGCGGACGAGGACAAATCGTTCGCCGTCGCATCCAATGCAGCCCGGGGGGCAATGATGGATGGGTCGAGTTGAAGCTCGCCAGCCACACGGTCGCGAATTTTTTTGAGGTCTTCAAAGCGATCGAGTTGCTCGCGGGAGGGACGCTTGCGACGAACTTTCTCGGTCTGCGGCCATTCTTTTTCGGGAATTTGCATGGCGAGGGCGACGACGACTTCAAAGCTTTTGCGGCGGCGTCCATTCATGCGGGGAGTGGAAAACGCACCCCCGTTTGCAACCTGCTCGGCAACGCGGAGCATGTCTTCGTTGCCGATGACATGAAAGGCCGGACGGTCCCACGCCCGTGCTTCCGCATCACGCCAGAACCACAAAATGCGAAGCACCGCTTGAGCCCGAGGCGAGAGGACCGAGGATCCCGTGATGCGCCAGACCGTGTTGTCATCGCGCTCTTTGACTTCGCGCGCAGCAGCGATCATGCGGTCGCGCGACTCGTAAAACCACTCAAGACGCCCCATGCGCTGGAGATCGCCCTCGAGGATGTCCGCAATTTCGAGAAGGTAGCGGGTATCGTTGATGGCGTATTCAAGCATTTCCTGCGGGAGCGGGCGGATGGCCCAATTGGCCTTCTGCGAGGCCTTCGAGAGGTCAATGCTGAAGTACTCCTTCACCAGAGCGGCTAGGCCGAAGGCCGTCTTTCCCAAGAGGCGGGAGGCGATCATCGTGTCAAAAAGATCAACCGGCTCAAATTTACCCGTCCGCCGAAGTAGGCGCAGGTCGTAATCTGCCCCGTGAAAAACGAGCCTTCGGGAGCAGACGAGGTCGTAAAGTGGCTGGAGGTCGATCTCCGCAAGGGGATCCACGAGCACGTGGTCGGACCCACCGCTTATCTGGATCAGACAAACTTTCTCAAAATAGCAGTGCAGGCTGTCCGCCTCGGTATCAATAGCAATACGGTCGCACGCTGACAGCTGGGCAACAAAATCCGCAAGGGCTTTCTCTTCAGCAATCAAGGCTCTGCAATAAATTTTTCAGGCAGCAGAAGGTCTCCCGCATGGCGCGCCCTGGGTTCACGCACCTGAGTGGTGCCATCGGTGGGCACGGTGACAAATGGTCCGCCAGCGAGTGGCGCAGGCTCGGTGAAAGCAACGCCAGCCATCTCACTGTGTTTGCCTTGAAGCGGAAAATCTTTCCTGAGTGGATGGTAAGGATAGCCATCCCACATGAGGATACGCCGCAGGTCCGGATGGTTCGTAAAATGAAGACCCATCATGTCGTAAGCCTCGCGCTCGTGCCAATCGGCGGTTGGCCAGATATCGGAGACTGTCGGCACGTTGCAATCATCTTCGCTCACAGAAATTTTGAGGCGCAGATGAACGCAATCCTTCATGGAATAGAGCTCATAGACGACTTCATAGCGGGGTTCATCGCCGAAGTGATCTACGCTCGAAAGGTCGATGAGGTAGTTGAATCCGAGATTATCACGGGAGTAGAGGCAGATATCCCGAAGCGCCGATGCTTTGATACGCAGAGTCGTCTCATCGCGAAAATGGGATTCTTCAATGATGGCGGCGGGAAAGGCTTCAAGCAGTTTACCGGACATTTCGTCAGATCTCATAGGGATTCCAATAGTTCCTTTTTCTGGTCCACCAACGAATGCTCGCACATGATTTTTTTCTGAAGGCGCATCAGACCATCAAGCAAGGCCTCAGGACGCGGAGGACAACCGGAAATATAGACATCCACAGGGATCAGGTGGTCGATGCCCTGCAGCACGGCATAGCTCCGATACATGCCGCCAGAGGACGCGCAGGCACCCATGGCAATGCACCATTTTGGCTCCGGCATTTGATCCCAGATGCGTTTCACGGAGAGAGCCATCTTATAGGTTACAGTGCCGGCGACGATCATCACGTCAGCTTGACGAGGCGAAAAACGCATCACTTCCGCGCCAAAGCGAGATATGTCAAAGCGGGCAGATGAGGCCGCCATGAGCTCAATCGCACAACATGCGAGCCCCATAGGCATCGGCCAAAGAGAATTGCTGCGCATCCAGTTAATTGCGGCATCTACCTGAGTGAAGATCACATTCCCTTCAATCTTCGCATCGTAAGCGACTGGGCTAAGTGTTGGAGTCATTCCCTAGAGCCTAATTTCCACATGCAATTCGGCAAGCCAAATCATCAAAATCTTGGCTTGCGCAAGGGGAAGATTGGTTCAAATGATGCATCTCCAGACAAAATGAAGCCGACATCTCTCCAAGTTCACGTTTTCGCTTTGGTTCTAGCTACGCTGTGCGGGGTCTCATCGTCTTTGAGCGAGGAGCCCCTTCGCCGCATGGCTGCGGGCTCCTGCAACCGCCAGGATTTGCCGCAACCGCTCTGGAATGCGATAGCGGGCTTCCATCCAGAGCTTTGGATTTGGCTTGGTGACAATATCTACGGAGATACGGACGATATGTCCGTCCTCAAAAACAAGTGGGACAAGCAAAAGGAAAATCCAGGCTACAAGCATCTCCTGAGCATGTGCCCGGTGGAGGGAATCTGGGATGACCATGACTACGGCCGCAATGACGCGGGGGTTGAATACCGATGGAAGCAGGAATCCCAGGACTTGTTTTTGGATTTTCTGGGCGAGCCGCCCGACAGCCCTCGTCGAAGACAATCCGGCATCTATACCGCGCGCCACTTTGGCCCCGCTGGTCAGCAGGTGTGCTTGATTTTACTCGACGTGCGTACCTTTCGAGGAGCGCCTCGAAAAGGAGAAGATATCCTCGGAGAAGCCCAGTGGGCTTGGCTCAAACAAACCCTCGAAAGCAGCAAGGCGCAGGTCCACATCATTTGCTCAGGGAGTCAAATCCTGCCAAGCGAGCATCGGCATGAGAAATGGGCAGACTACCCGGACTCCCGCGATCGCCTGTTCAAACTGCTCGCCACCATGCAGCCGATCGGCGTCATCTTGCTAAGCGGCGATCGGCATTTCGGAGAGATTTCGCGCTTGGAAAATCCACATGGAGGTTCAGCACTGCATGAAATGACCACGAGCGGGCTCACCCACTCCTTCAAAAACTTCCAAGGCGAAGCGAATAAATCTCGACTCGGTGAGGCCGTCGTGAATTTGAACTTTGGAACTCTCTCCATCGATTGGCCAAATCGCAACGTGGAACTCGCCATTCGCGACGCCGAAGCCCAAGCGGTGTGCAAGGCAGGCGTACAATTCTGAGCTCGATGCAAACTTTTCCCTTGCTGGGACATCACAGTTGGTGGATTTAGTGGTTACATGAAACCCTTAATTGCGATTCTTCCCCTTGTTTTTGTTGTGGCGGCCTCCCAAGCATCTCTCGCGCAAACCACCGAAAAAACGACCACTACTCAAAACGCAAAAGCGCCAGCAAATCAGACGGGCACAACCGCAAATCTCGGAAATGTGAGGGTTGTCAAAGTCGAAGGCCGTGGAGCTCAACTCGTCGGGGCCTCGGGAGAGACATCATCTCTCAAGGAGGGCTCGTTCATCCGGCAGGGCACAAAAATCCTCACTGGCAAGGATTGCAATGTCGTCCTTCTCTTTGACAACGGTACCACAGTAAATGTGCAGCCTGAGTCAGATTTTTCGATCGAAAAATTCTCTCAGGATCCATTCGATGCCAGCAATGTGGATTATCAAACACTCAAGTCCGAGCCGTCGAAATCCCTGACGCGCCTGAATATTCCTGAGGGTTCGATCATCGTGGATATCGCCAAACTGAAAAAAGATTCGAGCTTCCAGATTGCTACACCGCTAGGATCAGCCGGAATCCGAGGCACGAACGTTGCTATCGAGTCGGACCAAAGCAATTCAGCCAACCCCGTCTCTCTGGCCGTTGCAACGGGCGTTGTACAATTCAAGACCTCGACCGGCTCGCGGGCTGTAGGTGGAGGTCAGTCCTTTGGAATCGGAAACGGCGGAGGATTCACAGCAAACCCGAGCGGCGGCGCAGCCATGCTCAGCTCAGTAACTCAAACCTCAGCCGAAATGCGACAAGCTGTGCCTGCCCAGCCCTTCCAAGGTGCCCCTCCCCCAGCTCCTGCCCCTCCAGCCGCCGGAAGCAGCTTGACCGCCGCGCAACAGCAGGCCGTGCAGTTGGCATCTGAAAAAGGCACCGAAGCACTGGTCGCCGCTGTTGAAAAGCTGGCAGCAGAATCACCTCAAGCCGCAGCAGAAATCGCTGCTGCTGCAGCTGATGCCCTGCCCACAGCCGCAACGAACGTGGCAGCGGCGGCTGCGACAGTGGCCCCCGGTGCTGCGGCACAGATTGCCGCAAGCGTGGCTCAATCTGCCCCAAGCGCGGCTCCACAAATTGCAGCCAGTGTGGCCGCAGCTGTACCTGCAGCAGCAGCTCAAGTCGCTCAGAGCGTCGCAAGCGCAGCCCCGCAAGCGGCAACAGCGATTGCTGCGGCCGTGATCTCGGCCGTACCTTCAGCCAATGCCGGTGCCATCCAATCGGCCACCCAAACCGGAGCCCAGCAGAGCAACCAACCGGGTACAGGGTCGAATCAACCCGCTAACACAGGAGACCAAGGCAGCTCGACAGCGGGCCAGAGCCTCCCTGGACAATCTGGCAGCGCAGCGGGATCTGGCAGCGGAACTCCTCCCCGCCCGGGAAATTCATCAAACTAATCGGCCGGATTTAAATCCCCGCTCTTTGCATTTCAGCGAGCATTTTGCTCGCGAAAAGCAAAGGGCGCTTAGCTTAATGGGTAACCCGAACAGGAGTTCCCACAGGAAGGTTTTCAAAGAAACACTGAGCCGCGCCTCGAGGCATACGGATGCAACCGTGCGAAGCAGGATAGCCGGGAAGATACCCTGCATGCATACCAACCCCCCCGCAGATTCTCATGAAATACGGCATGGGAGATCCTCGGAATTTCGTGCCAGCAGGCCGTGGGTCGCTGTTGGAGGAAACATTGGCCACGACGACATCGCCATTCGCATCGACATAGTCTCCGTAGAGGCTTGAGACGTGATTAACGTTCTTATCCAAAATCCTAAAACTCCCAGCGGGAGTCTTGTAGCCTGCGCGCCCGCTCGAGATCGGAGAGCGCCCAACTTCCACACCGTTCTTGAAAAAGACTGCCGCTTGAGTTGTCAAATTGATCTCGATGGAAGGAGATCCTAAAACCCCATCCCCGTTCCAAACCCATTCCTGACGAGGCTTGGGCTCGGGTTTTTTGCTGGAGTGTGAGGCGTGAGCGATCTGGTTGTCATCGGTAAGGTAGGCGGTTGAATACACGCCAATACGCGAATCTTCTCCGTTGCTAGGAGAAGACGAACATCCCACAAAAGCAAAAAACGCTCCCAGCAACAAAGCAATGACGAACCCAGAAGATGCTACGGAAAAATACAACCTCACCCCCCCTCTGCATTTAACAGAGAGCGAAGACAATGATTTTCGCCCAGAATGATAGTCCAACATAGCGCGGCAAAACTTACGACCGCCGAATTTTGTGTCAATGCAGTATATCCCCCCACGAACAACATAGTAGCTCGAGGCAGGAATGATTTCCTCCGGGAATCGTCTCCTTATCACAAAACCTTAGCCACCGGATGTATTAGGTGAGACGGTCAGTCATAACGTCACTTTCATTAGATTTACTTGGGCGCATCTGCACTTTGGTTCGTGAAATGCTTGACAATGAGCCGCACCACTAGTGTTTTAATTCAATATGAATCCCGAGAATTGCAAGAGATTAATTTACAGCGTGAAGACAAGCGCGCAGTGGTGTCTCGGAGCTATCGCCATCGCGCTGTCAATCAATGCTTCCGCACAAACGTTGCCTCCAGCGAATCCCTACATGGGTCCGCCCGGCACCTCCACCATGCACGCCAATGCGGCCTCGTCCGACGCCACCATGAACCCAGGCCCGGGGTCAGGAGCTGTGTCGATTCTCAACCAGAATTTCGACGCTGTCTTTCCGACCATCCTCATGGGCACCGACGGCATGATCGTTTCGGTTGCAACCAAGTGGTCTGATCAAACTCCTTACGTCTACCTGCTCAACCCAACCACGCTCGAATCGCTGGCAACCATGAAACTCGTTAAGTCAGCCACGAGCGACCTAGCAGGTGGAATCTATTCCTACCTCGATAACGAAAATCGGCTCGTGCTGGTCAATGCCGACGGGAACCTGCAACGAATCTCGTACACCCAGCAGTCCGGCAGCACGTGGCAACTCTCCGTCGATTCGTCGGTGCAGATTGGCTATCCAGATGTCGTCGGCCTAGCGCCCGATTATCAGGGTCGGGTCTGGTTCACAACCGCCCAAGGCACGTCGCCTAGTTCGGGCGCGGTTGTCGGGTACTACAATCCCGCCACAGGCCAGACATCGGCGATCACGCTGCCAGCAGGCGAGCAGATCGCCAACAGCATCTCGTCATCACCCACTGGCGTAGCCGTGGCATCAACCTCAGCCCTCTATCTTTTTCAGCCAGGCTCAAGCGGACCAGAGGAAGTCTGGAGGGAGCCCTACGACAATGGTCCCGCCCGTAAACCCGGCCAGCTGAGCTGGGGCACTGGAGCGACACCAGTGTTCTTTGGACCCGAGACTGGCTATGAATACCTGACGATCACGGACAACGCATCTCCGCAGGAAAACATCCTCGTTTACAACGCGACGTCGGGAAGCCTCATCGGCTCGGTGCCATTCCTTACCGCCGGTGTCAACAGCGGCAATGAGGACGCGGCGATCGCCGTCGGAAACAGCATTTACTACCCAAGTACTTATGGCTACCCATATCCAGCATCCGCGGAGACCGGTCCGAGCATCCCCGAATCAGCTCCATTCGTGGGAGGAATGCAGCGGGTTGATGTCCTAGCAGACGGCAGCGGGCTGATAACGGTCTGGCAGAGCGAGACCATTGCATCGGCCGCCGAGCCGAGATTGTCGCTTTTCGACAATTTGATCTACACCGTTGGTCTAGACACGGCAACCGGCACTTACAGCCTGATCACGGTGGACCCATCCACTGGTGCCTTGGTGAGCAGCACGCTTTACGGCTCTGCGACGGGCGACAACCCACTGCAGATGGTAAGCATGATCAGCCCATCTGGCGTGCTCTACCAAGGTACTGAGCGGGGTCTCCTGCGTGTTGAGGCGATTCCCGAACCTTCGACGCTGGCACTCGGCGGGATTGCTTTGGCAGCCATAGCCGCCTGGAGCGCTCAAGAACGCTCTCGAACCAAGCGTGGCTAATCCGCGCGCATCGTTCGCCCCGCCATCAGTTCGAGCAATAAATAAGCTCGATGTTTTTGCCTTGCCCCACCCTTTCGCACGGCGATTGCACCCGTTCCCTCTTAATTTCCTGTGTGCTAGACGCAAAGCGTCTTACCCGAGAAGTTTGACGCGGGCGTCTTTCTCGCTCAAGCCGCCAGCCACAAGCATCGAAATGGCTTTCTCAATCACAGCATCTTTTTCTGTAAGAGCTGCATCTTTTTCTGTAAGAGCTGCATCTTTTTCTGTAAGAGCTGCATCTTTTTCTGTGAGAGCTGCATCTTTTTCTGAGAGGGCTGCGTCTTTTTTTGCAAGGGCCGCGTCTTTCTCCGCAATGGCAGCACTTTTTTCTGCGAGGGCGGCGTTTGTTTCCGCGACTAGGCGTTCCATGTCCTCGAGGTCTTCGAGGTAGTCGTCCTCGACCTCCATCGTCTCGCGCACATCGGGCTCGCTGATGGCTTTGATCAGGCGGCGGATGACTCCGTGGAATTTCTCCGGGTAGTCTTCCTCTCGGATGCTGAGCGTGTGGGCGTCAGAGGGATCTTTCTGGCTTTGGTCGAAGATGCCGAGCAAGGATTCCAGGTCATTTTGGCGGCGCTGCTTGAGGTGCGGAATCTGCACGATGATGCTGTCGTGGGTGAGGCTTTCGATGAAGTCCTCTTGGTGTGCAATTTGTTCACGCCCAGTGGCGTCAAGATACTGACGGACGACTCGGATCACTGGCGATTCAGTATGCTCGAGCGAATGCCCGAGCAGGTAAATGCTCAGGATCGGCATGGCGCGCAGCTCGCCATGGACCGTGTAGGAATTCTCCTTCGAGAGGTATTGCCGACCGAGATATTTGCGAAAGCGCATGATGTCGGACGCAAATTTTGCTTTCTGGATTTCAATGATGACGAGCTTTTCTCCGCCGTTGGGAAGTGCGATACGGGCCGAGAAATCGATCCGGAACACGGTGACATTGCGCTGCTCGACATCGGTGCGGTGCTCGGTCGGACGAAATGTGAGCTCGACAATCTCCTCACCGATCATCGTTGAGAGAAAAAGCCGCGCTACCCGGTTGTCGTCCAGTAGGTATTTGAACGCTCCGTCGTAAATTGGATTGGCGATGCGCGTGAGACCCATGGGGTTATTCTCGCCTACAAGAGATGGGCAGGTCAAGTCAAAGGACTCTCCAAAGAAGAGGCGCGCGGCGGATGTCCTGCGCAGCGGATGCGGAGGCGTACGGGATTGTTGCTATCGGACTTTGAGGTTAGCAGGCCACGCACCACAATGGCTCGCAGATCGAGATGATAGCAGCATTCGCATTTCCAGCGAATGAGGTGAGTTCTGAGGCGAGAGCTAGAGCTAGAATAGTTTTTTTCATGAGTTGGGGTTTTTTGATTTTAGTTTTAGGGTTTTTGTTTAGGGGTGAGAGGCTTGTCTCTATGACCTACCGATTTTTGTAAAACCGAAACCAAGAAAAAAATCTCCAAAGCGCCGCTTCTAGCGTGGCAAGCGAGTGCATTAGGAACCGCAAGAGCATTTGAAAACCCAAAAACCCTAAAGACCTCATTGAGGCCAAAAAGGCGGCGTGAAAAAGACCCCCAATCAGGTGAGAATCGTCTCTTCTTGGAGTGTCTCAGGCTGCAGGCTCTCTGCGGCTTGGGCGATGGCGGCAGCTTCTTCGCTGGCAAGGTTTTCGGATTTGCCTAGGGCTTTGGCTACGCTTTCGGAGGACTTGGATTGGTCTTCCGTTTTGCCACTGAATTTGACACTCACGAGTTTGCTGACGCCGTGTTCCTCCATGGTGACGCCGTAAAGAAGATCGGCGCGGGAGATGGTGCGCTTGTTGTGAGTGATGGTCACGAACTGGCTCTGGCCAACGAAGCGGTCGAGGATTTTAATGAAACGCGTGATGTTCGATTCGTCGAGCGGGGCGTCCATTTCATCCAGCACGCAGAAAGGACTGGGTTTGACCATGTAGATGGCAAAAAGGAGCGAGACGGCTGTCATGGTGCGCTCTCCGCCGGAGAGGAGGGTCACGCTCTGGAGCTGCTTACCGGGAGGCTTGGCGATGATCTCGATACCGCTTTCGAGCGGGTCGCTGTCATCGGTGAGCGTGAGGTTTGCACGGCCGCCGCCGAACAACTCGCTAAACATGAACTGGAAATTCTCCCGAATTTTTTCGAACGTCTCAGCAAAGAGGATCTTCGTGGTGTGGTTGATCTTTGAAATCACTTCCAAAAGTTCGGCTTTGGAGGTGACGAGGTCAGTATTTTGCTTTTCTAGGAAAATATATCTCTGTTCGAGTTCCTCGTATTCTTGGATCGCATCCAAATTCACTGGTCCCATCGAATCGATGCGTTCAGTGAGTTCGGCAACGTGCTCCTCGATGCGGTCCCACGGGATGCCCTCGCCTTCGGCCGGGATAGGCTCGGCGGGTTGTTCAAGCTCCTCAGCGGACTCGGAAACGCTCGTATCACCTTCCGCAGATTCAGGTTTCTGCTTGTTGCGTTCGCGAAGCGCAACGATGAGCGAGTAGGTGTCCGGCTCAAAGGCCTCGAGATCGAGTTGGTAGCGTTGAGAAATGTGACTGCGGATATTTTCCTTTCGCATTTCAGTCTGAGCGGCTTTGACCTCGATGCGACTGCGCTGATCCTGAAGATTGGCGAGCTGTTGGCGGGCGGAGCGAAGTGCGGATTCGATCGCATCGGCGCTTTCGCTCACCTCGGAGCGTTGCGCAAGCAGGGCGCTCAGCCGGGATTCCTCGGATTCCAGCTCGCTGCGCCACTCGCCAATGGAAATTTCGAGCGAGGCGTTTTCGGCAGCAAGGGATTCGATACGATTTTCGTAATTTGAAATATCGAGCCGGCGGGCGTCGAGGAGCTCGGTGAGCTCGATGATGCGGGCCGCCATGGGGCCTCGTTGGCGGTGGAGGCCGTCCTGCTGCTGGCGCTCCGTGGCTACGCGAACTCGGATTTCGTTGAGCGAATCCGAGGCAGAGCTTTCCTTCTCACGAATCACTTGAATGCGAGTCTCGGATTCGCTGCGAGCGGAACGGAGCGAGTCAATGGCGCACGTGGATTCCGCAATGCGGCTGTCGAGCTCGCTGAGCTGCGCGAGACTGCCTCGCAGTCCCTCTTCGATGCTCACCACTTCACGCTGAAATGAGGCACGCTTGGCTTCAATATCTGCAAACTGGCGCTCGGCATGGCGCCGCTCGTTGTCGATGGACGCCGTTTCGATCTGCGCAACCTGCATGGCCTCGCGCGCCTGCTTGAGGCGGTCAGTCGCCTGATCCATCGCCGCAGCCGCAGTCGCACGAACCGCAGCGAGGGATTCGATGCGCGAGGTGGCATCGGCAAGCGAGGCATCGAGTTCTGCGATGCGAATCTTTCTTTGGAGAGTGGACTGACCGGCATTCTCGCCAGACTGACCGCCGTGAATGATGCCCGCATGGCTAATGAATCCTCCATCCAGCGAGGCAAAGGCAAAGGAGGGATTTTCCGAACGCAGGCGGAGAGCGACCTCGAGACTCTCCACAATGAGAACGTCGCGCAGCAGTTGGCGCGCGAGATGAGCGCTTTCGTCATCTCCGGTAACGCAATCACTCGCACGGCCAAAGACGCCGAAGGGGATTTCTCGGAGAGGCGCAGGTGATGGGGCAATCCAATCGGAAGGAATCACTGCGGCACGGCCGAGTTTTTTTCCACTGAGGATCGCCATGGCGGATTCCGCCACGCCGGGGTCTTTGAAAATAACAACCTGCAGCGCGGAGCCGAGTGCCGCTTCCACCGCAGGAATGAGGCGTTCCTCGACCTGAATGTGCTGAGCGAGGGTCCCTTTGATGGCACTTTGAAAAAACTCGGGATTGTCGAGCCCCTTGAGGATGGCCTGAGTGCCCTCATCGAGTCCCTCACCTTGCTCCTGAAGCTGACGCAAAACCTCGAGGCGCGATTCGATACCTGCAGCTTCTTTGCCGGCAGTGTTGAGGATCGCCTCGGTGTTCTGGCGCTCATTTTGGGCATTTTCGTGATCCGTGATGGATGAAGCCGTCTCCGATTGGGCGTATTCCAAAGCGAGATGAGCGGCATCCGAGCGTCGTTTCAAATCCTCGAGATTTGCGGAAATTTCCCCGCCTGAACGCGTGGCGGTGTCGATTTCGTTTTGGAGAAGATGGAGCCGTGTTTCGCCCGATTCACGACGCCCGGTGGCGGCGGAAATCTCCCCACGGAGTGAGTTGAGGCGTGCCTCCGCGTTTGAAAGTTCGGCTCCCTGAGAGGCAAGCTCGCGTTCCGCTGAGATGCGTTCCTCCCGCACAGAGCTGAGACGGGCTGAGTATTCGTCAAGCGTCTCCTGGTGTGTACGAAGGCTCTCGATCATTTGCTGGAGCAGGCTGTCGGTCTGCTCGATCTGCTCTTGCTGGGTGCGGATTTTTTCCTCTGCTTGGCTGATATCCAAGCGGTGACGGTCAATGAGGGCGGAGGCTTCGGAACTGCGTTCGTGATTCGTTCCAATGCGGTTCTCTGCAGAAAAAATCCGGTTACGGAGGGTCTGCATCCCATCACGGATCGTTCCAGCCTCGGCCTCGAGCTCCTGCAAACGCTGGCGGAAGTCGGAGAGCTCGGATTCCTGCTGGGAGATTTCCACCTCGTGGATTTGGCGCGCTTCCTCACCTTGGTTTGATTGGGAGCGAAGCGTCTCGAGTTCAGTCGAGAGCTGACGGTAATTCTTGTGCGAGATGTGGGTGTCGAAAACCCGGAGGTCGGAGAGAATCGACTGATAGCGGCGAGCTTTGGCCGCTTGGCGTTGCAGCGAGCCGATCTGGCGCTTCACCTCCTTGATGATGTCCTGCACCCGGACGAGGTTTGATTCCGTGTATTCGAGCTTGCGGAGGGCCTCTTTTTTCTGAGCCTTGAATTTCGTGATACCTGCAGCCTCCTCAAAAATGGCACGGCGGTCCTCTGGGCGGTTGCTCAGAATCTGATCAATCTTGCCCTGCTCCATGATCGAATAAGCGCTGCGACCCACGCCAGTATCCATGAAGAGTTGGTGAATATCACGCAGTCGGCAGGCCGTTTTGTTGATGAAATACTCGCTCTTGCCGTCGCGATAGACTCGGCGCGTGATGCGCACTTCGTTCCACTCGGTGCCGAGTTCTTTTTCGCATTCGGCAAAAGTCATCGAGACCTCGGCCATGCCCAGCGCCGGGCGACTATCGGTGCCGCTGAAAATGACATCCGACATCTCGCCACCGCGAAGGGCCTTGGCGGATTGTTCGCCGAGCACCCAACGAATCGCATCGAGCACATTCGATTTGCCGCATCCATTGGGACCAACCACGGCCGTGACGCCTCGGTGAAAATTTAGGACGGTTTTTGAAGCGAAGGATTTGAAGCCGATGATTTCCAGAGATTGCAGATACATGGGAGATCAGTTAAGAATTCCAAGATCCTAAAAATGCCGCGCCGGTTCGCAAGGAAAAAATACTACATCCTGTGCAGCTTGCGCAGGTCCACCACTATATATAGCTTTTTCCCATGAATGATCCCCGAGTTGCCGAGTTACTTGAATTTGTCCGAATCCCCAGCGTTTCAGCCCAATCCGAACACGCAGGCGATATGGAACGCTGCGCCGACTGGCTCGTTTCCAAGCTCCTGAGGATGGGCCTAGACGTCCGCAAAGAGAAAACGCCAGGGAATCCCGTGGTGTTGGGAAAAACGGCACGCGATCCGGCTAAAAAAACCGTGCTCATTTATGGACACTACGATGTGCAACCACCCGAGCCTCTCGAGCTGTGGACAACGCCCCCATTCGACCCCGAGATTCGAGATGGGCGGGTCTATGGTCGGGGAGCCTCGGACAACAAGGGACAGATCCTCGCGCACATCCTCGGAGTTGAAGAAGCCCTTTCCGAGGGTCCATTGCCAGTCAACGTGATTTTTCTCATTGAGGGTGAGGAAGAAGTCGGCAGCGCCCATCTGGCAGAGTTTATGGAAAAGCACCGCGCGGAACTTGCCTGCGACGCCATTGCGATTTCAGACACTGGCATGGCAGCCGAGGGCCACCCCACGTTGAGCTACGCCTTAAGGGGCATCGCAGCCATGGAGGTGCGGGTTTATGGCCCCTCGCATGATTTGCACTCAGGCATCTATGGCGGCGCCGTGGCAAATCCGGCCACAGCAGCGGCGCGCCTCATTGCAAGCCTGCACGATTCCACAGGCCGCGTAGCGATCGATGGCTTTTATGACGCTGTACAGCCCATGCAAGATTGGGAGCGAATTGCGGCAACCGAGTCTCCCCTCAGCGACGCAGCCATTGCTGAGCAGGCTGGAGTCACAGAACTTTTCGGCGAATCAGGCTACTCCGCAGTCGAACGCATCGGCGCTCGCCCCACCGCCGAAATCAATGGAATCGGCAGCGGGTATCAAGGCGAGGGCAGTAAAACCGTCCTGCCAGCGGAGGCCACTTTCAAGATCACGTTCCGCCTCGTGGCGAACCAAAAGCCCGAGACGATCCTGGCGCTCGCACGTCAACATTTTGAAAAACTCTGCCCGCCGGGAATCCGCCTGGAGATCATGGATGGACATGGCGGAGAGCCGTTTTTTTTAAACCCCCGTGGCTCCCAAGGCGCAGCAGCCTGCCGTGCCTTGGAATCGGTCTTTGGGAAAAAGCCTGCCCTCACCCGCGAAGGAGGATCCATTCCAATCTTGGCCGATTTCGAAAAAATCCTCGGGCATACCGCATTGCTGCTGGCTCTGGCATCCCCCGACTGCCGTGCCCACTCGCCCAATGAGAATTTCCCGGTGGAAAATTTCCTCACCGGTATCCGGCTAAATAAAGCGCTCCTCCGCGAGTTGGCTGGTTAAAAGTGCCACATCTTGCCGTTGGCGGCATCGATGAAAACCTGCGGGCTGTGGAAATAGGATTTGGGGGGATTCGGCAGCGGGCCGTCGTCTAGGACGGGAAGTGTTTTTCCAATGGTAGCATCCCAAGGCTGACTCTTGGCGATGTTCACAGGTGTACCCGTTGGCACAATGGCGAAGACCTCCTTGGCCGCAATCAGCGGCATGCGCACGCATCCGCGAGTCGCAGGGTGCGGCTTCATAAATCCCCAGTGGATGCCGTATGCAGACTTGAATTCCATCCAGTAAGGCATGGGATATCCGGCATCGGGTTGGCTTACCCGCCGGCGCTGGGCTTGCTTCGAGTAAATGGTAAAATCACCCTGAGGTGTCGGAGTGGACGGCGTGCCTACGGTGACCGGGGTGGCAAGGAGAACGTCATCGCCCTCGACCACGTAAAGACGCTGGGCGCCAGTACTGATCTTCACCTTAACAGCAGATTTGTTTTTAGGTGCCTTGTCTGGCGGATCAAATTTGAAGGAATGGGAGTGGGTAGCGATTTTGAGTGTTTCGCATCCGGTCAGCCCGAGAAGTGTCGAGACGGCCACAGCTGCGATCAAAATTTGGAAATTGGATTTACACATGGTTGAAAGGTGTATGAAACGATAAAGCCCGCTGCCGTCAAGCCCTTGGAAAGTCCCGAGGGATACTCAACCGAGGCCCCGCGCCGGGAGACCATGGATTGATGCGAAACTCCGAAGCCTCGATTTTATGTCGCCACTCGGTGCAAACGTCAGAGACATCGTCGACTTGGAGCCCCATGTGGAAAGGAGCAAAGGGCGAGATATTTTTGATGCCCAGTGCAAGGAGCCTCGAGGCGGGATGCAGTCTGCGCCCATCGGTCGGGTGGTTCGGGCGGGCATGTTGTTTTTTTAAATGAACGAACGCCCCGGAGATTTGGATGAGGCCTTTAAAATAAAAATAGTTTGTGTCGCGGCACTGCAGCCAGAGGGACTCCAGAACATCGTGCGCTTCATAGTAGTCTTCCCGGTTGAAGCACTCGAAGAAGCCTGCATAGCAAGGGTGGTAGGTGCCTTCGGGGGGAACTTCGAGCGATTCGAGCAGAGTGGATATGCGTTCGTGTTTCGGCATGGAGTCAATTCGTGGTCAGGCCTAAACTGGCTAATGTGCGAGCATCGAGTTTTCCGGTTTGAGAGAGTTCGTTGGCAAGCTGCCATTCCATAATCGCACTGGTCAGCGCCAAGCTCGGCATGCCGTTATGCGGCCCGGCATAAAACCCCGATCCAGCAAGCACACGCTGAATGCTGCGTATCGCTGCAACCTGAGTGGCGGCATCATTGCCTTCAAGCGCCCCACCCTCAAAAAGAGCACTGATTTTTTTGTAATCCTGCACGGGCGGCGGGGCCTTTACTTCGAGGGCCTCCAAAGTTTGCTGATTGAGGGAGCCCGTGACCTTGAGTTTTTGAGAAATCTGAAACCTGCGGATCGCTGCACTCGTCATGCTTCCAAGCGAGCCTCCACATTGGCATGATAATATCCCAGCGCGGCGAGCTTCGACTGCGCGGCACGGGTCGTCTCATCGGCCTGCAACACAGTAGAAAAGACCAAGGAAAACCAAAAAAGATTTTTGAGCGCGGCAAAAGGCATGACTTCAATCATAGTTCACCCAAAGCGACGCAAACATGAAGCACGAAGATTTTCCGGGGAACGATGGAGGCCGCCTACCGCGTCATTGCAGATAATTGGGGGACATTTTCTATTCTCATAAAATTTCTTTGATCGAGGTGACTCAGAATAAAATTTGCGGTTTTTCAAAAATGCGGTGGACGCGACCTCTTGCCTTCGTCACGTTGCTGAGCTTTTCAAAATCGGATGCTCACTCTTTCACAGGTAACAAAATCTTTCGGCGGACGGATTCTTTTCGAAGACGCCGCGCTTCAAGTCAACACGGGGGACCGCATTGGTCTCATCGGCCCAAACGGTGCCGGCAAATCGACCCTCTTCTCGCTGCTGCTTCGGCATGACGAACCCGATGAGGGGCAGGTCACCCTCCAGAGAGGAACCCGAGTGGGATTTTTGCCGCAGGAGACAGCAACCGTGAGCGACGACACCGTTATGGAACTGGCCGCCGGCAGCGAGGCCGATGGACGCGCAGAGGCCATGGCCAAACGGATTCTTGCAGGGTTGGCATTTCGAGAGAGCGACTTTCACCGTCCCCTGCGCGAGCTCAGCGGCGGATGGATCATGCGTGCGCACTTGGCGCGCTTGCTGGTTGAGGAGCCCGATTTACTGCTCCTCGACGAACCGACCAACCACCTTGATCTGGAAACACTCGGCTGGTTTCAAAACCACCTCGCAGGATATCCGGGTGCCATCCTCACGATTTCGCACGACCGGGAATTCCTCAACCTCATTTGTCGCGGCATTGTGGAAATCCGGCACCGCAAACTCATACGTTACCAAGGAAACTACGACGCCTGCCTCGATCAAAAGAAAGCCCGCGAAGAACAACAACTGGCCGCCTACCGCAACCAACAAAAAGAAATCGCCCACCTCGAAGATTTCATCAATCGCTTCCGCGCCAAGGCCAGTAAAGCCGCTCAGGCCCAGGACCGCATCAAACAACTCGGCCGCATGGTGCGCATCGAGGCTCCAGAATCCGACGAGCCGACCGTGAGTTTCCGATTCCCCCAGCCTCCACGCGGCGGACAAAAAGTCATCACCCTCGGTGGAGTGCGACAGGCCTATGGGGAAAAGGTGATCTACGAAGACCTGAATCTTGCGGTCGAAAAAGGCCAGCGCACCGTGCTTGTTGGTCCGAACGGCGCAGGCAAGTCCACCTTGCTCAAAATCCTCGGCGCCCAACTTGAACTCCAAGCGGGCACCCGCACACCCGGCCACAACTGCGGCATTGGCTACTTTGCCCAGCACCGCACCGAAGGGCTGAACGCCAAAAGCTCGGTACTCGACGAGGTGCAATCCATCGCCCGCCCAGTGCCCGAGCAAGCGGCCCGTACTGTGCTTGGCGCATTTCTCTTTCGCGGTGACGACGTCTTCAAACCGATCCGGGTCCTGAGTGGTGGGGAGAAAAGCCGCGTTGCGCTGGTGAAACTTCTCCTCGACCCTCCCAACTTTCTCCTCCTCGATGAGCCAACGACCCACCTCGATATGCCGAGCATCGATGCCCTCATCCGAGCACTCAAACCCTATGAGGGTACGATTTTTTTCGTAAGTCACGATGTGCATTTCATCCGCGCCATTGCAACGTCGGTAATTCACGTCCAAGCTGGGAAGCTCACTCCCTACGCGGGCGATTACGATTACTTCCGCGAAAAATCCCGTGCGGGCGGAAGCGTGCGCTCCGGGACAGTCGTCTCGCTGGGCAATTTTCAGCCTGAAGCAAACCCGTCACTGGCCCCCTCACAGCCAAAGATCGGCCTCAAGGAAATCAAGGCCCAACGTCGCGCCGAGGCCGAGGCCCGCAAAGCCGAAGCCGCCGAGCGCCGTACACGCGAACGCCGCGTGGCAGAGCTAGAGTCGCAAATTCAGACACTCGAAACCCGGCAGCGCGAACTGAGCTCGAAAATGGAAGAACAGGCCACCCACGACAATCCCGCCTCAGCGATGCAGGTCAACCGCGAACTGGCGAGTGTGGGAGACGCCTTGGAGAAAGCGAACAGCGAGTGGCTTTCCCTCGCCGGGGAATGCGTGTCGGAGCCCGCTCTGTAGCAATTTCGACACAGTTTTCACGGATGTCTTGTCGGCGCATCTGTGCTGGTATAGGCAATGCGTTGATATGTCTACCAAACCATTGACCGGCCATGAATGTCCGGGCGACCCTTGCACGATCGTCATCTTCGGAGCTTCAGGAGACCTCACAAAACGGAAACTCCTACCTGCTCTTTACAATCTGAAGGCTCTGAAACTTCTCCCCCCAAATTTTGCGGTCATCGGGGTGGCTGTCAGTGAGACCAACGAGGAGCTTTTCCGCGCGCAGATTACAGCAGATATCAAGCAATTTGCGACTCGACCAGTCGATCAAAACGAATGGGACGAGTTTGCCAGCCGGAGCTACTACATCTCGGGCGACTTCAATAATCCTGACACCTTTCAGCATCTCGGAGCCAAAATAAAGGACGTTCAAAAAACATGGGACCTCCCCGGCAATGTGCTTTTCTACTTGGCCATCTCCCCGAGCTTCTTCGGCAAAGTGGTGGAGCAGTTAGGAATTGCGGGCCTCACCGAAGAGAAGCCAGAGGCTTGGCGCCGCGTCATCATCGAAAAACCCTTCGGCCACGACTTGGAAAGCGCGAGAGAGTTAAACGCAGATCTTGTAAAGCATGTCGCTGAATCACAAATTTACCGCATCGACCATTACCTCGGCAAAGAGACCGTGCAGAACATCATGGTCTTCCGATTCGGCAATAGTGTCTTTGAGCCAATTTGGAACCGCCGATATATTGATTACGTCCAGATCACCGTGGCTGAGGAACTAGGCGTCGAACTTCGCGGTGGATACTACGACCACTCCGGCGTGACCCGCGACATGGTTCAAAACCACATCCTCTCGGTTTTATCGCTCATCGCGATGGAGCCTCCGACCTCGATTTCGGGTGACAGCGTTCGCAACGAAAAAGTGAAAGTCCTCGAGGCCATACGCCCCATGGACCCAGAGGAAATCCTGTCCAGCACAGTTCGCGGGCAGTATGGAGCGGGAGCCATCAATGGCAAAAATGTGCCTGCCTACCGCAGCGAACCGGATGTGAATCCCCACTCGAACACCGAAACCTTCGTGGCAATGAGACTAGAGGTGGATAACTGGCGCTGGGCGGATGTTCCGTTTTTTATTCGCAGCGGGAAGCGTCTGGCCACACGCACCACGCAAATCGTCATCGGCTTCAAACGCACGCCACTCCTTCTCTTCGGAAAAGGCGTGGAAGATGATATCATGCCGAACCGCCTCGTCATCCACGTGCAACCCGACGAGGGCATTACGATGGATATCCATGCCAAGCGCCCAGGACCCGGCATTTCCATCGCCAACGTGCCACTGGATTTCAGCTACCAGGAATTTGGTGAGTCGACAGCAGCCACTGGCTACGAGACGCTTCTCTACGATTGCATGATCGGCGATATGACACTCTTCCACCGCTACGACAGCGTGGACGCTTCATGGCGCATCGTGAACCCGATTCTTGATATTTGGAATGCCCTACCTCCGCGTGATTTTCCAAACTACGCCGCTGGCACTTGGGGGCCAGAGGCCTCGGATCACCTCATCGAAAAATCCGGCCACACTTGGCATCACTACCTTCTCAAGAAGTAAGCACAGTGCAGCAACATCTCATACTCGCCGGCGATATCGGAGGCACAAAAGCCAACGTCGCCCTCTTTGGTGTCGTGGGAGGTAAACTGGCCATGCTTCGGGAGCAGCGCTACGCGAGCACTAACTATCCAGGTTTAAATGCCATCCTGCGCGAATTTCTGGGAAAGGATACGCCCCCGATTCTCGCCGCTGGCTTTGGGATTCCAGGGGTCGTTCATGACGGCAGGGCCAAGCCTACAAACCTGACGTGGGGAGTTGATGAAAATGAAATCGCTCAGGAATTTGGCATTCCTCAAGTTTCGCTCTTGAACGACTTGGCAGCCAATGCCCATGGCATTGCCCATCTCCAAGCCAGCGATTTTGCCCCGATCCAGCAAGGAAGTCCTCTTGCAAAAGGCAACCGCTGTGTCGTATCGCCTGGCACTGGTCTCGGGCAGGCAGGTCTTTTTTGGGACGGTCACAAGCACCAGGTTTGGGCCTGCGAGGGAGGCCACGCGGACTTTGCACCACGAAACGACCTCGAAATTGCGCTCCTGGAATACCTCATCAAACAATTCGTCCACGTGAGTGCCGAGCGCGTGGCGTCAGGCATGGGGATGGAAAATATTTACAAATTTCTCCGCGACACAGGCCGTGGCACCGAACTCCCCGCTGTGCAGGAGGAAATGACAACAAGCAAACCCGGTGCCGTCATTACAAAATACGCAGACTCCGGAGAGTGCCCGATGTGCGCAAAGACGCTCGATGTTTTCGTGAGTTGTCTGGGAGCTGAAGCCGCCAACATGGCACTCAAAACCATGGCCACCGGCGGAGTCTTCCTCGGCGGAGGAGTGCCAGTCAAGCTGCTCCACCGCATCCAAAGCATCGCATTCATGCACGCCTTTACCGATAAAGGCCGCCTCTCCTCGCTCATGGAAAGCATCCCGGTACTTGTCATTCTCAACGACCAAGCTGCGCTCCTTGGCGCAGCCCATTACGCACTCGACAAGGCGACCGCAAATCCCAAGTAGAATACATACGGCCGCGCATACGGCCGCGATCCCCGCGACAGCCCGACATTCCGACATAAAAACGCTGAATATGAAGAAAATTTGAGGGGATCGAGTCCGCTGCTACGTTAAGTGAGAATATGAAACACTCGGATTCACTGGATCGGCAATTGTCAAAATTGGCCGCGACAGCCCTGCACAGAACAGAATTTGAAAGCTTCCGCTCCGACGTTTGGCGGGAGATTCGTCACCGACAGGCCATAAAACCCGTTACAAAAAACGATTCCTTATGGCCGTCGCTTTTTTTTGACTTCGGCACCGCCCGCCTTGCTTTTTCGGGAGCCTGTGTGGCTCTTGCTGTGGGTGTGATTTTGACCATGCTTGCAATGCCCGAGGTTTTGAACTCGCGACTTGCAGCCCAGACCTTGGACCTCGGAGTTTTCTCCCAATCTGCCACCGGCCTACCCAGCAATTTTGTGGCATTAAGAAAATGAAACCTGGCCCCCTACCCCTTGTTGTCGGGCTCGCGCTGATTGTTTTCATTTCTGCAGCAAGTTCATTTCTTACGCTCCGAATTGTCAGCAACTCCCCCAACCTCAAGGCTGAGGACTACCACGACTGGATTCATAAAAAGCTTAAAATGAGTCCCAAGCAGGAGCAACTCAGCCAGATTTCTGAGCGGCGTTATGAAGAGACGAAGCGCCACTTGGAGGAAGTGATCCAATTAGCGAACCGGGAATTGGCTGAGAAAATTTTGAAAGATAAATCCTATTCCCCTTCCGTCGAAAAATCCGTCGCTGAAATTCACAATGCGATGGGCCAACTTCAGGAAGCAACCCTCGAGCACATCTTCGAATTGCGGGGCGTCCTAGATCCCCCGCAATACGAGCGCCTCATCGAACTGACCGTTCAAGGTCTCTCCGAAAACTCAGGCCAGAACTAGCAAGGCATGCCGAAAGCCACTTCTCATGATCCGGATTGGCCGGACGTCGCCGCATTGCAAGCAGGCGATACGTCGGCACTCGACAGGATTATGAGGAGGCATCGCGACGAGATCACTGGCTTTATCTGGCGTATGGTCGGTCACCGGAGCGATGCCGAGGAACTCGCCCAGGAAACCTTTGTACGTGTCTATTTCCAGATTCAGCAATTCCAACCCCGTTCCGCTTTTGCTGCGTGGCTCTACCGGATAGCTCGCAACTTATGCTTGGATTACTTTCGGAGCCGTGCCCAAAAGCAAAACAGCCGAAACCTCGAGCTGAGCGAAGCCTGGGACACCGCCGATTTGCGCTCGAGTCCTCTCCGAGATGAATCCACCGAGTTGCTTCAGGAGGCCATTGCCAACCTTCCCGTTCACTTGAGCGAACCCCTGGTGCTGACTGCACTGGAGGGAATGTCCCACGAAGAAGCCGGGCAACGATTGGGGATTTCTGCAAAGGCGGTTGAAGTGAAGTGCTACCGAGCCCGAGAGAAACTTCGGAAACTTCTTAAAAAATACAAAACGCCTGAGGGATTTCCCCATCCCGTCTCGTTGTAGTTTCCGTGAGACCTTTTCCTTCGGCCTCGGCTTTGACAAGCGTAGTTGCCATTTGCTTCCTCGTTCTGGGTTGTGCGAGCCGCATCGTGCTCGCTGGGGAACTCAGCGTCGAATCTGCCGTTGACATAGCAATCCGCGAAAACAGAGAACTCGCAACCGCTCGACTTCTCGTAAACGAAGCCATGGGCCGAGCTCGGAGGGTGGGTGTCCTTTCGAATCCCGAGTTGGAAATGGAGGTTGCGGGAGGCCAAGATTTTGAAGGCCGAGTGATGGCTGGAATCACCCAGCGATTCCCCCTCACGGCACGCCTACGCTTGGAACGCCAGCTCTCCGACTTGGATGTGAAGATGGCAGATTTGGAAGTACGCGTTGCAGAATGGAAACTGGTACTGGCCGTGCGCAGAGCTTTTTACATAGCCGCCGCAGCTCATGAGGCGCATGCCATTTCTCTTCGCCAAGTCAACTTGGCCGATGCTCTGGCAAAATCCGTCGCAGAGGGGGTCAATACCGGTTTTCGTTCGGAACTCGATTTGCTCGAGGCGAATCTTTCGGCATCCGCCATGCGGGCCAAGTCAGAAACTTTGAAGGGAGCGGAAATCGAGGCCGCTGGGCGATTGAACGAGTTGCTCGCACTCCCCGCCGACGCGCCGCTGATCATCAACACTCCTCTTAACTTGCCGAAATCCGTGCCTGCAGCAAAAATCGCCGGGAAGCGGGCGGATGCGGATTTGGCAGAGCTTGCTCTTAGGTCGGGGGAAACCGATGTCGCTTTATCCAAAGCCTCACAATGGGAGGACGTCGGGGTTGGAATCTTTATCGAAGGGGAACGGTTTCGAGACGACCCGACCGGCATCGAGCCAGAAACGCTTGCTGGTTTGAAAGTGAGTGTGCCGCTCCCATTCTGGCAAACCGGCACTGGCAAAGCCGCCGAAAAAGAAGCTGTTCGAGTGCGACTTTCCGCTCAATGCGAAGCCCTTCGCTTCAGCATCAAAAATCAAATCCTGCTGGCGTATCGCTTGGTCTGTTTCCATTTCGAATCCGCCTCCCAATTCAGGGAAAAGGTTGTTTCCAGTGCCCGCGAGTCCGTTCGCCAGAGCGAGGCAGCCTATGGGCGATCCGAAATCGAAATCTATGCCGTCTTTAGGGCCTATGATCGCCTCAGCGAAGTCGAGATGTCTGCACTCGATGCAAAGAAAAGCTATTTCCTTGCCTGCGCCGAGTGGCTCAGCTCGCTCGGCACATCCCCAACCCAACCATGAATCAGGCACTCATCATCCTCGCACTCCTAGGCCTTTTCGCCTCCCACCTTCAAACAGCCCAAGGATCCTCACGTCCCAATACCATTATCCTTGATGAAAATGGCGTGAAAAATTTGCGCATCGAAACCCATCTCGTCGAAGAAACAACCTTTGAAGAAACCGTCTTCGCGCTAGGCCAAATCAAAGCCTATCCGGGTCGGCGTGCCGTTATCAGCAGTCGTATCCCAGGGCGGGCACTCGAGGTCTTCATTAAAAATGATCACTCCATAAAAATGGGAGAGACAGCCATTTTGGTAGAGAGTCGGCAACCGGGAAATCCTCCCCCAACGATCGCCCTCACCTCGCCAATTTCGGGTCTAGTCAGCGAAACACACGTCGTGCCGGGGGAGCCGATTGATCCCAATAAAGTCTTGGCCGAGGTTTTGGACCTTACGGAAGTCTATGCGATCGCAAGCGTGCCGCAGCATCTGGCCGGTCGACTGAAGGTTGGACAAACCGCACGAATTTCTGTTCCAGCCGTGCCAGGCCGAACATTCGACGCAAATCTGGAGCATCTTGGCGTCATGGCGGATGCCTCGAACGATACGGTGGAGGGCGCATTCCATGTCAACAATCCCGATCTCTTGCTCCGCCCCGGAATGCGCGCAGAGTTCTCCATCGTCGTCGAAAAAAAAGAAGGCGTGTATTCGATTCCCCGCACCGCCTTGCAGGGCGATGCCGCGAAGCGCTTTGTCTATGTGAGGGATTTCGATATCCCAAATGCCTTTGTGAAGACACCGGTTCTCGTGGGGCGCATCAGCGAGCGAAGCGCAGAGATTGTGAGCGGCTTACTTCCCGCCGACGAGGTTGTGACTCGCGGGGCTTACTCCCTCGCCTTCGCCGGAGGGGGCACTGTGTCCCTCAAAGAGGCCCTTGACGCAGCGCACGGGCACGAACACGCAGAAGACGGCTCCGAGTTGACTTCACAAAGCAAAGCTCCGGCTGAATCCGCTAAGAATGGCCAACAAGGCCAACAAGGCCAAAGCCCATTCTGGATGATTGTGAGCGGAGTCTTGCTTGCGCTGCTGGTGGTCGTAGGGACCCGTAGGAAAACCCACCATGCTGAATAGACTCATCACGTGGTCTCTGGCGCACCGTGGCCTTGTCATAGGATGTTCTGCCATCATACTTGCACTAGGGATTTTCACGGCACTCCACCTGCCCGTCGAAGTACTTCCCGATCTCACAAAACCAACGGTGGTGATTCTCACAGAGGCACCGGGTTTGGCCCCAGAGGAGGTGGAAATACAGGTGACCCAACCCCTCGAAAGCGCCCTCATGGGGGTCGCCGGATTGACCCGCTTGCGCTCGAACTCCGATGTCTCGCTCTCGCTTGTCTACGCCGAGTTTGATTGGAATTCCGATCTCCAAAAAAACCGCCTTCTCGTGCAAGAGCGCCTGCAGGGAGCCCGGGAACAGTTGCCCGAGGGGATTCAGCCGTTCATGACCCCTGCAGCATCCCTCATGGGTGAAATCCTTCTCGTTGGCGTGAGATCGACGATCCCCAAGGGCGAGCCAGGCCATCTGACTCCAAGCGAAGTGCGATCGATCGCGGATTGGACCATCAAGCGCCGCCTCCAAAACATCTCCGGTGTAGCAGAAGTCCTCAACATGGGCGGGGGCATCCGCCAAGTGGAGATTCAGCCGGATCCCTACCGCATGCAGGCTTACGAGGTCACGCTTGCAGAACTTGAGGACGCGGCAACCAAAGCGGCAAACACCAGCACTGGCGGCTTTTTGAGCACCGGTGCCACGGAGATCATGATTCGCAATCTGGCCATGACAACTGATCTCGACGCCATCGGACAGACGGCGATCAAACGCATCGGCGACCGCCCCGTTCGCATTGCCGATGTGGCGCAGGTCGTATGGGGCATCGAGCCGATGCGCGGCGATGCGACGATAAGCCAGGCCCCGGAAAAAACTCCGACCTACGGAGTGATCATGTCCCTGACAAAGGCGCAGGGATTCGACACGCGAGTACTCACCGGGAAAGTGAAATCAGCCCTCGCCGAACTCGAACCAAGCCTTCCAAGGGGCGTCGAGACCATCGTGCTTTTTCAGCAAAAGGACTTCATCGACAATGCGATTGGAAATCTTAAAAACGCCATCATCGAAGCCGCTATTATGGTCACCTTGGTGTTGGTTTTGTTCCTCCTGAATTTCCGAACAACATTCATCACCCTCACAGCGATTCCGATGAGTTTCGGGATTACGATGCTTGCTTTCCAGTGGTTTGGGATTTCTGTGAATTCCATGACACTCGGCGGCTTAGCCGTGGCCATCGGGATGGTGGTGGACGACGCCATCGTGGATGTGGAAAATGTCTTTCGGCGTCTACGAGAGAACGCGGCCCGACCCGAGCCTGCACCTCGAGTTCAAGTCATCGCCCGCGCTTCGCGCGAAGTGCGGAGTTCCATCTTGTACGCGACACTCCTCATCGTCTTGGTCTTCGTTCCATTACTAGGTCTGACAGGCGTTGAGGGGAAATTATTCACCCCGATTGCCGTGGCGACCATCGTAAGCATGCTGGCATCGTTTCTGGTATCCCTCACTTTGATTCCAGTTCTTTGCTCGTTGCTGCTGAATCCCAAGCCAACTGTCGCGCATCAGGAGGCCTGGATTGTGCGAATTATGAAACGCAGTTTACAGGCCACCGCCCTGCGGATCGGGCTCGAGCATCCCTGGCCGGTTTTGACCGTCCTTGGAATAGCCGTGTTCGCGGCATTCTCGCTCTACCCCAAAATGGGAAAGGATTTTCTCCCCTCATTCAAAGAGGAAACGGCACTTATTGCGGCAACATCAGCACCCGGAACCTCCCTCGATGAAATGAACCGCATCTCGGATGTCATCGAAGAGCAAATACTCTCCGTGCCCGAAGTGCAGAAAGTCGGCCGCCGCCTTGGGAGGGCTGAACGCGGCGACCATGTGGTTCCCGTCTCAACCGCCGAATTCGATGTGGACTTCCGCAGATCGGGGAGTGAGAAAAAAGAACGTTCCCGAAAAGAAATTCTTGATGACATCCGCTCCCGAGTGAAGTCGGTTCCTGGCGTTTTTGCTGTTGTCGGAGGCCCGCTGGCAGACCGCATCGGGCATATGATGAGCGGCGTCTCCGCACCCGTGGCCATCAAGGTCTTCGGCCCCGATCTCGACACCCTTCGGGATATCGGCACGCAGATTCAAACCCTCGCGAAAAAAATTCCCGGCTTTGAGGATGCCAAACTCGACCAGCAATCCTTGATCCCGCAGCTCAGGATCGAGCCAGACCGAGAGCGCTGTGCAAGCTACGGAATCGCACCCGGAGATCTCAACACGCGCCTGAGCACACTGATCGGAGGCAAGGAAATCACCGGACTGCGAGAGGACCAGCGTGCCATCAACCTTGTGCTCCGCCTCCCTCTGGCTTGGCGGGACTCGCCGGAACGCATCGCGCAACTCCCCATCCAAGCCGACAGTAGTCGTTACTTTCCCCTGAGCGCCGTGGCAGATGTGCGCGAGGCCAATGGCCCAAATGTGATCTTCCGCGAAAATGGCCAGCGCCGATTCACTATTGCCATTAAACCAACCGTGCGCGATGTCGGCGCGCTTGTGAACAATCTCCAAAGTGAGGTCTCCGCCAAAGTGCAACTCCCCGAGGGCTACTTCATCACCTACGAGGGGGAATTTCAGGCGCAGCGAGACGCGACTTGGCGTATCGCCCTCATGAGCGCGGGCGTCTTACTGGTGATCATTTTCCTGCTCTACGGGTATTTCCAAAGTCTTTCCCTCACCTTCCAAGTCCTGCTCAATATCCCGCTAGCCCTTGTGGGAGCCCTCGTGCTGACTTGGCTGCTCATCGATAATATCAGCGTAGCCACGTTGGTCGGATTCATCGCCGTAGGTGGCATTGCCGCCCGCAATGGCATTATGATGCTCTCCCACTACCTGCACCTCATGCGCCACGAGGGGGAAGGATTCACCCGAGCGATGGTCGAGCGCGGCACACTCGAGCGGATGGTGCCCGTCCTCATGACCGCACTTTCCGCAGGCATAGCGCTGATTCCATTCGTCCTGGCCGCGAATGAGCCCGGCAAGGAAATCCTTCACCCCGTCGCAGTGGTGATTGTCGGTGGTCTCATCTCCTCGACTGCCCTAGATTTCTTGATCACGCCGCTGGTCTTTTTTAAATTCGCCAAAAAGGCTGCCATGAGAGCTCTGGAGCGCCACGCGACGGCTTCACAATAAGAATCACCCAATACCCAAACATGACAACAAAACACATACTACCCATCGCCATTGCACTACTCAGCACCCTCGGCCTTCAAGCTGGAGGAAACCACACCCACGAAAAGAAAGTGGCTGGCCCGAACGGGGGAAGGCTCCTCACCTCCATCGAACCGCATGCCGAATTTCTTCTCCTCCCAGACCGAAAAATCCAGATCACGTTTGTGGATGATCATGCCAAGCCCATCCCACCCGCCGAGCAAGTCGTCATAGTGACCACTGGAGAACGCTCCGCTCCGCTCAAACTAGTCTTCGTAAAAACTGCCTCAGCGCTTGTCTCCGAACAAAGTGTTCCTGCGGGCAAAAACTTCCCCGTGGTCGTTCAGATCAAAGCCAACCCTGAATCCAAAACACTCGTTGAGAAATTCACACTCGATCTCTCGACCTGCTCAGGTTGCGGGCTCGCAGAGTACGCCTGCACTTGCGCTGAAGGCCATTGAAGCCAAAGACGGATTTTCAGGCAGGATGATCCGCCTGAGGAATTGGAGCTCCAGCGGGACAAAGACGCACTAACTCGACGCCCATCCTGTGCTGGCTCCGCCTCAGAATCCCTCCACCCCGGAGACAAACAGCGCCTCGACACCCTGCTCAGGTCAAAACTCGCCCTCTTTGGCTACCTCATCCCCAAGGCATCAGCGAGCGAATGCGAGTCAGCCGAAAACAGCTAAACCCTACGCCTGCGGACCAGACCGCCCTCCGCAACTCGCATATCTCAAATCTGCATGGAAATTGAACTCACCGATTGTTGGGCAAAAACAGATGAGCACGGGAATCCCACTGTGTCGGTTCGTTCCCATTGCCTTTATGTCGGCGCGGTTGCCGAGGCATTGAGAAAAGTTCTACCTCCGTCAACGGAGCATTTATTTCCTAATGGAGGAGCCGCGCTCATAGCTGCTCATGATGTAGGAAAGATCACGCCGGGATTTTTGATGAAATGTGCAGCATGGCGTGCGCACTGGCAGTCGATTCTTGGACTCGATGCCCCTGATGTTTACGAGGGGAACCACGCCAAGGCCGGGCAAAAATACTTGGCCGATTTTTTGGCACCGCACGGGCCATTGCCCAAGTGGCTTCTGTCTGTGGGAGGGCACCATGGGAAATACATAACCAGCAGTCCCAACCCGGGTAGAATTTATGAGGGCGAGCATGATTGGGTAAATGAATTCCGTGAAAAACTTCTCGCTGAAATTTGCAGCGAGTTTGGAGGCCTGCCAACAGAAGAGGTTTTAAAATCCGCGCGACTTCATTGGTTCACGGGTTGCATGGTTTTTTCCGACTGGATTGGGTCAGGCTTCTCTTTTACAGCGGCTGAGGAAGGCAAAAATTTTCTACAAGATGCCCGCAATGCCGCACACGAAGCGGTTTTCTCGATTGGTTGGGCGCGTGGCACAGCCAGAGGAGCTCAATCTTTCGAAAGTCTTTTTTCCGATTCCGCTGGCGCCTCGTTTCCAGCACGGCCTATGCAGTCCGCTTTCGTGCAGGCGGTGGACTCGCCGGGGCTGTATATCTTGGAGGCCGCCATGGGCCTCGGTAAAACTGAAGCGGCGCTGGCAGCCGCTTACAGGCGCTGGTGCGAAGGTGGCGAAAGAGGCCTTTATTTTGCTCTACCCACCCAACTCACCAGCAACCGCATCCATGAGAGAGTGGAGAGCTTTCTCAGAAATGCGCTCCAAGAGGATGCAACACTCGCTTTGGTTCATGGAAACGCCTGGCTTTCGGATCACCGTTTTGTCGCGATCAAGCCCACCACAAACGCAGGAGACGAAGGTGCAGAGGAAGCGAACCTCTGGTTTACGGATAATCGCAAAGCCCTTCTTGCCCCGTTTGGCACAGGCACAATTGATCAGGCCCTCATGTCTGTCATGCCGGTCAAGCATTCCGCAATTCGCCTTTTTGCTCTCAGCG
The DNA here is from genome assembly GCA_009886045.1 of Verrucomicrobiota bacterium. GTDB lineage: Bacteria > Verrucomicrobiota > Verrucomicrobiia > Chthoniobacterales > Terrimicrobiaceae > UBA967. Next base: position 38,583 of record VFJO01000034.1, read on the forward strand.
GCAAGGTCATCGTCATCGACGAAGTGCATTCCTACGATCCTTACACCTCCGCGCTTTTGGATCGTGCCGTCGAGTGGCTTCTCAAGACGGGAGCCACAGTCATCGTGCTGTCTGCAACGCTCACCAAGGCTCGCCGCGCCGCATTGGTGACCGCTGCTGGTGCAGTCGAAGAAAAAATATCTGATGGCTATCCGCTCATCACAAAAGTCGCCTCAGGCTCTTCGAAAGCGGAAACGATTGAAGTTTCACAGACCGGTCTGGAGGCCCGAGAGGTTCATATCTCCCACACTGCTCCTGATTGCGAGGACTGGATTGGCAAGGCCTCTTCGGCAGCTCAGAGCGGAGCGTGTGTGCTGGTGGCGCGCAATACGATTGCATCCGCGCAGGAAACCTTTCGACAGCTCAAATCCGCTCTCAACGACTGCGGGGCTCCTGTTGGTCTTTTGCACAGCCGATTCCCCCAATTCCAGCGAGAGGAGAATGAACGACATTGGACCACATTACTTGGGAAGGGATTCGAGCAACGCCCCGAAGGGTGTATCCTTGTCGGAACCCAAGTCGTGGAGCAGTCCATCGATATCGATGCCGACCTGTTGTTCACTGATATCGCTCCGACAGATCTCATCCTCCAGCGCATAGGCCGCCTTCACCGTCACGAAAGAATTCGTCCTGCCGGATTTGAGCGAGCCGAGTGCATCATTCTCAATCCTGTCGTGAATTGGAAAGATTCGATCGATGAGATTAAAAAAGCATTGGGATCATCTGCATATATCTATCCTCCATTTACGCTTTTCCAGACGCAGCAAGTGTGGCAGGGTATAAGTGTTTTGAATTTACCCAACGACATTCGGTGCGTTCTCGAGGGTTCATCGAGCATCCCTTTGTCCCTTCCCGCTGGCGCAGCGGCATTGTTGGCTGAAATGAATGTGAAAATTCAACAGATGACCGGAACGGCTTGGATGAATCAGGTTTTTGGAACTGTAGGCGTCCAAGACTCTGAGGAGGGGCAAACCCGCTGGAAATCCAAACCCACAGCCTCGGTTGTTTTGTTAAAATCCCAGCCGCAGGAAAATCGCGAGGGGATGACGATCGAGTTTTTGAATGGAGCGACCCTGTCCTTCAAACCTGGCTTCTTTAACTTTGAGTTGGCCCGCAATCTTCACCTCAACGCCTGCAAAGTCCCTCGATACCTTGTCGCTTCAATGCCTGCTCCAGCTTGGTTGAAGCAGCATTTCCCGAATTCCGTTCTCGCTGTGAAATCAAGCGACTCGCACGCGTGCATTCCATGTGAGGGGGAATCCGACTACGATCTTTTTTATCACCAAGAACGCGGACTTTGGCATGAGCGCAAGACTCCTCAGCCCAGCTTCGAAATCTCCGAAAACGAGTCCTGGTTCTAAAACCCAACTGCACACCGAATGACACATTTCAACCTTGTTATAGATCCGTGGATTCCCGTCCGCTATGAGGATACTTCCAGCAAACTCGTCAGCCTTGAGAAGCTCTTTAAAGATTCCGCATCCATTGCCGATCTCGACTGCCAAGCCCACGAACGCATCTCGCTCATGCGCCTTCTGGTCTGCATCGCCCAAGCGGAATTGGGAGCGCCCGATTCTCCCGAAGATTGGGGCGACTTTGGAAGCGATTTGGAAAGCCGAGCGGTGGCTTATTTGAAGCGCCCTGATATTCAGCCGCATTTCAATTTGTTTGGAGATGGATCGCGGTTTCTCCAAGGAATCGTGAATGAAAATGAAAAGAGCTATTTGGCAACACAGATGGTCTTTTATTTTGCAACGGGCAATTCTCCCACATTGCTCGACCACTCAGGTGGAACAGACCGCGTTTTAACCTGCGACTTCCTTGCACGGACCTTGCTCGCCTACCAGAATTTCTTCGTCGGCGGGTCTATGGCCTCAAAAGTAAAGGGCAATGGGCCAAGTCTCAAGTTTCTGCATGCTTTTGTATTTGGTAAGAACCTAAAGAAAAGCATCATATTAAATTGCCTCGATGCAGAGACCTTGGCCGATTTGGGTATAAACATGGGGCGACCAATTTGGGAAAGCAACGCCCAAGCATCCACCTCTACCTATCTGGGAAGGCTTGTCCCTTTTTCATGTAAAGTGAGGCTCCATACCGATCGAATACATGTGTGGATTGAAGATGGTCTGGCCTATCCAGAATTCCCCGAATCGAGGGAGACAACAGCGACCATCGGCACAAAAGGTGATCAGCGATTTCTCCTCAGGGCAGACTTGGGAAAGGGAATTTGGAAGGATCTGCATGTTGTCTTGAATGTCCAACAGTCAGGCGCAAACACTCTTGCTGCGCCATTGTCTTTGAGGAGCCACATGAGTGAATTGGAAGGAGGGGAACTTCACCTCTGGTTGGCCGAACTTTGCAAAGCGAAGGATGCAAAAATAATTGATTTGCTGGAATCCCGTCTCAGTGTCCCTGTTTCACTTCTGAATGATCGTGGGCGCGCCCACTACGAAAGCGGGATCACCTTCGCCGATATCCAATCGAACCAACTCTACGGCGCGGTGAAACAAAATGGTGCCGCACTTAAAAACGAAAACCCGCCGACCGATGAGGCCAAGAAGCAATTCTGGCATGCGCTGGAAGCTCAATGCTCCGTGCTCCTACAAATCGCCGGGACTCCCGATATCCTCAACGGACTCTCCTTCGGCGAAGGCCATGACGCTTGGAGCATTGCCGTCCGACGGGCAGCCAAGGAGGCCTACGACCATGTTTGTCCACGACAGACACCGCGCCAGATGCAGGCCTATGCCGCTGGATTAAAAGTTCTGTTTCCCAAACCAAAGAAAAAGAAAGCCGCCACCACTTGAAAACTGAAACTCCCAAAAACGAACTGCTCATTGAACAACTCCTCGGCACCTGCCGCGACCGAGGGAATCTGGCCGCGCTGCGCCGCTACTGGAGCCCAGCCACGCGCCATTACGCCTATCCCATTCTCGGCCGCCTCGGAGCACTGGAGGCCCACCGCTTGGGCGATGCACTTACGGCTGCGCTCTATGCCAAGAATCCCAGCCATCAGTTGGGTGGAGCAACACTTGGCAAAGCCTGCTTAAGCCTTGGGAAAGGAGATGCCTTGGAATCGATGGAGCGGCATTTCCGGCGCTTGCTCGCCTTCGACGCCTCCGAGCTGGATGCACTTGGTGACCAGTTGCACCGCCTCTTCATCCGCTTCGCAGGCGATGGAATCGCGCTGGATTACAACCGCCTTCTCTGGGATCTCCGCAAATGGAACAAATCCGCCGAGGACATCAAAGCGAGGTGGGCCTGCGACTTTTGGCAGGCTCCTCTCGAGGCTGCACAAGGAGCTACACAATGAGCTATCTGGCAAAAATCGAAATCGACCACGAGACCGCTTACAAGGCCGGTCTTCGCGATAGCTACGCATGGCACCAAAAGAGCTGGCAGGCTTTTCCTGGACGCGATGGCGAAGAGCGGGACTTTTTAACACGGCTTAATGAGATCGATGAGGGCTTCCGCCTCCTTCTCCTCTCCGCAACTTCTCCCACCAGGCCCGCTTGGTGTCCGGAATCGTCGTGGGAGTGCAAGGAAATCGCCCCAGCGTTTTTTACCCACGCCACTTACCGATTCTCCCTCATGGCGAACCCCACCAAAAAAGTGCGCTCTGCAGCAGATGGCACGCTGCTTAAAAACAGCCGCCGTGTGGCGCTATCCAAACGCGAGGACCTGCTCGACTGGCTTCGCCGCAAGGGCGAGGCCGGAGGCTTTACCTTTGAAGCCGAAAAAACACGCACCATTCCGCGACCACGACAAGTCTTTCTCAAAAAAGGCCAAGCCGGACTCCATACGGCAACGGAATTTGTCGGTCTGCTCACTGTCACGGATACCGCCGCCTTTCAAATAGCCGCTGCGCAAGGGATCGGCCCCGCTAAGGCCTTTGGCTTTGGAATGCTGTGCTTAAGCCCCGTTTAAATCCGACCCTCGTAGTTATCATGCACACCGATGAGCTTTTTGCAAAACCTAAAAAACTAACTCGATCAAAATGGCCCCGATTTTAAAAAATCCTAAAAACAGCATGGATTTCGATTTGAAATCCAAAATCTTGTCTTAAATCAAACAATGGACCTGAA
>VFJO01000228.1 GCA_009886045.1 Verrucomicrobiota bacterium
ACGGCGGAGCGTTCCTGGACCATGGCCTCGTTGACGAGCAGGCGCAGGCCCTCGGCAAAGCCGGAGGAACATTCGGTGGTGAGGAGTTGCAAAACGGTTGTCAGAAGTTGAGGATCAATTTGGTTGGTCATGTGTGTGTTTTTGTTGGTTGTGTTTGCTGCACCCCAACAGGAAACCACACTGGCCAGCCCCCGGCGAACTTCGCGCAAGCCCCTTCCGGGGCCGGCTGCGCTCGGCTCGCTACGCTCGCCTTCGCTCCGCCGCCCCCGGAAGGGGCGCTCAGGTCGCGAAGAACACAATTACAGAACAAACTTTACACCGGCTCTTTGGGCGACCCATTCAGAAAAGAAGGCGCTCAATTTTATCCCCTCTTTGAGCTCAGTCTTCCCAAAGAACACTGGCGGGACTCGAACGAGGAGAGCGAGCCCGGATCGGAAGAGGATTGAAGGCTGGCTGCAAAAGAAATGAAGCGGCACAACTTATACCAAAAGCCGATACCTTTTGGACTTTTGGAGAGGAGCACAGGCGTCCCTCCGATCCGTAGGCTCTACGAGCTGGAGGCACCGCCTGTGTAAGGCGGTGGATACCATGGTTCGGATTGGTATGGTGCGAGCAAGTGGCTCAATCTTAACACGGCCGAGACGGCCATGCCCCCTTCTTTTGTCGTGAAACGCCGCCTTGAGCAGAGGCTCTCGACGCATTTGAATTTTTCCGATTCTCAGCGGGAGCAATGTTCTTCGGCAGTCGGGCCAAACTCTTGGAGAAGTCTCGAAAGCCGGAGAACTTCTTCCGCATCGATCTCAGTAATAGCCGAGACCTCTTCAACTCCGAGTTCCTTGCGCAACATTTTCAAGGCAACTTTTTGTTTTCCGAGTAGCTCGCCCTCGGCGCGTCCCTTTGCTTCGCCTTCGGCGTGGCCCTTTGCTTCGCCTTCGGCGAGGGCATCGGCGAGGCGTGTGCGTTCGACACTCACGCCGTCCCAGTATTTCTCGTAGGCCGCCAGTTCGCCTTCGCTGAAGCCGGATTCCTTGACATATTCGACCGCCTCGCGCACTTCCTGTTGTGCGAGCAGGTCGCTGGAAACCTCTGCAGACTTCTCACCGACTTCCGTGAGATACC
>VFJO01000016.1 GCA_009886045.1 Verrucomicrobiota bacterium
CCCGTAGCGCTTCCGACAGTATTCCAATAACTCGCTTTTGCTCTTCTTGCTCATTGTCCCAGATTCTTTTTTCATCCGGGTGTCATTCTTTATGACGCAACGACTTCCTTGCTGCGTTTTATCTCATCCTCCCCGGTGTCATTTAATGTGGCGCAATGCGCCCTATCAGAGCCTTATAAAAATGAGCTTGACGGAAAAATGCGGGTGAAAGCTGAGGTGCGGAGACCGGAAATGGGGATCTGCCTTGAAAAAATTGAAAGACTGAGTTGCAACCTTGCTGTTCCAACCTTAAATCCACGGGTGTGGCCATTCGCATTTATGCTGACACTTCAGTTTACGGCGGTGTTTTCGGCTCCGGAATCGATATGGCGAGCAATGAGTTTTTTGAGCAAGTCAAAAGCGGGCATTTTGAACTCGTCACATCAAGCGTGGTGGCCGATGAACTGGCTCTCGCACCGGAGCGTGTGCGCGGGCAATTCGAGATATTTTTGCCGCTTGCCGATGTGGTGCCCGTCGAGGAAAAAAGCATTGCTTTACAACAAGCCTATCTTCAAGCAGGCATCATGGGTCTAAAATGGGCTGCCGATGCACTGCATGTTGCCTTGGCGACGACGAATCGTTGCCGATTGATCGTGAGCTGGAACTTCAAACATATCGTTCATTTTGATAAAATCCCGCTCTACAATGGCGTGAACCTCATCAATGGTTGCGATACCTTATCTATCAATACACCCTCGGAGGTAATTGCCTATGAAGATTGAAGATTACCCGTGTGTGACAGTCAAGCGTGGGGCCCAAGAGCGAATCCATGCGGAAACCAGAAATCTGACACCCGAGGATCAAATGGCCCGGCATCGCCGGTCTTTCGCGGAATTGCAGAAGCGAAAAGAGGAACTGGTAGGCAGGGTGGCGTCGAAAGCCCAGAGGTAGCCCGATTACCCGCTTGGGTGCCAAACTCTCACACGACAGCATGAAGGGGAAGAGGGAATCCGGAAATTTGAGACCTGAGACCTGAGACCTGAGACCTGAGACCTGAGATCTGAGACCTGAGATTTGAGA
>VFJO01000207.1 GCA_009886045.1 Verrucomicrobiota bacterium
GAGGAGTTTGAGTGGCTACTCGAGGACAAAAACGCTTTTTTGCTCCGTCGCAAAAAACCGAAAAAATCGATTTTGAAAGACCGTGGGCCGCTAACTTGACGCCCATGCCCCCTCGCGCGTGCTGGTGAAGGCGAAGCGACAAAATACTGCGTTGTTGGACAAGATGGAGAATGCCCCCTCGCGCGTGCTGGTGAAGGCGAAGCGGAGGGCTCCTGCCTCATCGAGCCGCATCTGCGCCACGGGTGGGCCGCCGTTGATCGAGCCGCCATCCTCGGCCTGCACGGTCACGAGGTCGGCAGCTGCGCCGCCGGGATAGCTCACCGCGACTTGGACGGTTTCTTCGAGTGCGATTGGCACGCGGGGAAAAAGGCCCAAGGCATTGGGCGCACCGTTGACAACGCGGGTCCCTGCTTGAATTCGTGCAGATACACGCTGCCCGCCAGGCTCCGAGGTGAGTGACTGGGTGGGATGGTAAGGCTCATTTACAGCAGTGTCGGAGGTCGAAACTGCTGCCGTTGCCGTGCTGAGCGGCAGAGCATTCGTATCATTCGAATCGCTCGCGCGTGCATGCTCGTTTGATGCCGTCTGAGGCGTAGAGCCATTTTGCAGCGGAAGAATTTTTCCCTCAGCATTCACCTGTGGGCTTTGAGTGAGAGAATGGAGTGAGTTTCCCTTCGGATATTCGACAATGGCTGCTTCAAAAATCCAGAAAATGGCTGCAGCAATCAGCAGCCCGGCGATGATCGCTCCAACTTTTCTTCGATAAAATTTTTTCCCCTCGTGCATGTTGATTTAGTTTTTTCTAGGCAGAGCGCAGCATCATGCACATGAAGTGATATTTTTCAATGTGACAATTTCGACATAATTGCATTTTCAGGCAGACTTTATTGCGCAATATGAAACGCTTTATATTGCAAGCGTGTCGCTTACTCGGCGCGAGTCACGGCGCGCTTATCGGAATATTTTCATCACTGCTGGGGCAAATTTGAGGCCGTTTATCGCAGAAGTGGGAGGCTGCCGGTTGGCTGGAACGAGGCTAATTCGGCGAAGACGTAGCCGACGAAGACTTGGACTTCGGCGCGGAGGAGGATGCGGTCGGGGTCGTTGCTGAGCCAGAGGGTGCCGGAGCGGAATTTGCGGTGGGGCTCGAGGGCGTTGGCTTTTTTGGTGTTCACGCTTTGGATTTTGATGTCGAGGCGCAGGGCATCGCGCGGGGTGCCGGCGATGGGGATTTTTTGGGGTCCGAGGGATTCGATATCGACGAGAAAGGGGGATCCGCCTGGAAAGACGAGGGTGCGGACTTTTTCGCCTTTGGCGAGGGATTGGCTGCGAATGAAGAGGGAGGCGGCGAAGAGGTCTCGGATGGGGGCGATTTTGACTGGCTTCCACTTGGCGGGCTTGGAATTGGGGGAAATCCATTCGCGGAGGCTGGTGAGTGTGCCGTTGTGGCCTTCGATGCGTGTCGAGAGGGTGCGGGTGGCGTATTTTTCAAGTTGGGCGGATTGGATTGTTTGAAGGCCATCGCGGGTGGCGCGGGCATTGAGCGTGGCATCGAGCTGGTAGAGGGTGCGAGCGAGACCGGTCGTGCCACCTGAGCTCGTGAGAATGGCATTTCTCCCCTCATAGGAAATCGCGGCAGTGGCTTTTGCGGCGGGTATCTCTGCCCAGCCGAGGCAGTATTCGGCTTGGAAGGGGCGGATCTCGGGGAACGGTTGGGCGGCAAGCGAGGAGACGGTGGATTCCCACGCGAGGGCGACCGGGAGCGTGAGGAAAAAAGCGGCGAGGAGGGCCGAGATAGACATCAGGGCGCCGATCGGAACCAGTCGAGTGGCTGGGGGTTGATGCACTGATTGATCTGTTTGACCTCGGTGTAGGCCTCGTAGCCGTAGGTACCGAGTTCGCGGCCCATGCCGCTTTGTTTGTAGCCGCCCCATGGGGCTTCATTGAAAGTGGGGTGATAGGTATTGATCCAAGTGATGCCGGCGCGGAGGCGGCGGATGACGCGTTGGGCTTTGGCGCCGTCCTTTGTGAAGACGCCTGCGGCAAGGCCATAGGTGGTGTCGTTGGCGATGTGGACGGCTTCGTCTTCGGTGTCGAAGAGCTGGACAGTAAGAACTGGGCCGAAGATTTCCTCCTGCACGATGCGCATGGAGGGTTTCACTCCAACAAAAATCGTAGGCTGCACATAATTGCCGATGCTGCGGTGGTCATTGTAGGCGCTGCCGCCGGTGAGGAGTTCCGCCCCTTCGCAGCAGGCGCTCTGGATGTGGTTGAGCACTTTTTTCTGGTGAGCACGGGTGATGAGCGGCCCCATTTCGGTCGCGTCGTCCATGCCGGGGCCGACGACGATTTTTTCGGCAGCTGCAGCCAGTCTCGGCAGGAAGGAATCCGCGAGGCTGCGCTCGAGGAGCAGGCGGGACCCGGCGCTGCAGACTTGGCCCTGACCTGCAAAAATAGCGAAGAGCGCATACTCAAGAGCGTGATCGTGGTCGGAGTCGGCAAAGACAATGTTGGGGCTTTTGCCGCCGAGTTCGAGGGACACTTTTTTGAAATTCGAAGCGGCGGCGGCGAGGATTTTTCGACCGGTATCGCCACCGCCTGTGAAGGCGATTTTATCTACCAGAGGACTTTCGGCGAGGCGTGCGCCGATGGGACTTCCGAGGCCATAGACAAGCTGAACGACACCTGGGGGAAAGCCGACCTCGTCGATGAGCTCAAAGAGCAGCGAGGCGGAGAGAGGAGTGAGCTCGGAGGGCTTCAGAATGCAGCAATTGCCCGCAGCGAGTCCCGGGGCGAGCTTCCAGGCGGCCATAAGGAGCGGGAAATTCCATGGGATAATCTGGCCACAGACTCCGATCGGCTCGCGCACGGTCTGGCAAATGATATTCGGATCGCCGACTTCAAACGTCTGGCCCTGCGGCTTGGTGGCAAGGCCTGCATAGTAGCGGAAACAGGCGGCGGCATCTGACACATCGAAGCGGGATTCGCGGAGCGGCTTGCCGCAGTTGCGAGTGTCCATTTCCGCAAATTCCTCGGCACGCGACTCGATGAGATCGGCAAGTTTGAAGAGGCGCGCGGCCCGTTCCTGCGCGGGGGTGCGCGGCCACGGCCCTTCATCAAAGGCAACTCGGGCGGCGAGGATTGCTTTGTCCACATCCTCTAGGGACGACTCAGCAACCTCGCCAAGCTGGGAATTATCGGCGGGGTTGTAAAAGGGACGCACAATGCCATTCCACGCAGGAACGAAGGCGCCATGCACATAGTTTTTGAGAGTCATGGCGTCCTCACGGGTTTCCAGAGTGCGGCATTGATGCAGGCCCAAATATGAATCGTCCATCCGAGCATGCCGAAGCTGATGAACCAGACGATGCCAGCCCCCACGAAGAAGAAGAGAGCGGCGAGCAGGCGCCCTTGAACCAGTTGTCCGAGTCCGGGAAAAAAGAAGCTGCAAACGGCGGCGAGAACATTGCCAGCGGATCCTTGAGTTTCGTTCATAGGAAAAATATCGAGCCCGCCCCGGCTTTTCGCAAGCGATTCTCGATCTGCAGGGCATCAGGTTTTTACATGACATGACACGGCGATTTTGCGAATCCTAGAGTGTGCCGCGCCAAGCAATAATGACCCGATGGAGTGGGTTCCTTCTGAAAGCTGCTGTCATTTTTCTGGCTTGCTTCTGGATTTACTCACCCGTTTTCCAAGGCGAATGGCTCTGGGACGACGATTACCTGCTCACGAATAACGCGGCCGTGCAGTCACCCGACGGGCTGGGCAGCCTGTGGTTCGCTCCAGCGACGGCGGATTACCTGCCGATGACGATGAGCGCGCTGTGGCTTCAGTGGCGGTTCTTCGGGATGGATTCGACCGGCTACCATATCGTTTCGATTCTCCTGCATGCGTTGGCGGCTTGCCTGTTGTGGGCGCTGCTGCATGGCATGCGTATCCGCGCGGCGTGGATGGGCGGGCTGTTTTTTGCAGTGCATCCGCTGTGCGTTGAATCGGTGGCTTGGATTTCGGAATTGAAAAACACGCTGTCGCTCCCATTTTTTCTCGCAGCGGCCTGGTGCATCGTGCGCTTTGAGCAGGAATCTAAGCGTCGCTTTTATTGGGGGGCCTTGGCATTTTTTCTAGCGGCCATGTTGGCAAAAAGTTCCGCCGTTATGTTTCCCTTTGTGATACTTCTTCACGCATGGTGGCTGAGAGGAGTGGTGACTCGGAGGGACCTCTTGCGAAGCGCTCCGTTTTTTCTAGTCTCACTTTTGCTAGGGCTGGTGACGCTCTCTTTTCAACTCAACCGGGCGATCGGCGACGAACCGATTCCGATCGGCGGCTTTGACTCACGCTTGGCGATTGCCGGCATGGCGTTACTTTTTTATCTTGGGAAGATTTTTTGGCCGATTCCTCTCCTACCGATCTACCCCCAATGGAAAGCAAATCCGCCAGAATTTTACCAATTTCTGCCATGGGTGGTGATTCTCGGATTCCTGATTTTCTCATGGCAGCGGCGAAAAACATGGGGGCGGCACGCGCTAATGGCGGGCGGGTTTTATATGCTCACCCTCTTGCCGGTACTGGGCTTCATTTCGATGTCGTATATGCGTGTGGGCTGGGTGGCGGATCACTTCGTTTACATCCCGATGATTGGTGTGATCGCTGCGGCCACTGCAGTGACCGGACATGTCTTTGAGCAAGCGAGGGATACTGGAAAACAAATCATCTTCAGCCTGGCGGTAGTTGCTGTTGGGGGGCTTGGTATTCTGAGCCACAACTACGCAGGGGTCTGGCAAAACGAAGACAAATTGTGGAGCTACACGCTTGAATACAACTGGAACTGCTGGCAGGCCCACAATCGCATTGGCGCAAGGGAATTCAATCGTGGAAAAGTGGATCTGGCCCTGCCCCATTTTCGTGAAGCGGTGCGACTGCGTCCCGATTTGGCGGAAACTCGTAACAACCTCGGTTCCGGCATCCTCGCAACCAAAGATACAAAAGGCGCAATCCTTGAGTTTCGCGAAGCCTTGCGCTTGTCCCCCGCCATCGCAGCCATTCGATCTAATCTCGCACGCGCCCTGTGGCTTGATGGTCAAACCTCGGAGGCATCAAAATTTTATGCGGAGTTGGTGGTGCAATTCCCTGAAAATCCGACATTTCTATGCAATTTGGGCGTGAGCCTATACCAATCGGGAAATGTGAAAGAAGCGATAAAATGCTTTGAGAAAGCATTGCAAATCGCTCCTGACATGGAAGATGCACGCACAAATCTCGAAACTGCACGTAAGGCTCTACTCGAGAATTAGCTCCCGCAGCCTCACGCTCGATATTTTCTCAAAAGACGCAACATGCGCAATATGCGCTGGCCAGTTTATGCGGTGGAGATAAACGCGCCTTTCTCCCATGCTGCCTTCCGAATCACTCCACACACGAGCTCTCTCCAATCCTCCAGAAATCCCGCTCCCATCGAGCTTTAATATCGCTTCCTTGCCTGTCCAAAACTCCAAAAAACAACGCTCCATGTCCCCTGCAGCCGCCTCGACCTTCGCCGCCTCCTCGGTGGAAAAAAACCGCCGAGCCAAGGAAGCCCATTCCCTGCTGCGACGCCCCTTTTTCTCCAGATCAAATCCCACCGGCGTGCAAGAGAAGGCGATCGCCAGTTCCTCTTCCGTATGACTTAAGCTGAAATGTAAGTTCGGATTATTTACGAAAAATGGCTTCCCGCCAGGGTGAACATGAATGCATTTTTCTGAAATCTCTTGAACTTTATAAAAATCTCCTATCTTGTGAATTGCGGACCTGCTTAACGAAAATATTTGACGCGTATTTTCTCCACGCATTGCATGAAATCGCTCTAATTCGTCCCGACTTAAAAGACTTAAATCAGGATTTCCCTTAATCCTCCATACATCAAACTCCCCATATTTTAGCATCTTGGGTGCCATTTTATTCTTTCAATATTTTTTCTTGCAGCTTCGATTGATTTCCTATTTCTTAGTGACCTCATGAAAGTAACAGACATCAATACGCAAACCTTGACCGCCCTTCTTTCTCTTACCAAGAAAAAAGAGAGCCTACTCGCCAAGATTGCCCAAGTAGACAAAGAAATCGCCGCACTTGCCTCAGGTGAAGTGCTGGCTGCGACACGAGTTCTCCGAGCCAAATCGATCAAAAAACGCCGTGCCGCATCCAACGAACCAAAGAAACCACGTTCGCCAAAAGGCTTTATGCAAGAGCAGGTGATCAACCTTCTCCATGCCGCCGGCGAGGCCGGTGCAAGCGCTAAGGAACTTGCAGAAAAAATTGGCAAACCTGTCACGCAGATACACGTGTGGTTTAGCAGCACAGGTAAGAAACTCGGCCAATTCCAAAAACTGGACAGTGGCAATTGGCGGATTCTCTCTGGCACAAGTCACCAATAGTAAAAACACACAACTTCAAGAAGTTGGCGTTTCGTAATTTCTGCGAAACGCCAATTTTTTTGTCGTGGGATGACCGCTCAGAATGCTTTGGCGATTTCCTCGCCAATGATTTTCAACCCTGCGCGCACATCTAGATCGCTCATAGCAAATGAAATCCGGAGGCATTCCCTTCGATGCTGCCAATTTGGGTCCGGCAAACCAAAAAAGAAATAATCGCCAGGCAC
>VFJO01000204.1 GCA_009886045.1 Verrucomicrobiota bacterium
GATTACGCCAACTCAAATGATTTAGGTTCTTAAATGTCAAGAATTAATTCCTGACCCCCTTGTCCTTGTCATCACCATCAACGATGCCAATTCCGAAAAGGAGACTCGAGGCGTCCACCCACAGGAACGCAAAAGGGACGGATTGCAAGTAACTGTCTCGGAGGGCCCGTTTCTTCGAGAGGTAATGTAGTTTTGGTAGTTTTTTCCGACTTGCGCGAAACACTCTTGGGCCCATTCTTGAATCGAATGAGGCATTCCCGATCCTATAACAAATTCGTAGTGTGAGTCTTGGTTGACTATTGCCCACGCGGCTTCCATAGCGTCGCCGGCAAAGGTCCATTCTTTTTTGAAATTCCAATCTTCAACTTCGAGTTTCGCGTCGAGTCCTAAGGAAGCATTTTGGGCTGCTATGGCGATTTTCTGTGCCATGTGATGACTACTCCGCCTTGGGCTATCGTGGTGAAAGAAATAGCCGATGAAAACAGGCAATCGGAAACGCTCTCTGAAATACCGCGCCATAAAAACAGACGCGTTTCGCTGGGCAGCGTAAGCGGATGAAAAAGATAGAGGGCTATTCTCATCGATCGCGCTACCGTGATTTTTGAACTGGAGGGCGGACCCCGCAATAAAGACTCGGCACAATGGCGCAGATTGCCGTACTGCTTCCAAAGCATGCATGGTTCCATCAACGATGGCGCGCTCATTAGGAAAAAGAGCGGAGTGGTCGGCCGAGGAAACGGCTGCAAGATGAAAAAGATAATTTGGGCGCAGCGCTTTGACCAAGCTCAGCACTTGGTCAAAATCACCAACATCGCAGGGGAGGTAGCCTTGTCTTTCCCGAGCAGCACAAAATGCTTCAACACCCGCTTCGGTGAGGAGTTTCTCGAGGTAGAAACCGTCCTGTCCCGCCGCTCCAAGAATTAAGGCCGTCTTCTTCATGCGGAGCTCAGACAATCTCGATCTCTGGCATTGGGAAAATCATTTTTCCCCCATTAGCCAGATATTCTTGTTCACGCTGTAAGATATTTTCCTTAAAATGCCATGGAAGGACCAAGAAGTAATCTGGTTTCATGGCTTTTGCTTCAGCTTCTGAAACAATTGGAATTTTTGTTCCAGGAGTAAAACAACCAAATTTATCTGGATTAACCTCAGCGATTGCTGGGATTTCAGCGGGCGTAAATCCACAAAACTGCAGTAAGACATTACCTTTTGTGGAGGCACCATAACCAAGAACTTTTTTCCCATCAGCCACCAGGGATTGGATCAGGTTAAGCAAATTCGCTCTATGTTCAAAAACACGAGCTTCAAAGTCACGAAAGGGTTTGGGGGTGTGCAATCCCATGCGCAATTCTTGCTCGAGAAGCCAGTTAATCACAGCATGATTGGAAGGCAATGGCGACTTTGCGTGAGTAGCCGTTACCGCAAAGCTGCCACCATTAACAGCATTCATCTGCACATCAATAATCCTTAGCCCGCAAGACTCTAAAAGATTTTTCACTGGAGCGAGTGAGTAGTATTCAATGTGCTCGTGGCATACAGTATCATACGCATTTGTTCTCAGCATGGAGGGCATGTAGCTTTGTTCAAAGTGCCAAATGCCATCATCAGCTAAGACCTCGGCGATGTCTTGTACAAATTGACGAGGACTCTCAAGATCATAAAACATCGCTATTGAGGAAATAATGGATGCTTGGTGTTTGGCGAATTTTTTGCGATAGTTATTGGCAGTAAAAAAATCAGGAACAAGTTCAATCCCATCGGTATAATATTGATGAAATTTGACGCCTGTTGGATCAATGCCAATCCTTTGAAGTCCTTTTACGGAATATGACTTGAGAGTCGTTGCATCGTTACTTCCAATATCAAGAACTATCTCCCCAGAGCCAACTGGGCGCAGTCGTTGCAAATGTGCCACTTTATTCTGCAAATGAAGAACCATGGATTTGTTTAATCCAGATCGATAACCATAATTCATTCCATACATCTCGCCTAAATCATAAGACTGCTTCATTTGCAAAAGCCCGCTTTCTGGACACCAGACCAACTCTAAAGGACCTGACGTGACTTCTTCCGTGCTGCTTTTTGGAAATACACCAGTTAAGGCTTGATGACCAAGGTTCAGAACAGTAATTAGGTTTTCACTGCCTGAGATTCTGCATTTTGTTATTTCTTTGTATTTATTCATTGAATGACTGATTGGATTGTTTTTTTTGAGTTTAGAGGGGAAATTGTCGAGTTTGAATAAGGATCAGGCCGCAGATGTAAGTTTTTTAAAATGTATGCCAGATCACTTTTTGATACCGCGCACATTTGGGCTTGCTATGGAATACATGAGTAAAATAGCTCAAAACGATGCCGAAATGGAAGATTCGCTCGGCGATTTTTTCATACCCCTGCAAGCTGCACTTACTTTTTCATGCTTTGTCGCTCAGTAGAAAAAAGCAAATCATTTGTTGC
>VFJO01000262.1 GCA_009886045.1 Verrucomicrobiota bacterium
GCCTGAGAGCGGCCTGAGAGCGGCCTGAGAGCGGCCTGAGAGCGGCCTGCGAGTGCGACGATGCGATCCACCCAAGCACTTGCTTCCGCAGAGAGGGAGGAGTCAAAAAAGTCGCCCTCGCCATGGATGCGGCGTTCGACCGCGCTGGCGATGAGGGGTTTTTCGGACTCCGGGAGTTTGGCATCGCCGAGGGAAGCGATGATGCGCTGGCGAGGTAGACCATCGCTTTTACGATAGGAATGAACGAGCTGCGGGCCCTTGATAGATTTAGTCATAAAATATATGCGCGCAACAAATAACAAAGAAAAATGGTCAAGTTAAAAAAATATATTATTTATAGGCATTACAACTGAAAGTTTAAAAATATGGTCGTTTATAATGAACAATTTACAAAAGTTTAAATCGCAGAAATGGTAAATTGACGCCTTTTTTCCTGCACTTTCCAACTTCAACCGGCGTGACAAACCGTGACAGCGATTGTTCCATTTTATGCCTTTCTGTTCCTGTTTCTTGGAAAGCAGATAGGAATACACTGGAATAAAAATGTATATTTTTGAATGATATATGCCTGAAAAAAATCAACTTCACCTTCATTCCAGAATTGCCGACTGCGACTTGAGGTTTTTGCTTACATTTTTCAAAAAAGTCTTTTAAAAAATAGAAAGTATCGTTTAATGATACTATTTTGTGCCGATTAAGCATCCATTTTCGCTTCCGTCTTCATCGCCTCTGATTTCCCACGGGCAGCTCAAGGATGCGCTGGCGGCTTATGGGAATCCGCGAATGAAGATTTCCCGGATGTTGGCGGCAGGAGAATTGATACCCTTGCGCCGCGGTCTCTATTTGAGCGATCGCTCGGTTGAGCCGTTGGCCTTGGCTTCGGCTCTCTACGGGCCGTCGTATGTGAGTTTCGAATCCGCGTTGGCATGGCATGGGTTGATACCTGAGCGGGTGGAAGAGGTGGTTTGTGCCACGCTTAAGCGCCCAGTTCGGTTTGAAAATCCGGTCGGCCGGTATTGCTACCGGCATGTTCCATCCCGGGTTTTTGCAATTGGCATCGAGCGCGTGGAGAATTCTTTGGTCCCATGGTTATTGGCCTCTCCGACGAAGGCTCTTTGTGATTCCGTGGCCCTCGATGCCTCTATCCGCTCGCAAAAAGATGTCCATGCTTGGCTCGACGGGATGCGGATTGAGGAAGTTCCTATGCTTGATCAGGAGCAACTCGCCGCATGTGCCGCAAGCTATGGAAGACCTGCTGTGCGCCACCTTGCCCGTTACTTTCAGAAAAATCCGATCACGCCATGATCCACCCCGCTCTTGCCGGTCTGATCGACCGCTACCAACCTAAATCATCCAAAGATTATCAGAATGCCGTGCGCGAGATCGTTCAGGAGATTGCGCTGCTCGGGCTCTGGCGGACACCATTCTACGAACATGCCGCGTTCTATGGCGGCAGTGCCCTGCGGATTTTTCATGGATTGCAGAGATTTTCTGAAGATTTGGATTTCTCACTGCTTCAGCCCAAACTGGATTTTTCGCTCAAACCTTATCTTGGCGCTGTGGCTGATGAATTGGCGGCTTGGGGGTTTGAATTTTCAGCCGAGGGAATTGAGAAAACCAAACGAACTTCTATCGAGTGGGCATTCTTGAAAGGCAGCACGGTGATCAACCTTTTGCAAATTGGAGCGCCATCGCAAATCGCATCGCGTCTTCCCAAGGGTCAACTCATCCGTATCAAGTTGGAAATCGATATCAATCCGCCACCAGGGGCTGGCACCGAGATGCTCACGCGTCTTGTGCCAACGGCTCACCAA
>VFJO01000232.1 GCA_009886045.1 Verrucomicrobiota bacterium
GCCGGGGTTGGGGCCGGGGTTGGGGCCGGAGTCGGCTCCGGAGTCGGACTCGGCTCTGGAGATGGGGAGGGAGTCGGCGTCGGCGTCGGCCACGGCAGAACAAGGTTGGGCCACTCGTGCAGCGGGATGGCGAGGCCGCCGAGTTCCTCGGCGAGTTGGGTGCATTTTTCGCGCCACTTCGAAAGATCAGGCGGGGTGGGGGATTCATCCGCAGAGCCTGGGAAGATGAGGTAAGTCACAGTGAGGTCGCTTGCTGCCCTCACGATTTTTGAAGATTGCTGGCTGAGTTCTCGGCAGAGGAGGAGCGAGGCTTCGCCAATTTTGTGGGAGGGGCCCGAGTCTCCCAAGATGGCCGGATAGGCTCTTCCTTCATGAATGACGACGGCATAGTCTCCGATCTTCGGCACAAATGGTCCGCTGTGGTCGCGCATGATGAATCCTGGTAGCACGATGAAGGGGTCCACCGAGGATACGAGGAAACTCCATTTCTTGAGGTCGTGGATGCGGCGGCTTGCGAGGTCAATGCCTTCGTTGATCTGAGCAAGGCGGGAAGGCTTGAGATCGGGCTTGAGCTTCTCCGCTTTGAAGTCCGCGAGCCGGCTTTCCTCAATGGCGAGCATGGGATTCGGCCGCTCGGTTTGTTTCGGCCAGCGGTAGCTTGTTTGCGGGAGGAAGAAGACTGAGGACGAGTCAACTTGGACATTGCGGTCGCCATCGGAGCCGTCTGTATTCACATCCATGTCGGCGATGACAAGAATCGCGCGACGTGAAGTGGCGGGGTTTTCAAGTTCCAGGATCGTCTCACAGTCGTAGAAATTATGCCGCGAAAGAACGGCGTCGATATTGGCCAACTTGCGGTTGAGATCATTCGTTTTGAGCTCGTAGATTTTTTCGTAGAAGGGTGAGATCGATGCCCCAGTGAGGATGACCGGGAGATCTTTAAAAACACCTGGAAGCGACGGATCGTTCGCAGTGATATCCTCAAACGTAAGTGCCGCACGGGGCAGTCGTGCTCGGAGAGTCAGCTCGAGCGTGTAGGCATCGGCATCCACGCGGTCATGCGAGGCCAGTTCGCCGGAGGGCACAGTCACAGCCGCCGATTCCAAAGAGATGCCGCTAAAGAGTGTCGCTGTGGGCAGCGGCTTGCGAATGAGTGCGGGAATCGACTTGGGGGTCGGCACCGGAGTTGGCGTGGCGCTGTGGGGCGGAGTTGGCGACGGGGTCGGCGCCGGGGTCGGCGCCGGGGTCGGCGTGGGCTTGGGAGTAGGAGCCTGTGGGCACGCGCTGAGACCGAGCACTGCGAAGGCGATGGTGAGAGTCAGTATGCCCCTGCGCCATTTGCTTTCCATCGTCTCGGACTTCATTTCTCAGGTGTGGGCGATGAACGCCGAGTAAACATCCGGCGGGATGTCGAGCATCTTGTAATCGCTGGACGAAACGAAGAGCAGGCTCTGCTTGCCCTTGCCAAGAAGCTGGCCGAGTGAGTCGTAGATCTCGTGTTCCAGCGTTGCAAACTTGCGGTTGTAGCCAGCGACCCGGATTTTTACCTGCACGGTTTCAAACTCGCGGGTCTCTCTCACAAACTTGTGCTCAAACGAGCGTGTTAGGATGTAGAATGGCGTGCTCTTGAGGTTGAACTTCGGCATCACGCGATTGAAGAAAAGTTCGCGGGCTTTGCCCACCCACATGGCATACATGCCGAAATAGACATTTCCCACAGAGTTGGTATCCGCATACGTGGCAATGAGCGTGTACACGAACCATTTGTCTTCAAAATGGCCTGCGAGGCTGTGCTGAGACGCTCCAGGATCGAGCACTGTGACAGGGCTGGCCATGCTTATGGCGCTTTCCGGACGAGCGAGGATGGCTGACGGTACGGCGCTATCCAGCTCTGTGGTATCGCCCACAAATTCCTCCGAGGAACTGGGCTTAAGCAACAGCCAGATCACATAGCCCAGCGGTAGCAGCGAGCCCACGATCTGCAGGCTTGGCGAACGCAGAAAGTAGCCGAAGGAAAAAATGACCACAGCGATGCTGCCGATGCAGAACATTTTCACCTGAGGAATCGCATTGGCCGGGCTCAAGATGAAGCAGCGGGTAATGGCGAGGATCGAGTAGCCAACAAAAAAAGTGGCGTAAAAAATCATAAAAAATTCCAGCTCGAAGCGGAGCATTACACCTGCCACGGCCACGATGCCCGCGAGCAGGAAGGCTGGAATGGGCGAGGTCAGAAGCTTGGGTGGAACGAGTGAAAAGATCGGATGGTTGCTGGTGCTTGCATTCGACTGCAGGAACCACTTCAGGGCGATGTAGCCGCTATCGAGTGTTGTGAGGATGCAAACGCCGATGAAGATGGCGTAGGCAGCAAACGTCCAGCGTGTGCCTCCGGAGAAGACCATCGTGAGCACTTCCTGGCCGTAGTTGTGACCGGTAATTCCGAGTCGAATGAACTCGGCCGCTCCCCAGTTGAGAGCCCACAACGTTGTGAGGCCATGCCATAGGATCAAACCCAAAAAAAGGGCCGAGCCGATGATGTATCCCGCAGCGATGGATACTCGCTCGCGGTGCATCTGAATGGCTCGTTGCCATTGCTGGAGATCAAGCCATGGACCCACAAGAAAACCTATGATGATCGGAACCGCGTAGCCCCAGTAGTTCCAGTCATTCGTCGGCAACTTTGGAAAGGCCAGTGGTCCTGTGCCTTTTTCAAAAGTATAAACCGAAAGAATCACCATCGCCGGAGCAAGCAGCAGAAAAAGGGCGCCGTGGCTGAATTTAATGCGTTTGATGTCGAATTCCTCTCCAAACAAAATCGCCGCAGAGAGGATGACCAACATCGTGAGCGGCAGATAAAGCAGCTCGGGCCGCAAGCCCAGAGGCTGCCACGCATAGCGGATGAATGCGAATATCGTGAGAGTGATCGTGAGCAGTTGATATAAAAAGAAGACGAGACGAAACGGCCTCGACCAAGAGGTGAAAAATTTTCCCAACGACTCGGATCCCGTCTCCCTTCGCGCCAAGTGGTGCGTGACCAAGCCGAAAATGAGAAGGCCCAGAAAATTTGGGATCGCAAAAGTGAGCAGCCCGAAGAGGCCGAACTGAGTGGTAAATTGAACCGAGAAGAACAGTCCAAGGCCCCACATCCAAGAGAGTGCAATCGAGATTCCCCAAAGCACGGTGCCAAGAGCGCGGGGAAGTTGAAAGGGAATCGTTTTAGCCATTGAGCTCATATTTATAGAGTGGCCTCAAGAAACTCGCAACCTCTTCGGCAGCGATCTCTCTTGCCAGACGAGTTCCAATCGGCTTCGCATCTTGAGTTCCGCAGCTCAGGGAAAATGCGAATCTCGGTGCCATTTTCCTCCCGCGCTGGGTTGCTCTCCCGGCCAGCTCATTTTATGCGGTTTTTGGTGTCTTTTTTGGTTGGAATTGCCGGCAAATCCCAAAAAGTTGGCTCGCTTTATGCTCCTGCAGAACCACTACATATTGTGGTATAAGAAAAAAGTTACACAATATGGAGATTTTTTTTGACTTTTTGAGGTCTTAAAAATAAAAGTTGCACCCATCCGCGCGCTCATGCCGTAAGTTGCAAGCAGAGTCGCCTGCAAATGGAGGCATCCCACTCAATTCTTTTCAAACAAATGACAACAACCACCATCACCCTCGGAGACCGTCAGTTCATACTGAATCGCGATAAGGCCGAAGCCGCATTCGCAGCCAAGCGCGTCATCAACGGACGCCAAACCATGTTTTTCAACATCCTTCCCCTGAAATACACGTGGGCTTACGACCTCTATAAAAAAATGAAGGCGAACCACTGGGAACCCGAGGACGTACCGATGCAGAAGGATTGCGAGCATTGGCGCGATACTAGCGGGATGATTTCCGATGTGGACCGATGGATCGTCAAGATGGGGATCGGTTATTTTTCTGCTGCGGAAGGCATCGTCGGGGACAATATCCTCCACGTTATTCGGGAGGCTGTCACGGCCCCCGAGCTCAAGCTCGTTCTGGGTCGCCACGCGCAGGAGGAAAATATCCATGCCGACTCGCTGGTGTACATGATCAGCTCGCTTGGCATCAATCCTCACGAGTGCGAGGCGATGTTTGAAGACGTGAAGACGATTAAGAACAAGACCGATTTCGTGGTGAGCAACAGCCGCGCGCTTCGCCGCGACATGGATATGAACGACTTAGAGAACAAGCTCGCTCTTGCGAAGAACATTTTCCTTTTTGGCCAGTGCATGGAGGGAACGCAGTTTTACGGACTCTTCGGCATGGTTCTTGCCCTTTATCGCCAAAACAAATTTCCTGGCATCGGCCAGATGTTCAGCTACACACTGCGCGACGAGTCGAACCACATCGAATTGCTCCGCCAACTTTTTCAGGATCTTGTGGATGAAAATCCCGAAATCTGGACTGAGGAATTCCGCGAAGAGTTGCGCTCCACCATGGCGGAAGCCATTGCGCTCGAGAAGCAGTTCATTCGCGACTGCCTGCCGGTCGCCGCCGTGGGTCTCACGGCCGACGAGTTTGGACGCTACATCGACTACATCGGCGACCGCCGTCTCGTTGGTGTCGGCCTCGAACCCCTGCACAAAAATTTGGAGAACCCGCTCCCTTGGCTGTCCGAGATGATGGAAATCAAAAAGGAGACGAACTTCTTCGAAGGCCGAGTCACCGAATATCGCCGCGGCATCGACCTCGCCGGGGTAAGCGACGACGAACTCTAAAAACCATACACCCCAGAAAAAAACACATGCCACGAAATCTCTCACTTGACGAAGACATCGCTCTGAAGCGCCTTGTCACCATGCCGCGCGACCAGAAACCCGATTTCTCGTGGCGCGAATCCCTTGCCGTACCGACGCACCCCCTCACCGGTATCACGGTGACGCGTACGAATGGCGACGAGCAGTCGTTTAACCTCTCCGATGTGGCTGATGAGATCGGAGAGGCTCTCACCGATTTGCTGCTTTCCCGCGAAGAGAAAAACATCTTCAACGAGCAAAACCGGGGCTTCGTTGCCAACGTGGCTCATTCTGTGGCCCTCAGCCTTGCGGAGCAGGCGCAGAAGGGCGGTTCTCTGAGGCTCTCCGAGCACGACCTCTCCCTATTGATCGAAAAAGCACTCATCGAAAACGATGCTCACGACGTGGCAAAAAGTTTGGTTTTCAAGCGATCGATTCGTTCTGGAAATTCATCTCCACTCGCTCTAGAGGCTGAGCAGCTGAATGTTCGTTTGATCCGTCGCAACGGATCGGTTGTGCCTTGGATGGAATCCAAGATCGAAGCGGCCTGCCGCCGTGCATTTCTCTCAATGAAGGAAAATGCCGAGGCCGCAACCGCCATCGCTCGAGGTGTGAGCGATCGCGTTCGCACACGCGACTCTGCATTCGTCCACATCGAGGACGTGCAGGACCTCGTTCAAGAAGAGCTCATGCGTCAAGGTTATTACAAAGTGGCCGAGAGCTACATCCTCTACCGGGCTCGGCGCGCCAGCCACCGTGAGGAAGTGGTCAAAACCGAATCCGAAGCCGAGACCACCGATTTGCAGGAATCGCTCATCATGGTCACGATGCGCGACGGTCAAAGCGTTCTTTGGGATGGTTCCGAACTCCGCAAGCGCATTCAGTTTGCGATGATCGGGCTAGATTTCAATCTCGATGCCCTCCAGATCGAGCGGGAACTCCGCCGCTCGCTTGCCACCGAGGTGACGGAGGACATCCTGAAAAACACAGTCATTCTCAACGCGCGTACCCTCATCGAGCGTGATGCGGATTTTGCCAAATTTGCCGCTCGTATCATGCTTTCCTATATCTACGAGGAAGTCCTCGATTGGAAAATTCAGCGCGACGGCATCGAAGGGCTTCGTGACGCCCATCGCAAGGCCTTCAAGAGTTATCTCAGGACGGCTGTAACCATCGAGCGTTTGACGCCGAAGCTTCTTGGCTACGACCTCGATGTCCTGGCCGATGCCCTCGACCCTACGGCCGATATGGATTTCGATTTTCTTGGTATCCAAACGCTCTACGACCGCTACCTCATCATCGACAAAACCAAAAAAACTGTGCGTCGTCTGGAAACCCCACAATTTTTCTGGATGAGGGTTTCCATGGGCCTCTTCATCGAAGAATCCTCTAAACGCGAGGATTGGGTGATCCGGCTTTACAACCTCTATAAGAGCCGCCGCTTCTGCTCCAGTACGCCGACTCTCTTCAATTCCGGCACGCTCCATAGCCAGCTCTCCAGTTGTTATCTTTACAAAGTGGACGACTCGATTGAGTCAATCATGCAGCGTGGTATCGCTGAGAACGCCTACTTGTCGAAATGGGCAGGGGGTCTCGGAGGCTCATGGACAGCGGTTCGCGGCACTGGCAGTTATATCAAAGGGACAAACGGCGAGAGCCAAGGCGTCATTCCTTTTCTCAAGCTCCACAATGATCAACTCGTGGCCGTTAACCAAGGTGGCAAGCGCCGAGGGTCCGGCTGCGCCTACCTCGAGACTTGGCATAATGACGTGGAAGACTTCTTGCAGCTTCGCCGCAACACGGGCGACGACCGCCGGCGCACGCACGATCTCAACACGGCAAACTGGGTTCCTGATCTCTTCATGAAGCGCATGGAGAATCGTGAAAATTGGAGCCTCTTCCGCACGAACGATGTTCCCGACTTGCACGACGCTTATGGGCGTAAGTTTGAGGAGCGTTACGTCCACTACGAAGAGCTTGCACGTGAAGGAAAAATCATTTCCAAGGAGGTGCCAGCGATTGATCTTTGGAAGGAAATGCTCCGGATGCTTCTGGAGACAGGACATCCTTGGATCACTTTCAAAGACCCTTGCAATCTTCGCAGCCCACAAGATCACATCGGCGTTATTCATTCTTCGAACCTCTGCACCGAGATCACCCTGAATACCAGCGAGGACGAGACGGCCGTTTGTAATCTTGGCTCCATTGTTCTCAACACGCACATCAAAGCCGACGGCTCGCTGGACCATGAAATGCTTCGAGAGACAATTCATGTCGCCATCCGTGCGCTTGACAACGTGATCGATATTAATTTCTACCCCACCGAGGCCGCCAAGCGCTCGAATGTGCGCCATCGTCCCATCGGGCTCGGCGTGATGGGCCTGCAGGATGCTCTCTTCAAACGCAACATGAGCTTCGCAAGTGCTGAGGCTGTGGATTTCAATGACGAGTTCATGGAAGCCATCGCGTTCCATGCTTACGCTGCATCCAGCGACCTTGCGGCGGAGCGCGGGGCGTACAGTAGCTACCGAGGTTCAAAATGGGATCGTGGACTGCTTCCGCAGGATACGATTGACATCCTTGAACGTGAGCGGGGCATGAAGATTGACGTGCCTCGTGGAGGCCGCATGGATTGGTCTCCTGTGCGAGAAAAAATCAAGAGGCAGGGAATGCGCAATTCCAATGTGATTGCCATCGCCCCCACAGCGACGATTTCAAACATCATGGGCACGACACCATGCATCGAGCCGAATTATAAAAACCTCTACGCCAAAGAAAATCTCGGCGGTAAGTTCACCATGCTCAGCACCGAACTCGTTCGGGATCTCAAAAAAATCGGCAAATGGGACACGCGCATGCTCGAGCAAATCAAATATTTTGAGGGTGAGCTTGGTAATATTGAGGATATTCCCGTCGCCATACGCGAGAAGCATCGTACTGTCTTCTCTATTCCATTTGACTTCGTGATCGATGCCGCCGCGCGTCGTCAGAAGTGGATCGACCAGTCGCAGTCGGTGAACCTCTTTATTGGCGAGCCGGATATGAAGGTCGCCAGCCATATGTATCGTCGCGCTTGGCACACCGGCCTCAAGACCACGTATTATTTGCGCACACTCGGTGCCTCCAGCATTGAAGGCCCGACGACCAATGTGAAAAAAGAACTTCGTGGCGTCGTGGCCGGTCCCAAGCTCGAGCACACGGCTGAGGAAAAAATAGCTTGCTCGATCGAGGCAATGCATAATGGTGGCGAATGTGAGGCCTGCCAATAAGGCGAAGCCCCAAGACCAATCAAAAGAACCACCTCGCCCTTAATATGTCTCTCGATACGCCTCAACTCCCTGCCCTCGGAATTCTTGCAAACCTCGACCAAGATGATGTCAAGGACTTTGCCGCGTACGGTGCCTTCAAATCCGTAAATGTAGGCACGGTGATTATCGAACAAGGCCAATCCCACGGTAAGCTTTTCATGATCATCAGCGGTCTGCTTGAAGCTCGCCGAACCGATCAAGGCGATAACATCCACCTCGGGCAGTTGCAGGCAGGCGAGTGGATGGGGGAGGTAGATCTATTTGATCCGCTTGAAGCCGTTTGCTCGGTGGTATCCATCGAAGAGTCGCAATACTGGGTCATCACTCGCGAAAATCTCGAGGAGTTCATTAATAATCACCCAGCCTCAGGCATCCTTCTTCTGATCGGCCTCGCCACGACTCTCAGCCGCCGGATTCGAAATGTAACCAGTAAGTTTGTCGAACAGACGGAGTTGAACAAAAATCTGAGGGTCTCTCTTTGATTTATAAGGCTTTGGTACTTCGATTCACCGCAAGAGGACCATTTCCTATATGCGGGTGCTTGCCGGCCTTGCCCCCCTTTTTTTCTAAACAAAGTCCCCCGCCACTTGGCTTCGCCGATCATGGCATCTGGAAAAAAAAGGCTTGATGCCACTCTCGTTGAACGCGGACTTTTTCAGACGATAGACCAAGCGGCAAGGGCCATCATGGCCGGCCAAGTTTATCTCAAGGGGCAGCCGATCTCCAAGGCCGGAACTCCTGTTGCGCCAGATGCGGATTTTTCTCTTGCCGTCCAGGAGAAATATGTCGGCCGCGGAGGATTCAAGCTGGAGGCGGCTTTGGATCATTTTCGCATTGATCCGACGGGTCTTGTCTGTGTGGACATCGGAGCCTCCACGGGCGGGTTTACGGACTGCCTGCTCCAGCGCGGAGCCAGTCTCGTTCACGCTGTGGATGTCGGGCACTCTCAGCTCCACTGGAGGCTGCGTGCCGATCCGCGAGTGCGATGCCGCGAGGGGCTCAATGCCCGTTTTCTTGAGGATGGAGATCTTCTGCCTTCTCCCATGCTGGCTGTTGGAGACGTCAGTTTCATTTCCCTCACGCTCATCCTGCCAAGTGTTTTCCGAATTCTTCCTGAAGGCTCGGAGGCTGTTTTTCTCATCAAACCTCAATTTGAGGCGCCGAAGGGTTCAGTGCCTCCGGGCGGAGTCGTTCGGGACGAGAGACTGCGCCTTGCCTGTATTGAAAAAATCAGAAACTTCGTTGAGCAGTCCGGCCAGACTTGGCTTGGTTGCATTCCCTCGCCCATCACAGGACGTGATGGAAATATCGAGTATCTTGCCCACATTAAGCGAGTGGGATCCTCACTTCCGATAACTTAGAAGTTGAAGTTGAAGCTCGTGTCGAAGCGTGTCTGAAGCTCCTCGTTGTTTGCTTGTCCTGTGGAAAGAGTGAATGTGTTTTGCCATGCGAGCCACTCGCGAATGCGCCAGTAGAGAGAGGCATTGGCAAGCCAGTAGGACGCGGGACCCTCAACAGGGTCTGGCAAATTTTCGCTGGTCAGTGAGACGTATTCAGATTGCTCATAACCGCCGGATACCGAAACGCTGATGCCTTTCAGCAACTGCTGCGCTACTGTGCCCAAGAAACCGCGTGTTATGTTGTACTGGTCGGGAGAGAGGCTGGAGAAGCCTTGGTTCTGGTACACGGATAGAGAGAGGCGCGTCTTCTCTCTCACGTCCCAGCCAGCTAGCAAACTAAAGTTCGGCCTGATATCCGCGCCTTGCATTCCAAATTTTGCCTTGAAGTAGGTTTTCTCCGTCGGGTTGTAATTGACTCCCACGGTGTAGACGGGTCTTACCCCAGTGTATTCAGGATCGGGAATATTTTGATCCAGTACGTAGCCCACGCCTCCGCCAGCATCTACGGAAAGCTTCGGCGCGAGTTGGTAGGTTACCATGAGCATCGAATCAAAGTAGCGCCTCCCCTCGGTGGCCCCGCCACTGAAATCCTGCAAATCCTGCCCGGCACTCAGGATGAAGCGAACATTGGTCTTCGGCGTGACCAAGTAGTCTGCAAAAAAACTGGCCGAGGCCATAAGGCTGTTGCTGTCTGGCTGAGGAGCCTCCCCGGTGGCCACCTGGGCATCTGCCGTATTTGAGAAACTCGCAGAGGCACCTCCGCCAACGCTGAATTCCTCGGTGATGATGTAGCGAATGGAAAGGCCTGTGGAGGCGCTGGTCTGCCAGTTATTTGCCCCGGCAATCACGTCGTACCCTGCTCCCGAGGATGCGCTCACATTGATATTTACTGCCAAGCGGCTTGTTTTATATCCAACATCGATTCCTGCTGTCATCGAGAGAGGATTGCGTTGCTCCCCCGTTCCCGCAGCTGTGTAATCTTGATTAAAATAATACCTATAGCCCGCCGAGTATCTCGCCGAGACGTTCCATACGCCGATTTCCCTCTGGTAGGTCACGGCTACAGTTGGCGCCGCGTAAAAACTATTGTTGTCGTTGAAATCGGTGTCCCCTCCGACGGAATTTTGTGAGGAATATTCCCAGCCCGTGATCAGCCCGAGTTGAAAATCCAGCGGTCCGAAGCGAAGCTTCCGGCGTAAGTTTTCTGCCATGCGGTCCATGGATTGTGAGAAGCCATCGGGGTTTTCATCTTCGAACAGCGGATCGCCAGTTTGATCTGGGCTTTCGCCTTCGAGACCTCCTCCCGGTTCAAAGTACTGGGGGGGCTCTGCACGATCTTCTTGTGGGCCTTCCCAGCGATTACGGAACTCGGCCTCACGAACGGTGAGCAGCGTCTGTGCGGCTGCCCCATCCAATGCAAAAAACGAGAGCGCAACAAGGATCCCCGCGATGCGGATTCGCACTGATGGAGCCTTCAAGAGCCTCAATCTCTGCAGAGCGCAAAACATTGTTTTACTTATTCACAATCTGTTGACGACTTGTCGATATTCATTTTCGGAGGAAGATAATTTATATCCTGAATGTCTGTTTCTTGGCAGTAGCTTTTGGTCGAGGGCGCGGATCATGTACGATTTTCACCTTTAAGTCGATTATACTTTGGTTAAAGCGAAAATTTGGAGCTTGGAATGGTCACAATCGTCTTGATTTGGTTGGGGAGTTGTCTTTTAGAAAAATGCTACTTCAGCCGCAGTCGCTCGGCCATGATCACAAGTTGGGCTAGCGAATCAACGCCCATTTTCGACATCACTCGACCGCGATGGACTTTAATGGTTTGCTCGACCACTCCGAGTTCCTTGGCTATTTGTTTGTTTGGAAGTCCCTTTGCAACTGAAACCAAAACTTCTTTTTCTCGTTTGCTGAGTGCGGCATGCCGCTGCTTCCATTCGTTGAATTCTGCTTTGGAGTGGAGCATCTCCTTGGACTTTTTAAGCGCCATTCGGATCACCGCCAGCAGCTCACTATCCTTTACGGGTTTGGTCAAAAAATCCACCGCGCCAGCTTTGATCGCCCGCACACTCATCGGAATGTCTCCATTGCCTGTGATGAAGATGACGGCCAGGGCTGAGTCTTCTTGTACGAGTCGCTGTTGTAATTCCATGCCGGACATTTCTGGCATGGATTGGTCCAGAACAATGCATCCCGAGCCGGCATGGCGTGGAGCATTTAAAAAAGCCAACGCACTCTCAAATGCCTCTACTATGAAGCCCTCCGCCTTCAGGAGTCGGCCGAGCGCTTTGAGTAGGGCGGGTTCGTCATCAATGAGAAAGACTGTTTCGGACTGTTTCATAGATTTTCAGGCACAATGGGTAGTTGAAAATGAAAGGTTGCACCATGGCTCTTGTTCCGGTCGCACCAAAGGTTGCCACCATGAGCACGAATGATGGTTTGGCAGATTGTCAGCCCTAGGCCAAGTCCATTTGGTTTTGTGGTGTGAAATGCTTGAAAAATTTCTTGATTATTACCGTGGAGGCCGTGGCCGTTGTCCCGAACGGAGAAGCGCAGCCAGGTCCCCTCATTGACGCAGCTCAGGGAAAGAAGTTTTTCACGGGATCCATTGTCCTGCATGGCTTCGCAGGCATTTTTAATAAGGTTCAAGAGCACCTGCTCGATAGGAATCCTGTCGGCTTGGAGTGTTGGTAGCTTTTTTGAGTGTCTGCGGGTTACTTCCACACCAGCCTCCTTGAGGTCTGATTGGGCCATCCCTAGTGCCTGGTCAAAGAGTGTGGGCGGGGATATTGACTCCAGTACCGGTTTGCCTTGGCGGAGTATCGAGCGCAGGCGTTTGATGACATCTGCAGCACGGATATCGGCGGTGACGATGTCTTCGAGGATTTCACGGAGCTCATTAAGGTCGGGCTGCTCGTGTGCCATGAGGCGCTGAGCCGCCTGCGCGTTACTCAGAATGATGGCTAGCGGCTGGTTGATCTCATGGGCCAGCGAACTGGAAAGCTCGCTCACCGAGGCCACTCGCGCGATATGGGCCATCTGCTCGCGTTGCTTTTCTGTTTCTGCCGCCAATGCCCGCTGAGAGGTCACGTCGATGCCGATGCCTACCAAGTGGGGCTCTCCGCCGATGTCAACCGGCACCATCCGAAAAAAGTGCCTTGCCATCTGCCCGTCTTGGCGAGCCAGGTCGAATTCCACCTCATTCCCGCCTTTGGCCAAGGCAATGCTGCGTGCTTCTTTCAAAATCTCTCGCTCGGCCTCGACGCAGAAATCCTCCGCCCGCATTTGTGATGTCTCAGAGTTTGAGAATCCCGTAACTCGTTCGTGTTGAGAATTCCACCTCACCATTTTGCCTGTTGCGGATTGCAGGTAGAGCATTCCCGGCGCGCTTTCAAAAATGGCGTCCGTGAGTTTTCTTTCTTCACGAAGCTCGCTTTCGCGGATTCGGAGCTCGTCCGCAAGTCGTGCCGCGCGAAGCATGTCCTCGCTCAGTTCGATACCCATCACGACAATGATACCCGTAAAAAATAAGCTGGCGACGATCGGCATATCAATGATTCCCCACAGCGCGAACATCATTTGAATCGAGAGGGCGAGAACAAAAAAAACGGCACTTAGTCCCACGCGCAGCGCGCCGGGCTTGTCTCTTCGCAGCGAGCTTCTCCAAGTCGCATCAACGAGATAGGCAGCAAGAAGCAGCAAGCTCAATTGCCCGACAATCGAAAGCGGGCTGGGGATACCCTCCACAATCGTGACTTGCGTGCCAAGAAAGGGAATGTGCACGAGCTCGTTAATGCTCGAGTAGTAAACCATCGGGGAGAAAATGAAGTTCAGCAACAGGCTCAGTGTTCTTAGCCCGCAGACTGTGAGCTCCAACCAGGGACGTCCCGAGCCGAGGTAAAAATGGATGAAGCCAACCAGGGCCAGAGTCACCAGCCAGCGCATGAGGTTATACCACTGGAGGGCATGCGCGTAGGATTGCATATCCGCCAGATTCATCATCCAAAGCTCGCAGCCTGCCATTCCAGCGGTAGATGCCGCCATGAGGCAGAACATGAGGCTTGCCATCTGCCTTTTTTGGCGGAGCCAGACAAACCCGTGCACGCCAGCCAGCGTGAGCGCGGCTGCGGCCGTCATCGTCCAGATAATCGTGACCCAGTTCACTTGCTGAGACGCGCCTTTACCACGCGCCGAGCCTCCGCGATGAGTAAGCTGCACGCATCAATGCACAGGAGTGGGATTTCATTTACCTTCGAGGGAACTCCTGGATGCTGGGCATCCGAGGCGATCGGCCATTGAATATGGCGAAGACAGCCCGGCCTGCAAAGTGAATCCACAATGCCCTCAGCTTCGTCATCGGTGATGAGACCCGTGACGCGATACATGCCGGTCTGGCGGCTCACAGTGTCTCTCAGCGGGGATGCGATTTTTTCGTTGCGCAGCAACGCTCGCCAGTTCGCCAAGGCCGCAGGATAGAGCAAATCCAAAGCCAAGTGCAAATCTGCGAGCGAGCCGACACGGAGGAGCCATCCGTGCTTCAAGTTTGGTCCCGTCTTCAGCGGGCGATAGTTGCCGTCATCGTCATGAATTGCGATGGCTGCGGCATCATGCGGGTTGTGGAAAATTTCCAAGTCGTTCCGTTCCGCATCGTCTGCATGATAAATCAGAAATCCTTCTCCATCGGCTCTGAAAACTGCTTGGCCGATTTTGTTGTAACCCTCCGCGACGGCCGCTTCCAAAAGGTGGCGGATGGTGGAGGAGGCGATGAATGGGAGATTCGATGGAGAATTCACTGGAGATTCCGATCCTGCCTTGTCCCGCTTTTCTGTTCAAGTCGGTATCGTGCGGCGATGTCGATTTGCAATGTTTGGAAAAAGCAAAACAGCCGGGTTCTTGCGAACCCGGCTGAGTTGTTGAGTTTGGCTTTTCAGCCTTGAGTTGGCTGGACTTAGTAGTCCATGCCGCCCATTCCACCCATGCCGCCGCCATGAGGCATGGCGGGAGCTTTGTCCTTCTCAGGGAGCTCGCAGATGAGAGCTTCCGTGGTGAGGAGGAGTCCGCTGATGGATGCGGCGTTTTGAAGCGCACTGCGGGTCACTTTGGCTGGGTCAACGACGCCAGCTTTGATGAGGTCCACATATTCGCCAGTGGCGACGTTGTAGCCTTCAGCGCCTGAGCGTTTCTTGACTTCCTGCACGATGAGTGCGCCTTCCTGACCGGCGTTATCGGCCAGCGTGCGGAGTGGTTGCTCGATGGCGCGACGGATGATGCCTGCACCGATTGCCTCGTCGCCCGAGAGCTTGAGGTTGTCGAGGGCGGACTGAGCGCGGATGAGAGCCACACCACCGCCGGGGACGATGCCTTCTTCCACCGCTGCGCGGGTGGCGTGAAGAGCGTCTTCGACGCGGGCTTTTTTCTCTTTCATTTCCGTCTCGGTGGCTGCACCGACGTTGATCACGGCTACACCGCCTGCGAGCTTGGCGAGGCGCTCTTGGAGCTTCTCGCGGTCGTAGTCGCTGGTGGTTTCCTCGATCTGGCGGCGGATTTGACCCACCCGTCCTTGGATGTCAGCGCCTGTGCCTTCACCTTCAATGATGGTGGTGTTTTCTTTGTCCACCATGATGCGCTTGGCGCGGCCGAGGTCCTCAAGGGTGAGGCTCTCAAGCTTGATGCCGAGGTCGTCGGTGATGAGGCGTCCGCCTGTGAGGACAGCGATGTCTTCGAGCATGGCTTTGCGGCGGTCGCCGAAGCCTGGAGCCTTGACGGCACAGACTTGGAGTGTGCCGCGGAGCTTGTTGACCACGA
>VFJO01000303.1 GCA_009886045.1 Verrucomicrobiota bacterium
TATCGGAGCAAATCAACAGGAATTTTTGCGAAAAGTGAAAAAGGTGCGAGGATCGGGTTTAAATGAGAAAATGAAAAATCTGTGGTTAACTTGGACACTTTCTGATTTACCTATAGCACTTTTTTAAAAAATACAATTCTTATAAAATGTTCATCAAAAACAATTTAAGTATATGTTAAAATTGTAACAATTAATTAATTTCAATCCCTCGGCCGTTGGCCGACCTTCCGTGCGTTGCGAGCAGCCGTGGGCTGCAAGCGACGAAAACCAAAACTCAAACAAACCCAAAAATGAAAAAGCTATTCGTAACAGGACCGTCAAACCGGTCTCTTCTGCCAAGCGCTGGTGTCGGTAGCGAGTCTACTTGCACGGCAATTCAGTCAACCAAACAACAAACACACGTCGTGCCAAGAAAAAAACCACTCGCGGGAACCCTCGCAGGTTGGGTCAAAAACCACCTCCTCATCGCAGCCGGAGCCATTTCGGTGTTCCATGCGATTCCGCTGCAAGCTAGACAAATAAATGTTCGTATAGATCTCTCCGGAGAAAAATGTTCTCTTCGGCTAATTCAAATTGAGGGTGCCTTTTATGGTCCTTCAATAAGTTGTACCAACAGCACGATTACGGTCGATCCTCTGGAATTTTTAACTGCTGGGATTCTGGGCGGAAGCAATAATACGTTTTCTATAAATGGCGGTTCCATTAGCTGGTCTGGGAGAAACTCTATAATTGGACATGATAATTTTTTGTTCCTGATATCGGGTACTATTACTCAAAACACTGGTTGTTACAATAATGTTGTACTACTGCGACTTGGAGTCGATTACGAAGAAAATAGTAAACAATATAACAAAATTAGTCAAATTTGGTTCGAGCGGCCTACGAACGGAATGGTCTTGTCCAATGATCTTAAGGTATTCGATGTCGGAGACCGCGAAAGTGAGTCTCCCAGCGCTTTAATTATCAAAGATTTTTTTGGCGGGAAAGCGCAGGCATCTACAGCACCAATTGTTGTTGCGCAATCTATTGACTATGATCGTTTTACTCAAATAACCTATGCAATCAAAAACGACAAAATCGCTGGGCTCGTCGATGTGATGAAAGCATATAACCCGAAGACATTTGCAAATCAGCTTGTACCTGCTGCAGTTTTGGCAAAAATTCAAAGGACTATTAATGAAAGTTGGACCAGCGGTGCGCTTAAAGGTCCAGTTGTTATTCCTACTCCTGCTGGATTCGAAACAATCTTAAGAAACTCAAATTTCACGTATGATTATAGTACTCAAGTAGCAGATAATTCCCTCGGGAATTATCTGCTACTTGGATCAAATAGCACAGTAAAATTCAAGGAAGGCGATGCTTTAAACTACATTCAAGTTCGCGGTAATAATACTAAAATAGAGGCATCAGACTGCCGTAATATCTTAGTTGATGCAGGTAAAACTGCTACCGTTTCCGGTCATCACAACACAATTGAAATAAAGAATGGAACAAAACTAATACAAACGGATGGTAGTTTTGGCAATGTCGTGCTTTTCAACACAGATAATCTGACGAATCGCGAGCAACTGTGGTTGGTGCGAGAAGGGAACGATCTTGAAATTTCGAATGTTGCAGACAGAGGCGCTACCAAGCTAACCCTGAAGGGTTTTTTCGTTGGAGATACTGGAATATTTAATGGGGATTCCAATTTTCAACTTTCTAATCAATCCTTTAATAGAGTTCCTTATTTTACTGCAAATTTTAAAGACGGAACATCACAGGCATTCGTCGTTGCTGGAATTGGAACCCTTTTCAGCAAGCCTGAATTCACGGAGCTTTACACATATATGACAAGCCGTAAAGCTGTAATCGCCAGCGGCTCTATTACTGCCGCAGATCGTGCATATATTCAAGAAAGACTCAAAATCGTATGGCAGGGCGTAGGGCTGTAATCGCCAGCGGCTCTATTATTGCCGCAAATCGTGCATATATTCAAAACAGTGCTTCCACCCTAAAAGCCGGATCGACTAAGAACCCAACGGGGCTGGGCTTTTATGACATGAGCGGCAATGCTTGGGAATGGGTTTGGAATGATAATGGCTCCAACTTGCTCCGCGGAGGCTCATTCAATTCGGACGTTGCTAACTGTGAAGTCAAATACCGTGGCGGTTTCTACGCTTTGGATAGCAGGCTTAAAAATGTAGGCTTCCGCTATGCGCGGAACTTCTGATTGGAAATCCTCGAAGTAGGTTGCGCCAGTAACCCAACCGAGGGCAAGATTCCAGGCTGCCGGGGTTCATAAGCTCCGGCAGCCTTTTTTTTGCAATGTGGGTCAAACTGGGGGTCAGCAATGAATGGCGCTAAGTCAAGCGAGAATAACCAAAGAGGCAAAATATAACATCCAATGGCAATGCCTTGTTTAACAGTAGCCTAAATAGAAATATCCCTGAAGGAGCGATCTGCATTTGGAAGCCCAAAACCGCCTTAACTTCGCGTCATTCCCTGCTGACCCCAGCTCGCGGAGGAGGGGGATGACTGAAACGATGCCTTTTGTGAATGGTGAAACCACCCGCGTTTCCTTGCACGGGCTCATGGGGTAGCGTCGGGCGTCTTCGCGCCAAATCGATCTACCGGAAAGACGAGGATGCGGGCGCCGTCTTTTTGGTTTTTCT
This sequence comes from Verrucomicrobiota bacterium, assembly GCA_009886045.1. Classification (GTDB taxonomy): domain Bacteria; phylum Verrucomicrobiota; class Verrucomicrobiia; order Chthoniobacterales; family Terrimicrobiaceae; genus UBA967. The sequence continues at coordinate 2,655 of VFJO01000303.1, forward strand.
TTTTGCTCGGTAAACAGGCTGCGAGCACGGCGATGACGGCACCTTGTTCATCGAGGACGACATTTGGCCGTTCGATGAGGGCAAACTTTTCCTCGCTGCCGTCGGCGAAGCGGATGGGGATTTGGTTGGTGAAGAGAGGGAAAACTGGGGGTCAGTGTTCATTTTCTTTCATTTATAGGTTCTGAGTCTTGGTTTCATCTGGTAGAGTCGCTCCATGTCGAGATGTATTTTGAATGAAAATGAACACTGACCCCCAGTTTACTGACCCCCAGTTTACGCGTTTCACCCAGCGGGAAGGCAATTTCATAAATAGGCGTCACCCTGATGGATGAGATCGCCGGGACGAGACCGTCCGTCTTCAATTCAGGCTTCTCTAAATAAACATCGCGGTCGGGTGTGAACGGCACAATCTGAACTAGAGGCTGGGAGGCCTTGTCATCCTTTCCGAGGGCACGATTCAGGAGGAAGCGCATCGGTGCCCCGCGCTGGAAATCATCAGCGGCGAGGACTCCGTCCCGGTAAAGTGCAAACGTGTCTCCTTTGTAATCGATTTCCACAAGATAATCTCGGGCTTGGTCGTTTTTCCTGGAAACATTCAAATCCCATGTCGTGGCGCCGGCGACTGAGCTGTAAGTGGCGCCGTAAAGAGGTCCCGGTTGAGGCATTTTGGCGACATCATCCGGCATCGACCCGCTAACCCCGCGGATGGCGGCACGCACCTCCACCTTGCTCTCGGGGAAGACATGGCTACCCTTTGCGAAATGGTCGGGGAGTGTGGTCTGCCCCTTTCCAGAGATAGGCAATGCCGGATAGCTTTTCCAATTCAACTCACGGCCGTTCCACAACTGGAACCCGATTTGGTTTTCCCGGAGCGACACCATGGCATTCGAAAGCACAAGGTAATCCCCTTTCCCCCAACGGACTTTGTAGGCTTGGAGGGCCTCGGCGTGCGTCAGTGTCAAGATCCGGACTGGCTTGCCATCGCGGGTCGTGATTTCCATCAGATTCCCGTCGGTTTTTTTCTCCTTGATCGAGTCGGGCGCAAAATCATATTCCGGCACAATGCCCGGTATTTCCTTGAACACCCATGTTTTTTGCCCCTGGTTTTCAATCAAACACACAGGCTGTGCCGTTGCCCAATTCAATCGAAGATCCTCCAACTTCCATCCAAATGGGAAAAAACCATAGACATCCGGGCGGATCGTGAGCGGCTTGCTGGGCCACACGGTGCCCCCGCCCTGCGCGGATTTGAATTCGAATGTCACATCCGGGATCTCGGGTGATGGGAGATAGCGGGTGTGGTTGTTGAAAAACACACAGCCTGCATCACCCGCCACTCGCACGGCGTAGCGAAACCCCTGGGAGGTATCCTTTCCGGGGCGGTATGGTTTCATCGTGGCGATGAGGCCCCCGAAATCATTCAACGCCAAGTGGAGCAGACGCAAATCGGCGAGCTGTTCATTGGCCTGCCCCCACTCTCCGATGGGACCCTGGTAATCGTAGGAGAGGATCTGATGATCGTTGGGATATTTCGTTTTGCGGGACTCTTGCAGTGTGGAGAGCTTGCCGATGGGGTTGGTGCCTCCATGAAACATGTAGTAGCCCAAGAGATTCGCCCCACTGCCGACATAGGCATAGGCAGGTGCCGCGATGTCTCCCGGGAACAGACACGGTCGGCGATGGTAACTCACGTGCAACCCTCCGCCATACTCTGCCATTCCACTCGGGAAAGGCTTCTTGTCATCAGTCCCCTTACGCTCGCCAAACAAGTCCGAGCCCACCTCGGGATCATAGACTACGCTCTCAAATTGATAGCGCTGTTCGCGCACCTGGCGCTGCGTTCCCTTTCCCCATGGCGCATCGACGTAGCCGCCAAGCATTCCAATGAATTCCTTTTGGTCCGCAGGATACTCGGGCGAGAATTGGCTGTAGATCGGGACATCCATTCCCGACTCGATCGCCATCTTCTTGAGTGCATACATATACTCCGCAGCCGGTGCCTTGTGCCAACCGTATTCGTTTTCGAGTTGAATTCCGATGATTGGTCCGCCGTCCTTGAAATATCGCCCTACCATCTGCTGGGCCATCTGGGCGTAAAATTTTTTACAGAGATCCAGATACTTCGGGTCGTTGGACCTGAGATTTGCCCCTTTTTTGTAGAGCCAATCGGGGAATCCCCCGTTGCGAACTTCGGCGTGGGACCAAGGGCCGACGCGCAGCCAGGCAAATAGCCCCTTCTGTTTGCAGAGGTCCAGAAAGGCGCCCAAATCCTTGTTTCCACTCCAATCCCAGTCCCCCTCGGATTCCTCATGGTGAATCCAGATGACATAACTGGAAACAATATCAATTCCGGAAGCCTTCATTTTATCAAGCGCATCACCCCAGGATTCATGCGGAACTCGGCTGTAATGCATTTCTCCCATCACGGGAAGCCATGGGGCGCCATTCTTCAAATAGTAAAGGCTGTTGAAGTCGATCGAATTTCCGGCCGCATCCCCATTGGTTCCTCGCTTGATGTCCGAGGGTGGAGCGTCTTGCACCGTTGTTGGCGGTTCCAGATAGATGGGGAAGGTTGCGGCTTCAATGAAAAGGCTTCCTGACAGCCAAAGATTCAATGAAATGAGGGTTCTGAACAAGAGGGGAGTGGGGTTCACTACATGAAAATCTCCTTGCTCTGACATGCTGTCGAGCGAAGATTTATTTTCCCATTTAAACAGGCTTCTCGTCTGCAATGCCTCGGAACGGTGGCTGCCCTCCCGCACGGTCAGGTTGGGTTCTCCGATCCATTTTCCTACGGCCTTTTGTTTATTTCAGCGGATTCCAGGGTTGAGATTCCAGTTGCTCCTCAAGAATCACCCCTTCCCAACCGGGCCGTTTCCATGAGCGGACGTAATCGACATGGAAGGTGGACGGAAGGTCTTGGTCTTTGGGTAGGCCAAACCAATCTGGGAAGGATTCGGAAGTAAAAATGAGGCGCATCGGCTTGTGCCAATTTGTATTGGGGAGCGACCAGACCGGCACGCCAATTTTTTTCCCTTGCTGTCCGATCGTTCATTGCCGATCCAAAGGCGCCAGGGTCATCCAATCCAGATTCAATCCGTCGCCTTGGGTGTTCACCATCCGGATCGTATTCTCCCCGGCAGCCAAGAATATGCGGAACGGTTTTCCTTTCCTGCCCAGAACGGCTTCGCTCCACTCCGCAGGAGCAAGTCCCCAGCCACCTGTTGGCGGGAAGGCGAAGCCTTCTTCCGCGCCCGAGGGGACGGCTCCGTTGATGAGAAGGGAGCGTGAGGTGAGCTGGAGGTTCATCCCGTTGGCGTAGCGCAAAACCATCAGATAGCGACCTTCGCGCGGAATCTGAACCTTCCATTCGATCGCGTGTCCCGGGGTCTCCCACGAACGGATCGCCTGGCCGACTGCCTCGGTTCGGTCAGTCCGCTCCACAGCCCCCCGCTCCTCGGCGGTGAAAGCCTCTGCCTCGATCCGCACCACCCCATCGCGATCCAAAGGCGCTTCGGTGACTTCCACCACCGGCAGCACCTCGTTTTCGGCGGACTTTGGAAGTGGCGTCACGGTGAGGTTGATCTTGGCCTTCGAGGTGGGCTCGGTCAGCCGCACGGCAACGCGGCGCGGCTTGAGCTTGGTGTCCAGCATGTTTGCCTGGATGACTTCCTCCGTGACTTCGTAGGGCTCGCCACCAGTGTCCACCGACACGCGCACACCGCCGTTAGCACCATTGGTGATGTTAAGCGCACCGTCCTGCTTGCGCTCGAGGGTTCCGTAGGTGATGAGAGCGGTTTCAAATGTCATCGGCCTCTCCGCATGGAGCTCATCCTCGACTTGGAGCGAGGTGCCGCCGCTACGGTCGTAGGTGAATGCACGGGTCAGGCGGTTGAGTCCTTTCACCGGGTAGGCGGATGTCAGATCGAGCGCGAATTCATCGCGGTCGGGGGTGAAGAGCGTTTTCAGAATCTTGGCCTCGGCCTGGCGACCGGTGGCTTGGAGTTGGCCATCCACCACCGGCACCGAGTGCCCATAGGAGTTGAGAACCTTGCTGTCATAGCGTCGATCGGAGAAGGTTTGGTTGGTGAAAACCTCCGCTCCGGGATCGAGAAGAACGGGTCCCGCACCTGCCGTCACAACATAACTCCCGAGGTCATTGTGGTTGTGATGTTCGGCGTTGTGTCCACCTTTCATCGCCACACTCATCCCGTTCTTCGGGTCTGTTGGGCGGGAAACAAGAATACCGACCACTTCAAACCAGCCACGCAAAGGAGAGAGCGGCTCCAAGGCCATGCGCTGCTCCGGTGCAGCAGGGGCTGCCAAAGCCATATCCAGTTCAGATAAGGGAGTCCAACGCCTACTTTCGATCGAGGCCATCTTGCCGGAGGGTCTCTCCATGTCAAAGCGGCGGGAAAGCATTGTCAAAAACCAGGGAGACACGCGGGGGTTGGGACTAGCGGCCGCAAAGGCTGGATAAACTCCGCTCGACAGCTCAAGCCGCGCCGGGTTGGTCACGATACGCGGAATGACAGGATCCTGGTAGAGGTTGATTTTGCCCCCGCTGGCGAGCAACAGCCTCTCGGCGAGAAGGACAAAGTGTCCGAACCCGTATTCCCAGTAACCGATCCCCTCGCTGCAGTAGCCATCCATCGTGAATCCATCTAAAAACCGGTTGATGAATGTCATGGCGCCACCTACCACTTCGGCGCGCACGGCTTTGTCCGGAACGGCGGCCAGGGCGGCATAAACGGTGTTGGCCAGGCACACAGCGTTCCAATTCGTATCCACATTGGCCCAGGAGCACACAGTGGTGTCGCCGGCGATTCGTTTGCGAAACGGCTCCACGACGCGGCGGCGGATTTCGGCCTGCGTGCGCTCGACCGTTTCGCGGCCAAGAGCCTGGCCATGCCAGCAGATGATGGTGGCGAGATCGGCTGCACGGTGGGAAGCCCCAAGATCCACATCCATCTTCTTCCCGGAAAAAACGCGACCTTCGAAATCATGTGCGATGATCACCCAGCTGGGCTCATCCAAGATGGCCTGAATGCTTTCACGCAAGGGGGCGATGAAACGCCCTTGGTTCTCCAGCGCCTCGGCCAAGCCAAAGGCCTTGGCTCGCTCAAGCCGCTCGCTATAGACATTCATAAAGCGTTCCTGACTCCCGGTCTTTTCGTAATCCCGATAAAGTTCGTCCGTGAGTTCTGGAATCGGACGGCCTAAAAAGCCTTCTGCTTTCTGAATCCATTCCGTGGCAGGCAACGGCGTTGAGGTCCAAAACGCACGGTCGCTGGAAGGCGGGGAGAAGACGCGCAAATCGTCATCCAAGGAGTCCGCCAGAACCCCAAGCTCTGCCGCATCGGGGGTCCACTTGGCGCGATTCGGCTGGTCAGCAGTGACCCTTGTAGGCGTTGGTCCAAGGGAATCCATGCGAATCCAGCTGGACGCGTCCTGGGCCGGCATCGCGCCCCACTTGGTGGCGAGATATTTCATCACCTCGTGAAACGCCGCCTTGCTGAGGGTCCGACCGCTGTAGATCAACACTTCTGCAATGTCGCCGTGAAAAGCATTGTCCCATGAATTTGAATTCGGATCGCAGCCAATGCCCACCAAGCCAGGGGCAATCTTCTCCCCGGTTACGACCCTCACGGTGGGAGCATACGGGACAGGGAGGGCTGGATCGCAAAGCGTGAGTCCAGAGCCAATGGAAACCAACCTCTGATAGGGATCTCCGATCGCTTGAGCTTCCGTGCGGCGCGAGACCACGAAAGCGGTGAACGGCCCTGCCTCCTTGGCCAAGGCCCTGATGTTGAACATCTCTCTGCCCCGCATGCGGATGGCAGGATGACCATTGAAATCACTCGGGGAAACAATGGGTTCGCCTTTAAACTCCGCATGATTCTTAGCGCCGGATTTGTCCCGCCAGCGGGTAACAACACGTCCCTGAGTAACACCACGTCCCTGAACTTCGAGCGTGGTGGGGTCGCTGGCATCCAACCAAAGTCGTAGACCGTGGAATTCCTTATATGCTAGAGAGTCTGCGGCGAATGTCGCGCCAATGCAAAGGAGGAAAGCCGTAAGGACAATAGCAGGAGCGCTACGAGCAATCAGGGTATTCTGAAGGAATGACATCCAAATCGTTTACAATCTCGTTTTGTAAAAAAAAACACATCTGTCATTTTCTTATTTAAACTGCCGACCTTCCTCCTCAACAGGAAAGGCCGATTGCTTTTGGACTCTACTGTAGCGGCGGTCTATGACCGCCGATGGTTAAAGACTCCGGCGCTCACAGAGACGCCGCTACAAGTTAAAACGGCGCGTTAAAGTCCAAACCCAATAGATATTGGTATCAAGCCATGGCTGGCGATGTCCGGCAAGGTGCTACGGGATTTTCAACAACAGGAAGCTGTCGAGTTCGGAGCCCGCCTCACCTCCGGAGACCGTGAGAGTCATCGGGCCGGCAGCGAGACCGCTCAGGGTTTTGACGGGGGCCCATGCCCACTGGGTGCCGGTGACGGGAAGATTCCATGCCTCGGGAGCCGCGCCTTGGATGGAAAGCTGGAAGGCGTTGGAGTTGGTGGAGGGAGCGCGGGTGCGGCCGATGAGAAGGTAATTACCTGCCGCTGGCACCGGAATCCGGTAGCTGGCGGAAAACCCGGAGGGGTTGGAGCCGATGGCGGAGCGCAGGGAATACCCGCAGACAGCCGTGAGATCGGTAACGAGGTCGTAGCCCGAGTTGGCGACGGGGCCGAGTGACGGGGTCTTGGTGTCGGCGGCGCGGTTCACCCAGAGGTAACCGAGCTGGGCATCGGGGGCGTTGGCGATGACCCGGAGGGTGTGCTGTCCAGATGAGAGCGGGAAACGCACCATCCCACCCGTATCCTGCTCGCGGGCCGACTGGTAATCCCAATAGGAAAGGGCTGGCAGAAGCACGGGGGGGGTGTCGTCGATTTGCACGAGTAATCCCTGCCGGGGGCTTGAACCCAGGCCTGAGAGCCATTTCTTGCGGAGGTAGCTCTCGGTGGCGAGCCGCTCGGCCTCGCTAAGTGGGCTGTCGTAGATGAGCATCTCGGCGACTTGCAGGCCACCGAGATTGTAGTTTTGGGAGCGGTCGCGGGCCAGGTTGCTGGCTTCCACATTGCCAGCGGTGATCACGCTCACCAGCCAGTAGCTGTCTGGCATCGCCGTGGTGGTACCGTTGATAAGGGTGCCGTTCAGAAAGGTCTGCCCGTTGCGGATATTTGCGGAGGTGAACGAGGCGTGCCAGAGCGGGTTCGTTGGGGTGAGGGCAGGCTTTATACCTCGGTGGAAATGAATGTTGTTGTCATCGCCCAGGAGGAAATTTGAGCCCTTCATGACGGCGATCACTGTGCGGATGTTCGAGAGGTTGAGGGTAGCACCCAAGGCATTTTTGAACTGCAGCCACGAGCCATTGGCCGTGTTGGTCACCAACGGCCCGAAATCGATGACGGGCAGGCCGAGGACAGGGTCGATGGTTTTGAGAGGTCTCGATGTGGCGGTCGTCTGCTCGGCGAAGTTGGTGCTCTGGTTGGCGTCAGCCCAGCGGGTCACTTTTCCTGCGCTGTCGAGGATGAGAGATGCAGAGTCCGATGCGTCCAGGTGGAGGAGCAGGTTGGAGTTTCGCACAGGGGCTTGGGGAGGCTTGGGGAGGCGAGTGAATCCGCTCAGGGCGTAGTCGCCAGCTGCAGGGACTTGAAACTTCCATTCTGCGAGATGGGGCGCGCCGGTCTGGGAGCTTGAGAGGGTGTAGCGAAAGGGAGCTTGGCGGTCGAGGCCGAGAGCCATCGAGCCGTAGCGGCGGGCTTCGTGGGGTTTGAAGAGCAATCCATAAGCGCTAGCGCCGGTGGCGGAGTTGCCGAAGTCTGACCAGGTGCGATAAAGCCGCAGGGTTGAGGGCGGCGGCGAGATGACATTCCCCAAGGCGTCGGTGCGAGGTTTGTCATTAGCGATGGGCAGGCTTTCCCAGCGGAGGTAGTATTGTTGGTCCGAGAGGGCAAGGCCCTCGGAGGACCGTCTGGGAATCTGCATCGTAGCGTTGCTCACGGGAGCGACGTAGCTGTTCTCGGGCGTGCTGGGGTCCACCCTGGTGGATTGGGATTGCGGCATGTTTGCAGCGGCATAGGACCAGGCATTGGGAAACGTGCCGGTGAGGTTCTCGAGGGTGTTTTCATCCAGTGTGTAGTAGCCGTTACCCGGGTAGGCTGTGCCGTCGGATCCAACCAGGGAGATTTGGAGCGTGACCAAGCCATCGAGCGGATCGTCGTCCGGAAAGGAATTGGAAGCGCTGCCGGCCGAGTCCAGGTTCCAGCGGACCGTGGAATTGGTGATTTGGACGATCTTCCATGTCTGGGTGGCTGGATCGGGTTTGGCGACGTAAATCTGCGATTTCCCATTGGCATCATTGGCATCATACTTGTGGTAGGCAATAATGGGACTGCCCTGGCGGTCGAAAGTGAGGCGGGGGTTGCTATTATGAAGCCCGCCATTCTCGAGGTTGTCGATCACGGTCTCGGAGCGTGTGTTGGGCTGGATCGGGAGGGCTACTGGCCGGTCGAAGGCGTCGGTCCAGTTGACCATGTCCGCAGAGCGCACATAGCCGAGGCGGTAGTTCGGGCCAGTGGGGGTCCAAAGATAATAAAAATGGATGCGCGAGTCGGAACGGGTGCGTAAGTGGTAGACGCTGTAGTGATAGACACTGGAGCCGTCGTTCCATTGGAAAAGCGAATTCGACCCCGTGGTTTGCAACCAAGTCTTGGTCGCCGGATCGAATCGCAGGATGACAGAGCGGTGTGGTGTGCCATCGCTTTTTTCGCGGTAATTGAAACAAAACTCGCCGGCTGGGCTTTCGAACCACCGAGGGTAGGTGCAGCGTTCGAGTTTCGCTCCGCTCCACATCGGCGAGATGCGTTGCATGAACCCCGGCGTGGCAAACTGCGCGGCGTCGGTCACCGGCGCGGAAGACCGGAAGTAATTCATCGGATCATTGTGCATATCGGCAGCGAGGTGGAGAAATCCTTCGGAATCGATCGCGGCGGAGATGTAGTTGTGGTGGTCCCAGCCGGTAAAATTTTCGCCCAGTGCCTGGGTGGTGAAGGTGTCGGAGTTGGAATTCCGTGCGGCAACGATGAGTTCCCTGTTGGCGTCGTAATAGGCGGCGATTTGTTGGTCCTGGGTGGTGAGAAGGGAAAAGCCTGGTGACACTCCCGACCACACCGAGGCAACGGTCAACGAGGCTCCACGCGCGAGCGGGTCGTCGGCGAAGGCCAGGTCGGCGGCACTCGGTGCTCGCAGGCGGTAGAACTCGGATTTGGCGGACGGGTCGAGGGCGAAGGTGATGCTGGTGAGGGAATCGGAGCCTTCGAGATCGAGCCAACCGGTCGGGTCGAGGCTGTTGGTGTTCAATTGCAGCCACCAGCCCCTGAACTCCTCGGGCCACGAGAGGGTGGCCGTTCCAGCCTGGATGGCGAATCCGGTGAACTCCGGTTTCACCGAGCCTTGAGTGACCGAAAGAAGTCCCTGAGCCAGCTTGGAGGAATCGAAGGAGTATCCCGACGGCAGGACGACCTGCTCGAAGCTGCCTGTTGTTTGTGTAGTGGGATCGAAAATGCGGATCGTGTCGCCAGTCTGGAGAAAATCCGTTCCAGAGTCCTCGATGACGAGTGTGCCAGCCAACGGGATCGGTGTGCTGGATGCGATCTGTCCGTGGGCGAGCGAATTGCCGCTGCGGGCTACGCGAATGACTATGCGGCCGCTTGCTTGCAGCGTCAGCGGCGCGGTGAACCGCAGCATTCCACCGGGAGTTGGTGCAAGCGTGCCGCTCACCGTGGCCGGCCCACCGATGGTTCCACACCCGCCGAGAGTTCCGCCGGGGGCCACCGTGACAGGACTGGAGCTGCTGGTGGAACCATCGATCAAAAGTGTGCCTTCGCTCACCGCGGTCGCGCCCGTGTAGGTGTTGTTGCCGGAGAGGACTTGGGTGCCAGCTCCGGTCTTGGTCACACTCCGGGCAGTCGTTCCATCGGCGATGGCGCCCGCGTAGGTGTAGCTGCGGCCGAATTGGGGGTTCAAGCGGAGGTTGGTGACGCTTTGGAAACCGGTGATATTGGTCAAGGCGAGGTTGATCGCGCCCGAGAGTCCGCCCAGCGTGAGGGTGCCATTGACCGTGGCAGCGGTAATGTCGAGGATGGCTCCGGCGTTTTGGGAGCCCGAGGTGTCGAAGGGACTGTTTTGCAGGGCGAGCGGGGTGCCGAGAACCAGTTTGCCCCCAAAAACTGATGTGGTGCCAGTGTGGGTGTTGTTGCCGGTGAGCGTCTGGATGCGGCCCGCGCTGTTCATGACCAGCGAAGTGGTGTTCGTAGCCCCATCCTTGATCACTCCCGCAAAGGTGCGGTTGGCGGTGAGTCCAGCCAAGGTGAGGGTGGAATCTGACGTGCCGTTGTTCGTAACCGTGTTGTTGCCGTTGGGCGCGTAATTTGCATCGAGACCGGCGA